>JAJFFB010000019.1 GCA_021776925.1 Planctomycetota bacterium | reverse complement strand
CTCGTCGCGACCAACAAGCGCAAGCGTGAGATCCATGTCATCTTGGACAACTTGTCCGCCCACAAGACGCCACATGTCCGCGAATTCCTCGACAACAACCCAAAGGTCACGCTGCATTTCATCCCGACCTATTCCTCGTGGTTGAATCAAGTCGAACTATGGTTTTGGAAGATCGAGCGAGATTTGATCTACCGCGGCATATTCAAGTCGACTCGCGACCTCACGCGCCAGATCATGAAGTACATCCGCAAGTACAACGACGATCCCAGAACCGTGAAGTGGGCCTACAATGAGCCGTCTCGACGAAATCAAATCCACTAATCGTCAGATGTTACAGTCCACTGGCCGGTTGAGCCGGGGCGAAACGAGGTGGGAATGGATCCCGGACTCTGATCAGTTTCACTTATCGTCCTCTCACCGGGCATTCTTACCAAGGACTTCGATCCGCAGGCTCTGCGGCACTGGCTTTTGTCGGTGCCGCAACCGCATTACCCCGACCCTATTTCGTCGCCTTCGGGCTTGGTAATCCCAGGGTTCGCAGGACGGTTTCGAAGTCGAGTGGGGCGGCACCGGTTCGCTGGACGCGGGCTTGGTCGTCGGCCTGAAACTGGTCAAGGAGGCGGATGACCTGGTCCCGTTTGCCGGGGATCAAAGCGGCTTCGCGGGGTTGCAGGCCGTCGAGGGCAGGGACTTCCTCGTCCGGCCAGCGGTCGAGGAATTGTTGGCGCAGGGCATGCTCCACTCTCTGCATCGCGTCGGGGGCATCGGGATCAATGCCGAGTTCATCGAAGTCCACCTTGACTTCTTGTGTGGCAAAGGAGTGGGAACCCTCGGCAGAGAGCATGCGTGGTTTCTCATACCGAGTGCACAAATGGGTCCAGGAGTCCCCGAAAACACCTTTCACGGCTTTGCGCAGCTTGGCCATGGACTGGCGTCCACTGCTGTGCAGGATGAGGGTTGGACGGAAGATCCTGGGGCCGCTGACGGCGGCGGAGCCGAGCAGGCGGCGACCGCTTGCGGTTTCTTCAATAAAATCCCAGACGCCGGGCTCGCCTTCCTCCATGCCCGGGATCGAGGCCAGAGCAGCCAGGGGAGGTGCGTCACGGAGAAGTAGGTATTCCGCCCGCCCGGGTTCGTAGACCTCGCCGTTGACTAGGGCCGGAACCAGTTCCTCCTGTTGGTCTTCAAAATTACCGTCGAACCACCAATGGGCGAGGAGGGGTGCCAAGGTCTTGTTGATGGCGTAGGCTTCATCCAGTTCATCCAGGTCCGGGTAAATCCCCAATTCTGGGGAGAGCTGGGCTCCCGCTTCGGCCACTAGAGCAAGGATTTCGCCAAGCCGCTTTTCGGCCTCGGCCAGATCACCGGGAAGCACAACCAGATCCTCGAAGACCAGGCCGCCGTCGCCACCTGGGATGACTCGTGCCCCAATAATGTGTTCCTCCGTCATGGTTTGAGTGCCGAGGCACTCGCGAACGACATATTCGTCCTTGCCCAGGAAAGAACGCAGTCGGCACGAGGAACCCCGGTCGACCTCCAGGACTTCATAGACTCCGAGCACACTCAGGCCGAGGATTTCCAGAAAACGTCGGCTGCCCAGGGGCAACCTGGCACCCTTGCTCGAGGCCAACAAGCTGAGCGCCGCACAAGGTGCGCTGCCGAAGGCGCTATCGCAGCGCAACCAGCCATTGACCAGGGATTGCAGATTCTGATGTTCCAGGCCGTGGGCGAGGTCCTCTTCGCTTACGGGACCCTCGATGGCAGCAAAAAAGTCATCGACGGCCTGGTCGCGAAAATCGCGGTGCCTGGAAGATCCGATCCAGGCATCGAGCTTGTCAAGAGCCAGCCGTCTCTCAAGCGGGGAGTAATGTGCAGGCATGGTTCTCAACGATATTGTCCGGGACGATTCAAGCCAACCGGCCGTTCCCAAGGGCACGGATTGCAGGCCGTGGACCGAAAGCACATGGTCCACCGCCTGCCAGGGCTTGGATTCCTCCTATTCCCGCAAGGCGCCCGCGACGAGTGCCTGGGCAGTGGCAGCGTCGCACCAGCCGGAGTGCAGCAGGCTTGGTTGGCCGTTTTGCAGCAGGCCGAGGCTGGGGAAGCTGTTGGCGCCGAGTCGGCGGCGGAGTTCGAAATCGGTGTCGAGTTCCTGCTGGGTGGCGGCGGCGTGGAGCTGGTCGAGGAAGGGGCCGCGGGCGAGGCCGAGTTGGGCGGCGAGGTCGGCGAGGGTGGAGTCGTCCGACGGGTTGCGTGCGTGCAGGTAATAGGCCTCCTGGATGGCGCGGAACATCGCGCCGCCCAGCTCCTGGCGGCGCGCCAGGATCACCGCGCGGCAGGCGGGCCAGGTCGAGCGCCGCGGCTGGCACTCTTGCCAGAAGTCGAAATTGAAGGCGGCGCCGGTGCGCTCATGGACCTCGCGCCAGGCATGCTGCACGAAGGCGCTCATCGACGGCTCCATCGGTGCGTCGGAATCCGCCGCGAGGCCGCCGAGAACCAGTTGGTGCGGCAGGTCCGGGAAGGCAGTACGCAGAGATTCCAGCACCGGCGCGAAGCCCCAGCACCACGAACACATCGGGTCGGCGACGTAGAGCAGGAGCGGCCGTTCAGTCATGGCGAGGTTCATCGTAGGTCACCGCGGCGCACCGCCATAATCTGGCCATGAATGCGCCCTCCCTTTCCGCACGGTTCTCCAGCGGGTCCATGCTCCTTCTTATTCTTGCGCTGACCGTACTGAGTTGTCAGGCACCGACCGAAACGAATGGTGACACCGCCAGGCCTGCCCATGCCAGGGAAGGATCGGCGCCCGGCTGGGCGGCACCGCCCCTGCAGCGCGCGGTCTCGGTGCGCGACGGCCACGACGGCAAGGAGCTGTCCTGGTCGCAGCTGATGCGCGAACTCGCCACCGCCGAGGCCGTGTTTCTCGGCGAGACCCACATCGATGAAACCACCCACCGCGTCGAGCTCGCGGTGTACGAGGCGATGCTCGAAGCCCGCCGCGGCAAGGTGGTGCTGGCGATGGAAATGTTCGAACGTGACGCGCAGGCAAGCCTCGACGACTACCTGAACGGCCGCATCGACGAAAGCGAATTCATCCACAGCGCGCGCGTCTGGGGCAACTACGCCACTGCCTATCGTCCCATGATCGAAAGCGCCAAAGCGGCGGGGGCGCCGGTGGTGGCGTCGAACTTTCCGCTCAGCCTGCGTCGCCGCCTGGCGATGGAAGGCGAGGAAGTGCTGCAGCAGCTCGAAGGCGAGCAGGCGAGGCTGGCTCCGGCCCAATTGCTGCCCAACGCGCCGGCTTATTGGCGCCGCGTCGACAACGCGGTGCGCGGTCACCTCGGCATGATGGGCGGACCGAGCGACCCCGACGATCCGCGCCTGACCGCGACCCAGTCGCTGTGGGACAATTCGATGGGCGAGGCCTGTGCCGACGCTTTGCGCGACCATCCCGGCCACCAGGTGGTGCACGTCAATGGTGGTTTCCACAGCGAGTACTGGGATGGCACGGTGCGCCAGCTGTTGCTGCGCCGACCGCAAACCGAGGTCAAGACGGTGGCGATCGTGCCTGTATCTGATCCGACGCTGGCCACTCTGGATGGTGCGCCCTTCGCCGACTACGTGGTTTTCGCCAAGGCGCTGGCCACCGACGTCAACGAAGGCAAACACTCGGTCTACGTGCAGCGCCAACTCAAGTACCAATTGCACCTGCCCGAAGGCCTTGCCGCCGGCCAACGCGTGCCCCTGTTGATGTGGTTGAGCGACGGCGGCCTCAGCGCACAGGACGGTCTCGATCTGTGGCGGCTGCGACTGGGCAGGGAAGTCGCGATCCTCGCCGTCGAGCCGCCCTATCTGGCGCTGCAGGAAGACCAGAGCTTGGGGGGGGGCTGGTATTGGCCCGACAGTTTTGCCGCCGACGTCGGCTTCCTGCAGGACGGCCTGGAAAAGATGTGGGGTTATGTGTTGCGCAACTTCCCGGTCGATCCCGCGCGCGTGGTCCTCGCCGGAGAAGGCAGCGGCGCCACCGTGGTCGCGGTCGCAGCCTTGCGCAGCGGCGAACTCAAGGTCGACGGCCTGCCTTTCGCTCCGCGGCATTTCCTCAAGATCAAAGACCTGCCGCTGCCGCTGGCGGAGTTCCGCCCCCAGGGCTGGGCCGAAGGCAAAAGCCTGTATGTCTACGCGCGCAGCGAGGACCAGGGTTGGTGGCAGGATGAAATCGACGCCTATCAGGGCATCGGTCTCGAAAGCAATCTGCGCCTGATGCCGAGCGATCCGTGGTCGGCGGATCCTGAACAGGAAAATGTGCTGCGCTCGGCGCTGGGCCTGACGGTCCGGCCCTTCACCGCAGATCCGCAAAGGCGTCATCTGGTGTTGCCCGCCGCCACCCCCCGCGCGCGTCAGTGGGCGCGCCTGCGTGCTCAGGCCATCGCGCGCACCTCCGCTTCGTCGGTGGTCGCGGTGGTGGCCCCTGGCTTTAGCGACCCGCGCTCAACCGAGATCGCCCTGCAGATCGACGCGGCTGACCTGGCTGAAGACCACGCCTTGCCGGCCTGCCCCGGCCCCTTCGGCGGCACCACGGTGCTGGTTTTGCCGGCCGACGTCTCCGACAGTGACCGGGCGGCCTTCCTCGCGCTGGAAGAGGACGATCCGCTGACTCGCCGCAATCGTTTTCTGCGCGTGCGCGTGGCGACTGCAGACGGCGAGCGCGCCCTGGCCGCGGTGCTGGCCAAGCTGGAAAGCGAGGGACGCAAGAACGTGCTCATCGTGCCGGCGGTTTTCTGTGCCGCCAATGACACCATGCGCGCCTTGCGTGACCAGGCCGCGGCCTTCGCCGAGCGCATGACCCTGCACTGGAGCGCGGGGCTCGGTGGTCAGCTCGGCAGTGACTAGGCCTCGGGCTCGTCCACCAATTCCTTGCGCAGGTCCTGGTAACGCGCGCGTAGGGCGTTGACAAATTCATCGTGTCCCTCTTGGTAGGCGCCAAGTTCTCCCTTGGCGATCTCGGCCAGGGACTCGATGAACATGTGCAGCGAGATGAAGCTGGTCTCGTCGTCGGCCTTGGCGTCGAACCAGTCCGAGCCGCCGCCGCCCACCGATCGCAGGAAGGACTTGTGTTCGCGGGCGCCGGAGGAACCTGATTTGAGCGAGCGCAATTTCCAGGCTGCCCAATAGACCAATTCATCGGACATGGCCGCAAGAGCATCGGCTTCGATGCGCTCCTGACTACTGGTGAAATGGCTTCTCCACCAGGCGATATCGCGTTTGTGGTCCTCTTCTTCAAAGAGGGGCCACGGGTGCTGGGCTTCGAATTCTTTCGCGTTCATCTGTTTCAGGTGTGGTTGCGTCGGTGCGGGATTTCGTGAGGTCAGCCGGGAAGCTGGTGTTCTTCCTTGGTGCCGTCGTAGGCGGTGGTAATGACTTTGGTGCCGTCTTCAGAAAAGCGCACGTACTCGGTGCCTCGGTTGGTCTCGGTCCCTCTTAAATTGTATTCATTGCCCCAGAAGGTCATGATCACCCGGCCGTTACTACGGTGCTGCACTTCGATCCGGTATCCCGTCTCACTATAGAAATAGGAGTCGTCCTCTTTGGTGATGGTGCTGACGATCTTGAACTTGGGATGGGAGTCGCTCACTCCTTGGACTCCGGCAAGGAAACTTGTCTGCTAGTGCCATCGTAGTCGGTGACGAGCAAAGCCCTGCCGCCGTCCATGAGCAACACCGATTTGGTGCCGTTGGTCTCCTCTCCAAGGCTGGTCCTCATGTATCCGCCAGAGAAAACGTGGATGACTTTCCCGGTCGATTGGTCGACCACCTCGAAAGTGACCGTCCGGTCCGAATAGAAGTAGGAGTCGTCATCACGCACACTACGGTCGATGCGGTAGCGTCCCATGGGTCTGGACTCCTGGATGGATGGAGGATGGGGGGGTAGAGTTGGTTACGAGTTCGATTCGGCTCGATCCACCACATTAACCTCGCCTTGATGGTTGCACGCCACTCCACGATTCGCGGCCTTTCTCTATGGATGATCGGACTCGCGGTGCCTTGGGGCTGTTTTCTGGGATTCAGCCGTGTTCTTGGTCTGTGGCCGCACCCAGAGGTCGGCACCTGGCATTTGCTGCTGGGTGTTGTGCTCTGCTACCTGGCCACGATTGCCACCGGTGTCCTCGGTTTGACCTGGATGGCAGACCTGTTGAAACTCGTGCTGGCGGCCGCAGCATTCGGTCTTTTGTGGGGCTTTATGGGGCCCGCACCCCGGTGCATCCTTCTCGGCCTACCGGTCGGCACGGCCATGCCACTATTGGCTCGGGTGATTTACGCTATAGAAAGACTGGCGCGCGCCCAACCTTCCGATGAGCATGGTGCCGAGCCACTCCGATGATTGGATCCGCAAGCACCTGTAGCCTGCGTCCCACCACGAGCTGGAACTTCCGATGGTGCGCTCGCATCCTCCTCTGTCCGGTCCTGCTGCTCGGCGGTCTTGCGGCAGCGGGCAATGCGCTCGACCGGCCCTGCATCCAGGACCCCACACGTCAAGAGGTGAATCAGGTCGCTGGGGCAGCCTTGCAACTCGGCGACGCCTGCCTGGCACAGATAGAAGCAGCACGCCGGGTGCTTCTGCACCATCAGGCGGAAGGCGACGCGGAGTTTTCCAGCAGGCAGGAAGCGCGCATGCAGGCCATGCGCGCAGAGATCAGGGTCCAGATCGAAGCCCTCGAAGGTGTTGTTGCTGCCACTTCAGGATCAGACCTTGATCAAGGCGGTCAAGTGGATCGGGCAGTGGAAATTCACCTGGCTGTGGCCAAAGTGGTTCCCGCCCTTTTTGAGGCCCTGCAGCTGCGCACCAATCAGCCGGTGCGCGCCCGTTGGCATCGGTTGAAGGCCTTTCAGGAAGCCAAACGTCCTTTGTGCTTGTCCCCGGTGGGCGAACGGATCGAGATCCGCTCAGATGAGTTGCGCCGGGAACTGAACTGGTCGGAACAGCTGGCGATCCACAAGGAGGTTCGCGGCCGCTACGCCGCGCAAGAAAAGGACTTGTTGAATCGCCTGCTGCAAGAGGTCCAGAACTCGGCCGACCTGACCTATCGAGAGTTCGAGGATTTTGCCGACCTGTTGTTCCGATTCGTCCAAGCGGTACCGTCGGATTGGAAGTCCTATCCGGGGGCTTCTGCCGGGCAAAAGGGTTGGCTCTTTGCGCCCATCCACGAGGCCCTGGACGTCTCCGCCCTGGAAATCGCCCCCGTCCGCCTGAATCTATGGGGGGGAGATCCGGCTTCCCTCAACTTGTATTTCCATGTTCCGGAAAGCGTCGCGGTTCAAGGCTTGGATGTCCAAGCCACGGCACACCAATTCGGCTCCATCGAACGCTACGGCCTTGGCTCGGTGAGTCTGCACTGGAACATCCGTTTCCCCTATGTCGATCTTCCACGGCATGCCCAATGGCGGCCTGGTGCAGAGGCACAATCCACCTACGCGTCCGGGGTTCCGGATGAGTTTCTTGGGCGATGGTCGATCCGCTACCAGGACCAGAGTCTTGGTGAGGTCCAGGGCGAGGCCGTGGTGCGACGCGATCGCGCCGATCCAAGGGTGACCCACGTGCGCGTGCTGCTATCGGATCCGGCAAACGGTGACCAGTACGAACTCCACGCCACCCGGGTCTTCGTTCGGGGTGACCACCTGATGGTGCAGTTGTGGGGGGCTTCTCCCAGTCCAGGTCAGCCGCAAGCACAGCGAACTGCGCAAGGGGATGAGGTGGTCCCCTCCAGGATCCAAGGACTGGTCGAACTTACCTTTCCGTTGCAGGCCTTGCTTGAAGCTGGTGAACTTCGGCTTGACGGAAGCTGGTCGGCCAGGTCGAACGCCGGATCCAACTGGAATGGTCTGCGCTCAAGTTCGCAATGGGACCGCACCGCGAGCGGAGATCCGACCGGATCCGAAGTATGGATCCGACAAGGGGTATCCATCTCCGAGGTCGCCGCCGTCGAACTGGCCGATTACCCCGACCTCCTCGAACGCGCGGACGATGCCGAATGGTTGCCGCCGTTCTGGTTGCGGATCCGCGGTAGAGGCCTGCCGCGCGAAGGACTGGACCCGTGTGACGTAGCCTTCGAGCAAGACACCATTCGCTATCTGGGGGAGTTTCGCGCGGATCCGGCGCTCGATGGCGCGGTGCAGGTGCGCTGCGTCCTGCATCGAAACGTCCGGCCGGGACGAATCAACCTGCGTCTGAACGGAGCGCCCGCGACTTGGGACTTCGATTTCCCTGGCAATCTTCCGCAGGCGGTTCGTTTCGTTCGTCTGTTGGAAAATGGAGAGCGGGAACCCCTTTCTCAAGCCATTGCCGGAGAGTTGGTCTACGTTCAGGTTGAGTTCGCGCACCAGCCCCATTACCAATCCCGCCAACTGGTCTTGCGGGTGCCCGGAGCAGATTCCCTTCCCTTCGACGTCGACCTCGTGGCCACCGATGAGGAGGCCACCGACGGAGAGCCGAGCGCCGGCTTCACCTTTCGCTCGCGGCCCCTGCTGTTGCTCTCCAACTACGAGTCTGTTCCCAATGAGGTGGAGCGCCTCTGGGTGGTGCCGGTTCCCCTGAATCGACCGCTGCGTGCCGTCCTGATCGATGGCAACGCGGCCACCACCCCGCTCCCCGCCGCCGAAGTCACTGTGCTGGCCCGGCCGGGTTCGGAGTGGCTGGATGCGATGCAGCTGGCTACCGAGAATCACAGCATTCATCCCGACCGTTACGTCGATCGCTGGCTCTACCTGAACCCGGTCGAGACGTGGGGACGTCCTCCGAGCAACCGCGTTCAGGAACTGCTCGAGCGGGTTTCTCTGGTCCCGGTGGTGCGCGGACGAACCACGACCATGTCGGTCGAAGACCATGCGGCGTGCATTCTGTTACGCCACGAACTGGTGCGGCAGCTGCGCGAGTACGCCACTTCAGCTCAAGGGGTTCCTCCCCGCACCCTGTCAGGTGAGATTCACCCGGACTACATGCAGGGGGAAGAATTGCTGGTGCAGGGCTTGCTCCACATGGCTGCGGAAAGCAATTTTCAGCACCCCTTGCTGCTGTTCGAGGTATTTCCACCCTCCGCGGCCGAAGACCGGATTCCATTGTCGGAAGCCCTTCATCCGCAGAATTTGGAAGCCACTTTCGGTTCTGATACCGCAGCTCAGTTCCGCTTCGCCCGACGAGCGGTGCGTCAGGCCCAGCGCGCTGCAGGAGAAGCCGCCGCCACCAGTCTGGTCGAACTCGCCGCGATCGAACTTGAGGAACCCTTCGAATTGCTGCTCGCGGTGAGTGCCGGTTATCCCGCCATAGTCCTGCCTTTGGCGCAACGACTGATGCGTCCCTCGACGCCCGGTCTCGGCGAACCCACCTTTCCTTCGTGGGTGCCCGACGCCCAAGCCCGCCGCTCCCTGAAGGCCCTCGGAATTCTTTCCCAGCACGTCAAAGCCGAAGAAGACTACGCCAATTTGAGCGAGGACTTCATGGCCCTGGTCGCCAACCTGCCGCTGCTCTTCGCCTCCTTGCCGGCGACATTGGCCGCTCGCGCAGGGGTCGCGGCCTCGAGCGGTGCGCAGGCCGCCGCGCGCATCTCGCAGATCGGGCTGGAGCTGCTGGACTTCGTCGATCTGGCGCTGGAAGCGGAACGTGGCGTCGCCTGGCTGGAGGCGGAAACCCGTGCTGACATTGCCCTGGGTGGTGCGGTGGTCAGCGGCGACGTCGAATCCTATTTCGCCAGCCGCAACGAAGCCGACGCCGGCTTCCTGGGTTTGGTGACCTCCGCCGGAATGTCGCAGGGACCGCGTCTGTTCGGCCAGGCGGTCGCCTACGGCATGCGACCCAGTCGCCGTGCGATGCAACAGGCGGGGGAGAAGGTCCTGCGCCGCGGCCTGGCTTCCCTCAACGCCGAAGAACGCGCGGTTTTCGATTTTTTACGCGGCCGCGCCGCGCATCGCCTGGGCAGTGACCTCTCCTTGGACGCGCTCGATGAACTGGCCGTTCGGGCGGACTACCCACGCGGCCTTCCTCCGGAACTGGCGCAGCGCCTGGGCGTCGACCCGGTTCCCAGCAGTGCTCTGGACGCGAACCCGACCACAACCGTGGATGCGAACCCGACCGCATCCTTGGACGCAAACGGGATCTCCATTCCTGGCCACGAACCACTCATCCCTGCAGCCGGCCAGGTGGTGCAGCCTGTGCGCGGCCACCGCTCCAACGGCGGTCGTTACGACCCCGACGCGACTCTGGACCATCCGCACCAGAACGACGTTTTTCCACAAGATGCAGGTGGCCGCGTCCCGTTTGTGCATCACCCCGAATTGCAGCGAATCGCCGACCAGGAAGCCACGCTCAACCTTTCCCAACTCGCCCGTCTGGAACGGCGGCAATCCTTGGTCGAGGTCGAGCGCACCTGGCAGCGGCTGGATCTGCCTGCGCGCGGCCGGGTGAGCGAGGCGATGGAAATCTGGCAACGGCTCGGCCAGCAAAACCCAGCTCTGGCCCAGATCGATCCGGCCGAAGCCATGCGCCTGATGAGTTTCCACGCGCGCGGTTCGCAGCCCGGTTCCACCTTGTCCCATAGCCTGACGCCCCAGGATCTGGTCTCGCGAGTCGCCGCCTGGAACCGGGTCCCGCTCAGGGAATCCGCCTTGGCACGGGGTGCCAACAGTTCCGCGCTCGAGGCCGAAATCGCGCTGGGGCAGGCGGAGCGCTGGGCGGGACGCTTCGAGGCGCGCGGAGCACCCCAGGGTCCGCTTCCCCCGGCGGCCATCCAAGTTCAATTGGAGCACTTCGGCCTGGGCCCGCTTGACGCGCGCCTGCGTGCGGCGGTGGCGCAGAGTCGTGGGGTCGATGGCCGGGTGGCCACCGTCGGCGCCGCCTTCGACGGCTACCAGGGGCCGGGCGCACTGCGTGCCTCCCTGGAGATCGGCGATGCGGAAATCCGCCGCGCTCTGCATGAGTACTTGGACCGGGTTCGCCTGGTCAGGGATGAGGCCACGCGGCAACGCTTCATCGATGGCTTCATGGCGCGACCGGACAACGTCACGCGGCCGCCTCCGGTGGCGCTGGACGGCGACCCGCCTGACCTATTGCGTCCGCTGGGGCCGAGCGGAGAGACGCTGCCGCCGGGACAGGCATCCGCTTATCGGGAACTGCGCCGCACCGGTCTTCCACCGATGGCTTCGCGGCAGCTCAGTGCCGAAGCGCAGAGCGCCGGAATCAATCCCGAGGTCGCCGCGATTGGCGCGGCCTTCGATCATGGCGCGGGTCCTGGGGCCTTGCCTGCGCACCTGGCTCATTCCGACCTGCAGATCCGGCGAGCCCTGGATGAATACCTCGCCACGAGCAGGAACATCCAGGACTCCGTCCAACGCCAGCGCCTGGTCGAGGAGTTCATGGCGCGCGATGAGGTCACCCTCGGCGGAAGTTCCACAGCTTCCGGTGGCGGCCTGGTTGAAGTGGATGGCGTGCCCGCTTCCCGCCAGGAAGCAAGCATGTTTCAGCAGTACGTGGAGTTTGGCGAATCCGCCGTGCGCGCCCGGGCGCTTGCCACACGAGCTTCTGCCGACGGCCTGAGTGGTCCGGCTGCGGCCGCCGGTTACGCCTTGGAAAACCAAAAGGGACCTGCCTTCCTGCGCCAGCATCTGGGAATCGAGGACGCGCAGATCCGTCAGGACCTGGATGCGTACCTGAGTAGCAAGGGTGTCCACGACTTCGTCGATCGGCGCCTCCAGATCGTGCATTTCATGCGCCGCGAGGGCGATGGATCGATCCCCAGTGGCACCGAGACTCTCATCGGAGCAAACCCAGGCGCGACATCAAGCCCCAACGCATCCATGAATCGGGTACAGGATCTGATCGGCGATCTGGTCCCCGACCGCGGTCGGTTGGCGCAGCTTGATTTTGACTTCCTGGTGCAACAGCGGAACCTGGATGCGCGCGAGATCTCTGCAGTGACCGGCATGGCTCTTGATCTGGATCCGCGGGTCCTGGCCTTGCGGCTTTCCCCCGGGCGTGAGAATGCGGCCGCTGTGACCGAACTCGGCCGCTTGCTCGACCGGGGTTTCCGCGCCACCGACCCCGAGGTGGGGGCGATGGTGCGCGCGGAGGCGATCGCGTCCTATTTCCGTGGTGCCGAGATTCCGGGCGGCGCCAGGTTCGTCTTCGAGGGACGCAACGTCGACATCGCGCAACAATTGCGCCACCTGGGTGGCCGGCGCATCGACATGCTCGCGGTGTACAAGGGAATCGAAGTCGAAACCGCCGTGGTCGGCCAGGCGTGGGAACAGTTCATTCCCGCGCAACGGGTCATGGACCGGCGCAGGCTCGACCCAGAGGCCTTGCGCGGCCAAATGGACCGTTACTGGCGCCTGGGCCAAGGAATTGAAGACGCCGAGCAGCGCGCCCACCTTTGGCGCTCCTATGTGGAGGGCAGCCACCAACCACCGCCGCCGAGGTCCAGCCCTCCGCTCGAGCGTGCGGAAGTCCTGCCTCAGGCCAGCTTCGAGGAGATCGGGCGTTCGCTGGAGGTGGTCGGCGTGCCGGCGGAGCAAGCACGCGCTGTGGCCCGCAGTCTCTGGGACGTGGCTTGGGACGATCCCTACATGGCACTCGCCGCGGCCGCTTTCCGCCGCGATATCCCACCTGGCCAACTCGCGGCGGTGGGCTTGAATCGTGCGCAGACGATCAATTTGATCGAACGTCATCTTCAGGTGCACATGCGTTTAGGCGACATGCGCAAACGCAGCGAACTGATCAACGACTACCTGGAGCGCAGCGAGGGGCAGAGACTCTCCCCACGTGAATTCACCAACCTGGTCTTCTCCGCCGAAGCGCGCCGGCCGCAAGCTCCCTACCGCGCACCGCGGGCCGAAGAGGTCGCACTCACCAGCATGCATGTGCGGCCGCTGCCCCAGGATCCCTTCGCCGAGACCTCGCTGCACATGCATCAGCCCGGCGCGGAAGGAGCATCATCCAACGACCTGGACCAGGCCTTTGGTCCGTCGCAGCCTGTTGCCCTGGTTCATGCACGAGAGCGGGGGATGGACGGCCTGCCGTTGACCGATGCAGCTCGGGTCCGTCTGAGCGAGGGTGCACGGCTTCCCGAATTGGACCAGGATGCCCGATACTTGTGGCTGGTCGACGAAGAAGGCGTTCTGGTGCTCGGTGGCGGCCGCCAGGCCGGAGCGGCAGCCGCAGACGGCGTACCCAATCCAGGCCATGCTTCGCTGGCGCAAGGGCGTCCGGTTCGGATCGCAGGGGAAATGCAATGGTCGTCCAGACACCAGCTCTGGGTGCTCAGCAATCGCGGCGCTGCGCATAGTGCGCATCCGCAAGCCGGGGTCGAACAGCTGCAGAATGCTGCGGGTCTGTTTTCCGCGGCCGGATTGCAAGCGATCGCGGTTCGTTTCGACTTCGCCAGCAATCCCTGGGCCTTGGGTTCCGCAGGGGATTAGAGTTCTTCGAAAGCCGCCGCGAGTTCGAAGTCGGCGTCGGTCAGGCCGTTTTCGGTGTGGGTCCAGATGCGCGCGGTGGCGCGGCCCCAGCCGAGTTCGAAATCAGCATGGTGGTTGTGCATCTCGCACACTGCGCCGGCGCGGTTGACCCAGGCCAGGGCTGCGGCGAAGTCGGCGAAGCGCCAGCCCTTCTCCAGGTGGTGATCGTCGACCACCACCCAGTCGGGAAGCGCTTCAAGACGCTCGGCGAGTTCGCTGGAATCCATAGAAAAGCGGCGCAGACGCCCACAGGCGCCTGCGCCGTCGCTCTCAGCGGCCGGCCGGTGCGGCCTTGCCGGCCTTCCAGTCGAAGCGGTAGGTCATTTCCTGGTCGCCGCGGCGTACCACCACGTCGGCCTGGTCGCCGACCTCGCGGATCGCCTGGCGCAAAGCATTTCGATCCTTGATCGCAACATCGCCGACCTTGAGCATCACGTCGCCCACTTTGATTCCGGCCTGCGCAGCCAGGCTTTCAGGGGTCACCGCCGACACGGTGTATCCGTCCTCGGCCAGACGCACGCCCATGCGTTTGCGCGGCGCCGGCGGTGGTCCGCCGCCCATCATGTCGTCGCGCGGCACCATGGTCTTGGCGTTGGCGAATCGCCAGGCGGCTGAGGCCACCACGCGGCTGGTGTACTCCTCATAATCGGCGCGGGCGTAACGATAGACGTCGTTCTGGGTGTGATGGATGAAACCGTAACTGGTTTTGCCACGCTGCTGCCAGAAGTAGCCCGGAGCTGGGTTGCTGGCCGCCAGGTAGCTGTCGTGGTCGGAACCGATGCCGCGCGGCAGACGCTCGACCTCGTTGATGCGGAAATGCAGGTCGCTGTCCTCCATCTGGTGGGTGTACTCGATGATCGGCGCAAAGATCTCTTCGAACATCGGCTTCATGCCCGGAGTCGAGTGGATGCCAACGCAGGCGTTGGTGCCGCCGTCGTGCACCAGTACGCAGCTGATGCGGTCCATCTCTTCGGGGTGCTGCCGGATGTAGGCGCGCGAGCCGAGCAAGCCCTGTTCCTCGCCCGACCACAGCATGAAGCGGATGGTGCGCTTGGGCTTCTTGCCTTCGGTGAGGCTGCCGAGCAGGCGCGCAGCCTCGAGGGTGGTGCAGGTGCCGGTGCCGTTGTCCTGGGTACCTAGGGCGCCGTCCCAGGAATCGAGGTGGCCACCAATGATGATCAATTCGTCGGTCTCGCCCGGAATCTCGGCGATGACGTTGTAGAGTGGAATCGGTCCGGGTACGAATTCAACGTCGATGTCGAACTCGACGACGACCTCTTCGCCGGCTTCGGCCAGTGCGTGCATTTCCTGCCACTGCTTGGCCAGCAGGGTGATGTCGACACGGGTCGGCAGATTCTCGGCGTCGATGCGGTAGTTGCCGCCGGTGTGCACCAGCTCGCCGCGACCGGCGCGGATCAGCCCGAGGATGTCTTCGTCGTCGTAGAAGTTGCCGAGCTGGGAGCGTAAGTTGTCTTCGTCGCTGCCAAAGCGCGGACGCGCGGTGGTCAGCACCCAGCAGCCGGCGAGGCTGCCCTTGGCGGCTTCCATTTCTTCGGCGTTGCGCGGACCGATCTTGACCACGCCGCGGGAGGGACCCTGGGTGCCCGCAGCCCACGCGCGGGTGGTGAACACCAGCGGCTCGTGGCGCGGTTTGATCATGTCGCCGCGGCTGCCGAGGCGGTTGAAGCCGACCGGGAAGGTGCCCCACTCTTCCAGGCGCACGTTGTGCAGACCCCACGAGCGGAAACGGTCGGCGGCCCATTCGCTGGCGCGGGTCAGGTTGTTGGAGCTGGTCAGCCGCGGGCCGATGCCTTCGCTGAGCGTGGCCAGGTGTTCCATCACCTGGAGTTCTTCGGCGGCGAAAATCGCGTCGACCACGGAATCCTGGGCAGGCAGGCCGGTGACAGGGTTGCTCGCGTCTTGCGCCGGGGCGGCCAGCGCGGGTGCGGTGGCCAGCAGCGGGGCAAGCAGCAGGGGCAGTAAGGCGGAAGGGGGCAAGCGCATGATCCCACCAGGATAGAATGTTCCGTCGTGAACAACGGACCCCGTTTCCGGCTGGCGGTTTCGCCTGCCAGTCTGATCACCCTCGCCAACCTGGCGTGCGGGGTGGCGGCTCTGATCTGGGCCTCCGAGGCCTTTCACCGCCAATCCATCGGCGTGCTCGAGTACGCCGGCTGGCTGATCGTGCTCGCCACGATCTTCGATGCGGTCGATGGCAAGGTCGCGCGCATGACCAAAAGCGCCAGCCCCTTCGGCGCCCAGCTCGACAGTCTGGCCGACGCGATCACCTTCGGCGTCGCTCCGGCGCTGGTCGCGCGCACCCTGGTGATCCTCGAGCAGCCGGTGTTCGGCACCCATCCGCACCCGCGCCTGCTGTTCGTCGCACCGATCATCTTCGCCATCTGCGCGGTGCTGCGTCTGGCGCGCTTCAACGTCGAGACCGAGACCCGCGATCCGCAGCTGGAACACGGCGCCTTCACCGGCCTGCCGTCGCCCGCCGCGGCCGGCGTGCCGGTGGCGATGGTGTTGTTCTACTTCAACGTGCAGGACCCGGATTTCTTCATTCCATTGGCACCGACAACGGTGGCCGTGATCAACGAGATCATCCTGCGCACCCTGCCCTTCGTGCTGGTGCTGATGGCGATGCTGATGGTTTCCCGCGTGCCTTATCCGCACTTCTTCTCGTGGTTGACGCGCGCGCGCAATCCGTTCCGCGCCATCGCCGAAACCGTCATCGTCTTCGGTCTGTTGCTGGTCGAACCGGCCTTCTCGCTGCTCGGTGCCGCGCTACTGTTCGCCTTCGTCCCGGCCTTGCGCGTGTTGCCCGCGGTCCTGGGGCGCAAGCGCAAGTCCGCTCTCGAAGAGGGATGACCACGGTCTTCGTCGCGCTGGGGTCCAACCTCGGCGACCGCAGCGGCTGTTTGCGCCGCGCGCTCGACGCTCTGCACCACAGCCGCGGCCTGCGCGTGCAGAAGTGCAGTACGCTGCGCCGCACCGACCCAGTCGGCGGGCCGCCGCAGCCGGATTATGTCAACGCGGTGGCGCAGCTGGAGTGCAGCCGCTCGCCGGAAGAAATGCTCAGCCGGCTGCATCAGATCGAAGCGCGCAGCGGTCGCGTGCGCACAGTGGTCAACGGCCCGCGCTGCCTCGACCTCGATCTGCTGCTCTATGGCGCGGTGCGTTGGCGCTCGCCGCGCCTGCAGGTGCCGCACCCGCGCATGGGTGAGCGCCGCTTCGTGCTTGAGCCCTTGGCTCAGATCGCGCCCCGCCTATGCTTGGACGGACGCAGCCTGCCCTCCCTGCTGGCCGAGCTGCCGGATTCCCCCTCCTGCCCATCCCAGTCATGCTCCACCTGCGCAGCCACGCCGAGCTGAAAAGCTGGCGCGAATCGCTTTCTCCTGCAGTGTGCCTTGGGCTGGTGCCGACCATGGGCGCCTTGCACGGCGGCCACGCCAGCCTGCTCGAACAGGCGGTCTCCGACAACGACATCGCCCTCGCTTCGGTCTTCGTCAACCCTCTGCAGTTCAACGAGGGCGCCGATTTCAAGCGCTATCCGCGCACCCTCGACGAAGATTGCGCACTGCTCGAATCCTATGGCATGGACGCGGTCTATCTACCCGACCGCGAAGACATGTACCCGGACGGCTACGAAACGCGGGTGCGCCCCGGCCCGGGCGGGGAACTTTTCGAGGGCGACCAGCGGCCGGGGCATTTCGAGGGCATGCTGACCGTGGTGTTGAAGCTGTTCCTGCGCATCGCTCCCGACCGCGCCTACTTCGGCGAAAAGGACGCCCAGCAGTTGTGGCTGGTGCGGCGCATGGCCGCCGACCTCGACCTGCCCATGGAAGTGGTCGGCTGCCGCACGGTGCGCGAGATCAATGGCCTGGCGATGTCCAGCCGCAATGCCTTCCTCAGCCCCGAACAGCGCGACGACGCGGCGGCGATCCACCGGGCGATGCTCGCCACGCGCGAGGTGTTCCGCGCCGGCGAGCGCGAGATCGCGCGGCTGGAACGGATCCTGGTCGAGGGGATCCACGAGGCGCAGTCCTTGCACGTGGAATACGCGCAGGTGGTCGATGACCGCACCTTCCGACCTGCCGATCCTGCCGACCAGGGAAGCTGGCGCGTGGTCGTCGCCGCGCGCATGGAACAGACCCGCCTGATCGATAATCTGCGTCTGGGGCGGGCCTGAAATGAACCCGGAGCCGGCATCGACGAGCCGCTGGAGCCTGGCCTGCCCGGCAAAATTGAACTGGAGCCTGGAAGTGCTCGGTTGGCGGCCCGATGGCTTCCACGAACTGCGCTCCTGGTTCGTGGCGCTGGACTGGGCCGACCGCTTGAGCCTGCACTGCGCCGCGGCACCCGACCCCAACGCCGACGTCGGGGCATTGGTCGGCGACCCGCCCGAGCACTCTTTGTCCATCCACGGTCCGTGCGCCGAGGGCGTGCCCGACGATGCGCGCAACCTGGTATTGCGCGCCGAAAAACAGTGGCGCGCCGCCGGGGGGGGCAGCGGGGCGCTGCGCTGGGAGCTGCACAAGAACGTGCCGCATGGGGCCGGTCTCGGCGGCGGCAGCAGTGACGCGGCCGCCGCGCTGGCGCTGATGCAATTCAGCGGCGAGCCGCTGGCGGCGGAAGCCCTGGCCGAGGTCGCCCTCGACCTGGGCAGCGACGTGCCGTTCTTTCTATTTGGCGACGGCGCCGAATTGCGCGGCGGTCGTGGCGAGGTGGTGGTGGCGCGCGCGGACCCTCCCGTGGTCTGGGTGGTGTTGGTGTGTCCCCAGGTCGCTGCCAATACCGCGCAGGTCTACGCCACCTTGCAGGCCTCGCCATGGACCTCAGGTACCGCCGCGGAGATTCCCTTCCCCGCGCAGCCGACGCCGAATCAACTCGAACAGGCCGCGTTCACCCGAGTGCCTGAGCTGGTCGACCTGGCCGACGTGCTGCGCGGACTCGCGCCCTTCCAGATGAGCGGCAGCGGCAGCGCCTTCTTCAGCGCCTGCCCGGATGAGCCGCAAGCGCAGGCTCTGGCCGAGGCGCTGGGCAACAGGCCAGAGCTGTCCGCCGCCCGCGTGCGCGTCTGCGCGGTACGTCAAGGACCGGTACTGGGTGCACCCCAAGCGGAGCCGGAGGCGTCATCATGATCCCTTCGGTTCCGACGGAGGCATCGGCATGAGCGCCACCCAGACCCAGCAGGTCTTGATCGTCGGGCCCGGCAGGGTGGGTCTGGCCCTGGCCCGCGCGCACCGGGCGGCCGGCGACGCGGTCCACCTGCACGGACGCAGCGCCGGCCCCTGGCAGGCGATGGCTGCGGCGATGGGGGCCAGCCCCTCCCTGAGCGGGGAATCCGCCGGGCCGGATCCGCAGACCTTGGCCGGCCCAGCCCTGGAGGCCGATCTGGTCCTGCTGACGGTGCCCGACGACCTCCTCGGCGAGGTCTCGGCACAACTGGCCGCGCACCCCGGCCTGCGTCCAAGCTGCGTGGTGCACTGCAGCGGCCTGCATGGGCTGGCCGAATTGGAACCATGGGCGGCCCCCGGACGTTGTCTGGCCGCGCTGCATCCGGTCATGCCCTTTCCGCCCATCGACGAACCCTCCGCAGCGGTCCGCGAGCCATTGCGCGGCTGCCCGGTCACCGTGCTCACCCGCGGTGATCCCGGGGCGGCCTTGGAGGTGGTGCGGCGCTGGGGCGCGCATCCGGTGCCGTGGCAAGAAGGCGCCGACCGCGTGCGCTACCACCTCGGCCTGTGCCTGGCTGCCAACCACCTCACCGCTCTGCTGCAGCAGGCCGAATCCATGCTGCGCCCGGCGGTCGGGGACGCTGCGCGCGCGCTCACCGCGGGCCTGGCGGCGGCGGCGGTCGAAGCCGTCGCCACTCATGGCGCCGAACAGGCGCTGACCGGACCGGTGGTGCGCGGCGATGTGCACACTCTGCGCGCGCATCTGCACGCCTTGTCGGCGGACGAGCGCAGGCGCTACCTTGCTGACCTGGTGCCGGTGCTCGACCTGGCCCGCCGCAGCGGCCGCTTGTCGGCCGAGCGCGTGGCCGAACTCGGCATCCAACTCGGCCTGGATCAGGAGGCTACCTGAAAGTGCGTCTCGCGGTCTCGCTCTACGCCGATGACGTCCAGGTCCTGGTCGCGCGTTTGCAACCGCTGGTCGGCAAGCAGGCCTACGCCGAAGTGCGCCTCGACCGCATGCCGGCGGCCCTTGACCTGAGCCCTCTGCATGAGGTGCGCCAGAACCTGACCTTGATCCTGACCTGCATGCCCCAGGCACTTGGGGGGGGGTGGAGCGGCAGCGAAGAGGATCGCCAACAGCGCTTGCTGAACGCGCTGGCGCAATTGGGGGGGGGTGGATGCGTGGTCGACGTGCCTTTGGGCATGGCGGCGCCGGCGGAATGGCCCGCCGAACTGCCGCGTTTGTGGTCGTGGCATGAAACCCCCGGCGAGCGCGCTGATCTGGAAGAGGTCCACGCGCGCTTGAGCGCCTGCTGCCGGCCTGGTGATTTGATCAAGATGGTCGGCTGGGCCGAAACACAGCGCGATGGCCAGCGCCTGCTGCCGCTGTATCGCTTGCCGGGTCCGCCCGTGATCGCCTTCGCCCAGGGTCCAGGCAGCGCCGCCAGCCGCTTGTGGGCGCTGGCGCTCGGCGCGCCGTGGACCTACGTGTGCTGGCCGGGCGAACCGACCGCTCCCGGCCAGTGGGAACTGCCGGCGGTGGCGCCGCGCAGCGACTGGCCGGCCACCCCGCTGATGGGAGTGCTGGGCGCGCCGGTGAGTCACTCGCAAAGCCCGCTGCTGTGGCGGCGCGCGTGGCAGTGGTGGCAGTGGTTGCAGTTATCTGCGGCAGCTCCCACGCCGCCCTCGGCGCAGCAACCGCTATATCTGCCACTTGAGCAGGACCGGCTCGGCGCGGATTCGGAACTGCTGAGCCATCATGCCTTTGCGGCATTTTCAGTCACCACCCCGCTGAAGGAGGCGGCGTTGCAGGCGGCAGACCACGCCTCGACCGAGGCGCTCGCAGTCGGCGCCGCCAACTTCCTGCTGCGCGGCGAGCAGGGCTGGAGCGCGCACATGACCGATGGCGTCGGTGCGCTGGATGCGCTTCACGGTGCTGGCCTGGCGGCCGACGCACCCGTGCTGATCCTCGGCGGGGGGGGTGCGGCGCGCGCGGTGGCTCAGGCGGCGCAGGAGTGCGGCCACCGGGTCACCATCGCCCTGCGCCGACCGCAACAGGCGGCGACCTGGGCTGGCGAAATCGGACTGGACCCGGGCGCGGTGGTGGCCCTCGCCGATCTCGATCTGCCGCCGTTGGGCGCAGCCTTCGCTGTGGTCCAGGCGACCCCGGTCGGCAGCGTCCGTTGCCCCGGCAACCTGCTCCAAGGTCACTCCTTGCCGACGGGCTCGGTAGTGCTGGAAATGAACTACGACCCCGCCGACACCGAGCTGCTGCGCCAGGCGCGCGCCGCTGGGGCCACCGCGCTCGGCGGCCACGTGCTGCTGGTGGCGCAGATGGTGCGTCAATTCGAGTTGTGGAGCGGCGTGCGACCGCCGCGCGGACCGCTGCAGCTTGCTCTCGAGGCCTCCTTGCAGCTGCCCGCACCGGCGCTGGCCCTGATCGGACCGCGTGCCACCGGCAAGACCACCCTGGGACGCATGCTGGCCGACTTCCTCGGTTGGGATTTCGTCGACGCCGACGAGGAATTGGAACGCCTTCATCAACGCCGCATCGCCGACTGGATTCCGCAGGACGAAGCCGGCTTCCGTGCCGCCGAGGCTGCTCTGCTGCCTGATCTGCTCGCGCGACGGGCTTGCGTGATCGCGCTGGGCGGCGGGGTGGTCGAAGACCAGGGCTCGGTCGAGGCCTTGGCGCGCCATCCGCGGGTGATGGGATTGACCGGATCGGTGAAAGTCTTGGTGAATCGGCAGCTTGGCTCTGGACGGCCGACGCTGATTGAGGGTACTCTGGAAGAAGAGGTTCGGCTTCTGCTGCGGCGCCGATCTGGCCGATATGAAAGAGCCTGTCATGGCCCCCTTTTGTGCGTAGACAAGGGTGTCACGGCTGTCTTTCTAAACCTGCTTGGCCGCCTCGATCAAATCGCGTGTTCCTAGTCCTCCTGCTGCTGAATGTGATCGCCCAGAAGCCTGGGTGGCCACAGCTCCCGGCAGCCCTGGCGGCCGACGCAAAAGTGGAGGCCGCCTATCGCGTTGATCTTCAAGGTAACGACCCAGCGTTGCGCCAAAAGGCCGCGCAACTGGTCCTCGACCATCTCAACCAGGCCCCGCAGGGCGAGCGCGCCGGTTTCCTTCTCGGTCTCGCCGGCACCGGCGACTTCCCGCTCGACCTGGTTCCCGCACTCGGCGATCTATCCAAGGCCTGGGCGGAACTGCCGACCTTCGTCGAAGAGGTGCTGCGTGAAAACCCTGGCGAAGAGTTCGAGCGCGTGCGCGGAGGGTTGTGGGCGGCCGGTGAGTTGCAGCTCAGTGAGCCCAGCTTGGTCGAAGGTGTCGCCGCGTGGTTGAATCGCCGCGAGACCGCCGGTGCCGCGCGCCAGGCCCTGCTCGACATCACCGGCCACGAGTTCTCGGGTCTCGAAGCCTTCCACGACTGGTGGGCGGATGCGCGCGATCGCGGGCGACTGCACTGGGTACGCGAAGCGCTTGAGCTGGCACGCGAGCGCGAGCGCGAGTTGTGGGTCAATCGTTTGGCCATGGAGTCCGAGGCGGCCCTGGCCGCGGTGCAGCACGACCGCCGCGAGATCCGTGCGCTCGGCTACGAGGCCCTGCGCAAACTCGGCCCCGATCTCGCCGAAGACGGTAGCCCCGGTCCGATCGGACAACTTCTGCGCGAGTCCTACCACCTTGAGTGGGCTCCCGAGTTGCGCCCCGCCCTGGTTTCGCTGGTGCCCAAGTTCCTGCAAGGCGAAGACGCCCTGGCCCTGCTCGGTCTGTCGCTGCAACAGGGCCTGGCCACCGAGCGCGAAGAGGCCGCCAAACAGATCCAGGTGGTCGGCCCGGCCGCGGTCACCCTGCCGCGCATGCTGCAGTTTCTGGAAGACGCCTACGATCCGGTGGCCAACGGCCACGCCGGCACGCCGAAAATGCGCGAGGCGCTGCTGACCGGACTGATCAGTCTGGCCGCGTTGGCGCCCGAAGCCGCGCTGCAGAACCAAGAGGCCTTGCACAACGTGCTCACCTACGCGGTACGCAAGGACAAGGAGTCGCCTGCGGTGAAGCGGCGTGCCTACGAAGCCGCCGCACAACTGGGCGACGAGACCTTCTACCAACTGATCTTGCCCGACGTCGGCAACGAGGATTCGATTGAAAACCGCGAAAATGCGCTCGCCGCGGTCACCACCATCGCGCTGCGGCACGACCTTGTCGACAAGCTCATGGACCAGTGTCTGAGCCGCCCCGAGGTGCTGGCCCACGCCGAGGCCTCGTTGCGCCGCGCCGCGATCCTGCAGCTCGACCGCGTCGGCACGCCGGCTGCGACTTCGCTGGCGCTCGACCGTCTTGGCGCCGAGACCGAGGAGTCGCTGGTGGTCGAACTGCTGCGCGTTGCCAAACGCGCCAAGGTCGAAAACGGGGTGGCGCGCCTGCTCAGCTACGCACCCACGGTGGCCACCACCAGCCGCTACCGCGAAGCCTTGATGGTGCAGGTGGGCAGCGAGTTTCCCCTGCTTGAGAGCGCCATCCATTCCTTGCTGGACAGCGAGCAGGTCGATCTCGCCCGTCGCCTCGCCATCGATTTCGTGCCTGCAAGCGATGCCGCCGAAGCCACGATGACCAAGCTCGGACGTAAACGCACCGAGGTGCTGGCGGAATGGGTGCTGGCCCAGGATCCACTGCCCAAGGTCGAAGACGAAAACGTCAGAGGCGCGCTGCAAGGCCTCGATAGCCTGATCGCCGCCGAACCGGCGTCGGCCACCTGGCCGCTGTTGCGCAGCCGCGTGCACCAGGCCTACGGGCAGACCACCGAGATGTTCCAGGTGCTGTCCGCGGCGGTGCGTTCGGGGCTGGCCGATCCGGCCTACGGCGAGTTGGCGATCCAGGCTCTCGAGGCCGCGGTGACCGCCAAGTTGCTGGACGAGGGGCGCGCCCTGCTGGCCGAATTGCGCGAGGTGCCCGACCCGGCGCAGCGCGAGCGCCTGCAGCAATTGCGCGAGGTGCTCGGCAAGGGGCAGCCGGCGGTCGAGGGCAGCCCGCCGCCGGTGATCGATCCGCCCGTGGAAGGGACTCCGCCGCCCGAGGGTGGGGTTGAGGGCGGTGGCCTGCCGGCCGCGGATGCTGAAGAGGAGGATCCCGACCAGGATCCCGACCAGGATCCGGGTGGTGATCCTGCCAAGGACGATCCGCCAACCAAGGACCCAGGTGGTGGCGACGGCGGCCAGACCGGCGGCGACGGTTCGACCGGTGGCGACGGCTCGACCGGCGGCGACGGGGACTAGGTCTCGCCCAGGGCGTCGAGCTGCGCGCGCAGGAAGCGCTGTTCGCTCTGGTTCTGCCCCAGGTTGAGGGCGGCGCGATAGGACTCGGCGGCTTCGGCTCGGCGGTCGAGGCGGCGCAGCAGGTCGGCGCGGGTGGAGTGCAGGTATAGGTAGTGGTCGAGGTCACCCTGTCCGCACAGCTCATCAACCAGGGCGAGCGCCGCGAGCACCTCACCCGCCATTGCCATCGCCACCGCGCGGTTGAGGCGCGTGACCGGTCCGGGCAGGTGCTCTTCGAGGTGTTGGTACAGGGCGACGATCTGCGGCCAGTCGGTGGCATCGGCGGTCTGGGCTTCGGCGTGCAGCGCGGCGATCGCCGCCTGGATCTGATAGGGGCCGGGTTGGCCCTGCTGCAGCGCGCGCTCGATCTCGGCGAGCCCGCGCTGGATCTTTTCATGGTCCCAGGAGGCGCGGTCCTGCTCCTCCAGGCGCACCAGGTCGCCGTCGGCATTGCTGCGGGCGGCGCGGCGGCTGTCCTGCAGCAGCATCAGCGCGTGCAGGCCTCGCACCTCGGTTTCGTCGGGCAGGTGCTGCACCATCTGGCCGGCGAGGTGCAAGGCGTCGGCGCACAGGTCGTGGCGCTGCAGTTGTTCGCCCTGGGTGGCGAGGTAGCCCTCGTTGAAGATCAGGTAGAGCACGCCGAGCACCGGCGGCAGGCGGTCGGGGAGCTCGGCGTCGGCGGGCATGCGGAACGGGATGCCGGCGTCGCGGATCTTGCTCTTGGCGCGCACCAGACGTTGCGCCATGGTGGCGCGCGGCAGCAGGAAGGCGCGCGCGATCTCTGCGGTGCGCAGTCCTCCGAGGCTGCGCAGGGTCAGCGCGACCTGGCTGTCGCGGTGCAGCGACGGGTGGCAGCAGGTGAAGACCAGGCGCAGGCGGTCGTCGGCGATCGAGGAGTCGAGGCGCATTTGCAGCCGTCGCAGTTCGGCTTCAGGTTCGGCATCCGGGTCGGTTAGCTGTTCGAGCGCAGCCTGGCTTCCGCCGCGCAGGTGGCTGCGGCGGGCGCGGCGGCGCAATCGGTCCAGCGCGCGGCGCCGCGCGGTGGTGGTCAGCCAGGCGCCGGGGTTATCGGGCAGGCCGTCGACGGGCCAGTGTTCGAGAGCCTGGACGAAAGCCTCTTGCAGGCACTCTTCGGCGGCGTCCCAGTCCTGCAACATGCGAATCAGGCCGGCGAGGATGCCGCCGGCCTGTTCGCGATAGACCTGCTCAGCGGCTGGCCGGTGCCGGTGCGGGTGTGGGTGCGGGTGCGGCACGTCGTGCGAGTTGGAAGGCGGCGGTGTAGACCTGTTCGCCCTTTTCGGTCATGTGCCAGTTCGACTGCATGCGGTTGCCGTCGATGCGCACGCGGCCCTCGTGCATGTGCTTCTCGCTGTGCGCCTGCATGCCGCCGCCGCCGAGGCACTGGAAGACCAGTTCGGACGAATCCTGCGGATTGAGGCTGGCGCGGTAGCGCGGCTGATTGCCGAGCACGCAGTAATGGGTGGCGATCAGATCGCCGCCGTCCTGCGTGTACATGGTGATCATCTCGTGGTCGGTGCCGGGGAAGAGGGTCTCAAGCACCGCGCTGCCGCCGGCGGTGACGCGCACCTGGGAGATGACCTCCTCGGTGGGCTTGCCGTCCTCGCCGACCGCCACCCATTCGCCGACCAGCGTCTTGATCAGGTCGAGGTTGGCGACCGCGGGGGCGGGGGGCAAGGACGTGAGTTTTGCGGCGGGGGCAATCTCTGCGTCGCAGCAGGGCTGGTTCACGGGCTCCTGTTGCTCTGCGATGGCAGGCAACAGCAGTGCCATCGGCGTCAGCAGGGCGGGAAGGAGGAGGGTGCGGATCATGGTGGTTTCTTTGGGTGGTTTCGGGGTGTCTTACTCTTCCCAGATGGGACGAACTTCGATGCTGCCGTAAGTCGACGACGGCAGTTTCTTGGCCCACTCAATCGCCGCGTCAAGGTTGTCGACGTCGATCAGGTAGTAGCCGCCGAACTGTTCCTTGGTCTCGGCAAAGGGGCCGTCGGTCATCGCCGCCTGGCCGTCGCGCACGCGCACCGTGGTCGCGGTCGCGGTCGGCCGCAGCCGCTCGGCGCCGACCATGGCGCCGGACTGGGCGAGGTCCTCGGTAAAGGTGCCATAGGCGCTCATCAACTCGCCCATCTGGGCCTCGTCGAGCTTGCCGTAATGGCTTTCGTCGGTGTAGATCAGGAGCAGGTATTTCATGGTCAGGGTCAGGGATGAACCGGCAACAGCGCCGCTTTCACCCTAACGACGCTGCCGCCCCCCGAAAATCGACAGCGCCCCCGTGCATTTTTCCGAAATCGCCCCCGATTCCCCCGGATTCCGCCCCCCGCCCTTGACCCCAACCCAAGCCGAGATAAAATCTTCCGCCCACACCGCGGGGTGGAGCAGCTGGCAGCTCGTCGGGCTCATAACCCGGAGGTCGCAGGTTCGAATCCTGCCCCCGCTACCAATCACTGGAGAAGCTCGGTTCGCTATTGGCGCGCTGAGCTTCTTTGTTGTTTGATTCGGACTGCCACCGTGTGGCGACGTTGAATGGGTTCTTCTTTCTGCCGATTTGGCAGGCATTGGTCGGCCCAGGAATTGCCACTGGCCTAAAAATGGAACAGTCCGCACCGCTTCCGGTCACTATCCGGAATCACGAACAGCTTTGGAAGGCATTTCTTGGTTGGCAGAACCGAGAGCCAGGGCGGCATTCGGTTAATGGCGGCCCGCATGACGGACCGTGGATATTCCATCTGGAGATTTCCATCGACGGAACTCTACTCTATGGAGTTGGGCACCCAGACTACGCGCGACTCACTCGGCAACACGAATGGCACGATCACGGTCCAGCGCGAGACCAGGGATTCAAAAAATGGGGGCCAACCGCAAGGCAAATTTTTGGAGGTTTGGTTGGTGAATTCGAGCGGCACCTTGCTGCGCGGAATCCTTTGAATTGCTAATAGGAAGTAAGAGGCTTCGTTTTGGCGACTTGGCCCCCCGGAGAGGATCTCAATGGCCATCGCAATTCCAACCCTTCAACGGGCAGAGGAATCGGCCTGTACGGCATTGGCAGCATGCCCGACTGGAGCAGGCAGGCGATTTTGTAGGCGTGGGCCTTGTCATTCTTGACTTTTGCCCCGCCGCTGGCTTTCATGGAGAGAGCGTGGCCAAGGATGAAGGGGATGCCCTCCTCGCGGCAGAGGTTGGCGAGCCAGTACCAGGTGAAGATGCACTCCACGCCGACGGCGAGGTCCTCGCGAAATGGCCGGACGGCTATGAGGAATGCCGCTGGAGTGGACGGCATGTTTTTCTGCAGAACCGGCTCCCCGGCCTGGTCGAGGATGAAGAGAAACATGGTCCGGGTATGAAGGTCGACGCCGCATGTGAAGGCGTGCTTCTTGCTGTAGAATCTCACGGAGGTCCTCCTGATGTCTGGAAGTGGTTTTGGTGATCATCAACCTACCCGCGCCCGCGTGGAGGCATCGGGAGAGGCCTACAATAGAATCAAGCCCTCGCAGACGGACCTCCGTTTCGCTTCGCTACACTACGGCTGCTGAACGGCAACCCGTTTGGCGACAAGTGTGGAGCGTCCCTAATAAACTGCAAAGGAGGTGACAATGGCCTTTCTGGATCATGAGGGCGGCGCTGATTTTCCCTACCCGCGAGAGGTGGTCATCGAAGCGCTAATCGCCGCCATACCCCGACTTCCTGGGATGAAGATCGACAATGCTGACAAGCTCAGCGGCCGGATACTTGTCAAGGCCGGCGTGAGTCTCATGTCCTGGGGCGAGAATATCCCGATCGTGGTCTCGGAGTCGGCACCGGGCCGCACGCGCGTCAGCGTAACGTCAACCCCGAAGACGGGCGTCCTGTTCGGTGGTGCGTTCGATCTGGGGAAAAACCGAAAGAACATCGAGCGCTTGCTGGCTGCACTCTCTGAATCGCTACAGAAGACACCTCCGACGGTCCCACCCGTAGCCGCTCACGATACGCGGGGCGATCCTGTGGAACGCCTCGGTAAGCTCAAGGAATTAGCCGACAAGGGTCTCATCACGGGTTCCGAATTCGAAAAGCGTAAGGCTGAGATTCTCTCTGATGTGTGAGCCGAGTCGTTCGTCGCCTAACAACAGCATGCAGCGGACGGCGCGGCGCTCAGTCGTTGATGCTGACCGTTAGTGCACTAAATTTGCCAGAAGCTATGGAAGATAGATCTGATTGGGTTTCAATGAGCCTCTCGTGTAAGGAGGCAATGGTGATTAAGAACCGTGCGGTTCAAGGTCGCCCGTACTCGGGAAAGATTTCATTCGCCCTAGCCAGGAATCTCCTCGTTCGAGAGCAATCCAGATCTGGCTATTACGAGATACTTGATGCAATTGACCTTTTAGAAGGAGTGGGTCGCCCATCAATTACAAAAGCTGCTTCCCAGTTTTCTAGTCCTCCGTTATTCCCTCTGTGGCACAAGCACTTTGCCGGTGCCAGATCGATTGCTGAAAACCTTAGGATTCAGTGGGCGGCTCCAAGATACTTGGAGGGGCTCATTTATAGGGCCAATGATGAATCGAACGGAGATCCTGATTTGTTCGAAGAGTTGCTAGCTCATAAACTGACCATCCAAAGCTGGGAAGATCGGGTTGAGAGAGGAGTTACTGGAAATTGGCTTATTTTTGCCCGCAATGCCAATGAAAATCACTATCTTGTGGCAGTACCTCATGGAAAGAAGAGTTCAGATAATGCCTTGCATCAGAAAATTGTTGCGGAATGCTTTTGTGAACAACCAGGAGCATTTCCAAATGCATGGGAGCGAGGCACCTAGCCCTTATCCGCCGCCTCGGATTGCGCTATGCGCCGCCGCTGACCGACTAACCCGTTCTACGGACGCGAAATGACAATCGACCTTTCAAAACCTGAGGAGCTCAAGAGGCTCATTAACCGGATAGCTGGCGATCTTCAAGAAGCACATGGCCTTAAGCGGTTACTTTCTGAGTTGTCTGGGTCTCTCGATGATTCGGACCCACTTTTCAATAGCTTCCCAACGTACTGGACCCTCTGCTCATTGGGCCTCCGTGATGCATATCTTCTGCGATTGTGCCGTATCTTCGATCAGGAGAAGAACAGTCTGAGCCTTCGCACTTTGCTTCTCACCATCCGGGACAATTTTTGGATGTTTGAGCAGGCAGAGTTCGAGGAGCGCCTAAAGGACAACAAATTCGTCAAGTCCCTTGCTTCAATCGCCCGAGTGCCAACTGAAAAAGCCATTAGCGATGACCTTGACTTCGCGAGCATTAAAAACCCTACCGTGAAGAGGTTAGTTCAATGGCGCAACAACATCGGGGCCCACCTAGGGGCCAAGGCCGTGCTTGGTAGGGCGAATGTGTTGGAAGAAGATCCGTTCACGGCTGCGGACATTGAAGAGCTCCTGGAGGGGGCTAGAAACGTAGTAAACCAATACTCCAACCTCTTTTCCGCTTCAACATTCTCCATGCGATTCGTTGGGCAGGATGATTTTCAATCACTTCTCGCGATTATTCGCCGCGGGCTCAATCAATACGAGCGAGAGATTGATGAAGAAGTGGAATCCGCTGAGTTGCAGTAGAACAAGTTGCTGCAGACAGACCGGGCTTCGCCCGGCCTCTGGGCAACATCTCCGTCCCATTAGACAATTGTAGTTTTTGATATGGGCCACAAAGAAATCAAGTTCAATGGAAGAGTTCTTCGCCCAAGAAAGGCAACGGCAAGCCCAAACTTTGGTGCTGAAACGGTTCTAGTTGCAGATCCATGGGATTATGTTGGCCTTTGGCTGAAGAGGAATAGACATGATTCCGCGCGTAATTACTGGCTACAGGCTCAGGAGTTTTCAAAAGCCGCTTCTGTCTTGCCGCCCACTTCGGCTCCATTGCCGGCCTATTATTGTTTCTTAAATGCGACAAAATGCTTATTGGAAGTGAGGGGCGTGAAAGTAAGTGATCGGCATGGGGTTGGGGGAGGCAGCAGTGAATCTGGGACATCATTGGATTTAGAGAGAGTGAAGTTCCATGCAGGTGGAATATTGCCAGGCCTATGCGGTTTGCTGGAGGAATCAACTCAGATAGCCGAGTACAGCTTGAAGCAGGCTCTTTACAATTTGCCATACATTCATAGAGCATACGCTCTCACCTTTACGTCATCGCAGGAGTTATTTATTCCTATTCGAAATCTTCGGTTCGTGAAGAAGTTGAATTCCAGAGAGTCTTGGTTCTGCGCAGATGTCGAAGCTCGGTACAATAATATGCACACTTCAAACAAGCTGGCGCCTCGTTGGGAGTTCATAAAGGGAGAGGGGGATGTGGCAGGAGTTATTAGAATGAGGTCTCGGTTTGATTGGGAAGGTGGGAAACCCAAGAGCGAAGAGAATATGGAAAGACTTCGCAGGTATCACAGGCGAGTTAGAAAACAGGTGTCCTACATTTACGGTCCAAATCGGCTTTGGTACATCAAGAGGGGGAGCGTCGGCCCGAATTATCTTTCGCGCTCTTCGCTGACTCTTACCTTTGCAGCCATGCATCGTTTGAGCGAGTTGAGTCGATATCACCCGCTGGAACTACGGGCACACCTTGATCGACAGCACAACTGGCTTCTTTCTGAATTCATAAAAATTGCACCGACTCAATTTGTCGATGAAATCGCCTCAGAAATTACTGGATGCGATTTCTTGCCCCCTGGAATAAGAATGTAGTTGTCTAACCCTTATGAGTCAAACCTGCCAAGCCCGTAGGGTGTAAAAACTCGGCCGAACCCTAAGTCTCACGGCCATCCCGGTTTAGGCCTTTCGAGAATCCGGCAAAAACCGCAGACGTCTTGGTACTTACGATGAATCCGGGAGGGAAATTCCAACAACCATCGCTCGGCGGGTTATGGCGTCGGCCGTCAAAACCCAATTCTCGGGAGCTACAAACCACTGTGGCCATTGGATTTAGAACTCGGCCGAGTTTTTACACCCTGCGCCCAGGACTGCCACGTCAGACCGGAAGAAGTCTCGTTACAAGAGACACGCAAGGGCAGCACGGCTGACCGGAGCATCTTCATTGCTCATATCGTGCGGCACGCGCCTCAATTTCAGTCGTCGCCAGATCAGGCTCGGCTTGGAGGTCGCGGAGAACGAAGAGCTCATCCTCGGCAAAGATGGAAAACCCGAACGTACTCATCGGGGCTGGCCAGATGGTCACCCACCCATCCTGATCCGTATGCGTCCCCCGAGTGAGCCCAGGCGCGCCATTGCACGGGAGAAGAGCCAAGGGCTCTCCGGTATCCGGATGAAGAACACGTACCCTGACCGTTCGGAACCGGAAGGCGAAATCGTGGCTCGCGGTTGTTCCCGAATGGACCCTCACAATGTCGGGCGACGTCACTGAGCCGGTCATGCCGAGTTCCTCGTTCGTCACACGCAGAAGCATCTGGTAGTCCCCGGGCACGAGATCCTCAATCGTGAACTCGCCATTGGCGTCCGCTGTGTAGAAGCTCGTGCCCCCGCCTCCACGCGGATTCTCCACCGCCGGGCGGTACGAGAACTGGAATTCTGCACTCGCCAGAGCCTCGCCATCCAGCAGCACCCTCCCGGTCAGCGTCCCGGGTGCGAATTGGGTGGTTTCCAGGTCCAATCGAGTTTCCTCGCCATCCTTCACTCCGAACAACGCGAGCGGCGGCTCGAGCTTTCGAAAGCCCCCGGAGCTTCCCCCATACCCATGATGAAGAACCTCCCGGTAGATCATCAGGTAAGCCTCGTACTCTCCTACCGGAAGCTCAGCGCTGAACTCGCCTTCCTTCGACACCTCAAGAGGCCGCCGGCTTCCCCGCCGCGGGGCCCCGACGCGCTCCAGTGAAATGCTGAGATTGCCCGTTGCGACATCCGGGTGGCGGAGTACGCCGACGACGGTTCCCGCCCCCTGGAGAGTGATCACGATCGGCGAGTCCTGCTCCAGCGGCCGGACCAACGGGAAGACCTGGGTCTCGCCGTTCACCGCGACGAGAAGTCCTCCGTCCTTAACCGACTCCGGGAAGAACAGCGCCGCGATGCCATCCCTGCCTGTACTTGCGGTCGCCAGGACTGTCGGCCAGTCCGGAGGGGCGCCGGAGAAACTCATTCTGCCACCCCGCGGATCCAACAGCCGAGCGTGCGGACTCTCGATCGGGCGATCCGCGACGCTCACAGAGGCTCCTTCAACCAGAGTCTTGTCGGGTCTCTGCACGCGTACTGCCAGCGGCTGCATCCGCTCGATCTCGACGACATGATCCTCCATCGCGCCCTCCACAGCGGTGAAGGCCCGCTTCTCGCTCACGCGCAGCGCGGGATCCCATGGGATCACGGTGAGCACGTTCTCGCCGCGGAATACACCGCTGACAGTGTCCTTTCCGTCGGGGTGCTCGCCACCGAGGCGCTTGTCCGTGTACCGACTGCTGTTCGCGTCCACGCGATGGCAGGTCACAGCGTACTGCTCCACCGCCGCACCCGAGTCGACCTCGACGACAGCAAGATCGAAACTCAGCGCGGACTGCACCGTGATCACGATGTCCCGCTGGCCCCAGGAGTAGGTCTGTTCAGTCTCGAACGCCTCCACGAGATTCCCCTCAATCGAAAGCGGGAACGGCGTCGTGTCCGCCTGAGTGGCGTAGACACGGAACTCACCCTGGTCGTCGGACCGGCCCGATGCGGTGCGTCCACTGATTCCGGTCTCTGCGCGCACCCCAACCCGCGAGATCGAGGTTCCATCTGCGAGCTGTACGCGGCCAGAGAGGTAAGGCAGGCTGCGGACCTTGAAGTCGACGACCGTCTCAGCCTCCCCAGGGACTACCGTGACGGTCTCGGGCCCCACGCCCAGGTATCCGGTCTTTGAGACTCGCACCGCCCACGTGCCGGGCGGGATCGCCGACCTGTCGAGCACGTAGGCACCGCTCTCGTCCGTTCGTCCCACCGTGGACTGCAGGTCCGACTCGCGTTCCAGGTCGACTCCTGTGAGACCATCTACGGAGATTCGCGCTTCAGGGATGCCCTCTCCTGATTCCGAGACGACGCGGCCGCGAATGACAGCTCCCAGTGCCATTGGGATGTCGCCGAACGCTCTCGGGTTGTCCGCGGTCAAGTCGCGCGACCAGCGCCCACGGCGTGTCACGCGGCCCGGGTAGCGAATCGAGACGGCGTACTGGAATGGATTGAGATCCGGGAACTCGAGGTGGAATACCCCATCCGGACCGGTCACCTGGACGGGAGGGTCCTCCCACTCGACTGCACCGCGCATCGCCCGGTCGTTCGCATTCGTCCCCCATCCGTGGAGCTCGATCTCGCACCCCTCCAAGGGGTGGCCGCTCTCGGCAGCCACACATCTACCTGACAGGATAATGTTGGAGGGCGCGTCTTCTGAGATGGGCTCTTCGTGCTCCACGCTCGTACGGGATACCTGAGCCTCGGAATTCTCTGCGGATTCGGCTTCGCCCAGGCTTTCCGGTGCATCAAAGGAAGAAGGAGTTCCAGTGGCTGCGATCCGATCAGAGAGAGGCTTGTCTTGAGGATATCCCTTCCAAACGACAAGAACTGCGAGAAGGAGACCAACCATCGTCACGGTGACCTTGAGCTTGTTATTCATGAGTAGGATTTTGGACAGCCAATGGGTCGCTAAGCCTGGGGCTGCAGGAGGCCCAACTCCCATCGCCTGAGGAGCAAGGAGTGCAAGTTTGGTTGCGAACGAATCGCCTCCACCAGCGGGTTTCAGCTCAATTCGGAGCTGTTCGATACCGCGCTTGAGGCGAGAGCGAACCGTGCCACCGGGAACACCCAAGCGCTTTGCGATCTGATGTGGAGGCAACTCCTGGAAATACCGCAAGAGGATTGTCGTGCGGTAGGGTTCCGCAAGTCGATTGACAGCTTGGACCACCTGCTGCATCCATTCTGCCCACTCAACCATGTCCGACGATGAAGGAACAGTTTCTGGTCTGGCTGCGAGTTTCTCACGTTGCACACGTCGCGCCTCGCCTCGAACAAGGTTCGCCCTGAGGTCACGAGCAACTTTGCGTAGCCAGCCCTGGAGGCTGGATCTCCCGTGGGGCTTTCGCTCCAGCGCAACTCGAAGAGTCTCCTGGGACAAGTCCTCTGCCAAGTGCTCATCCGCAAGCAGGCTCCGGGTCAAGGAACGGATCCATGCCGACTGGGCAAGGACTTCTTCCTGGTCATCGAGGTTTGAGTGGGGTTTCACGTCGCTTCCACCTACTAACCCACCACAGAATCACGATCTGTTGCATCAAAATCTCAATTCTTTACCTTTTCCCGCTGTTGAGAGGCTTGGGGTAAGGCGGAGACCTCAATCCTCAGAAGCCACAAACCACCGCGGTCGTTGGATTTTGGAACTGGGCCGAGAATTTACACACTACGGGCTCAACCTCCGTCTGAGCTGCCCTTCCATTCCTGCAGGAAATCGTCTGGCAATGTCAGGACCAAGGTCTCCTTTCCATCGCCGGATTCCAGCATGAACGGGACGTCCAGGCTCGGGCGACCTTCCTCGCCACCGATGCGAAAGTAGCCGCTTGTTTCCATCGGGATTCCAACAAGGCTTACCATGCCTCCCTGGTCGGTGACATTGATAGTAGGAGGCCAGGGGAATCCTAATTCCCTCATTATCCCTGCGGAATTCTTATGGAACACGATCTCGCGGTCATCGCCTATGAAGGCGGTCACTCTTATTCCTACGACAGAATTGGCACTTGAATCAAGGATTCGAATCTTGGGGGCAACAGCAGGAATGAGTGCGACCTCGAATTTGTATTCACCAGCGATGGCAGGAATAAGCTCGGTCCACTGGGAGTAGCCAGGGGCGTCGATTTGTAAGGCGGAGCTTGTGACCTCTAGACCAGAGAAGAGAAACCGATTTTCACCTTGAGGTGATTGGAAGTCTGTAGAGGATACAGCGCCCGTTGGCACACCGTCTTGAGTCTTGAGCCATGCAAGGACTCCATGGAATTCGGATAGGGGCTTTCGGGTGACAGCGTCAACAACAGTACCGCTGATGTTGATCAGGTCCGAGAGACCGTCACCGAGATGGATGATCAGATCCTGAATTCCCGAGGTCACCTCGACCAAGGCAGCAGGAGAAAAGCCACCGATCCGATGCACGTTGATGGTCCAGATACCAGGTTTAAGGCCAGGGAAAGAGAAATCACCATCGGCGTTTGTTCTTACACTATAAGTGTTGAAGTAATAAGGGAGATTCATCCAAGTTTCCTGCCTTCCAAAAGCAGGATGACCTTGAACCTCAACAACTCTTCCTGGTACGGGGATATCCTCCCGGTCTAGCAATCGTCCTGAAATCGGCAGAGCCCGCTCCATCTGAATATTCAAGCCGTCATGTGAACCGGGGAAGGACACTCCCTCAAGGGATGTGTATGCCATACCTTCAGCTTCGACCAAGAGATAACCCTGGGCTGATTCTGGCAAGTGATGAATGGTGACCGCTCCATTTTCATCGCTGACTGATTCCTTCCATGGTCGACTAACTTCTGGTCGGGAGTTACTCCATTTGCTGGGATCTCCATCCTCATATTTGCTCGGGTCGTATGCCCATGCTCGAACCCGTGCACCGACGATGGGGTTCTGAGTGGGACCGAGTACCCGCCCATGAAATGACACTCCTGAGGGAAGCGGCACTTGGAAGGTGTATTCCTCAACCATTGCCGGAATAGTTATTGAGAGGTGACGAATGCTGGCGTGGCTTAGGCTCAGTTCCCAAGGTGTGTCAACCCGAGCCGAAACTTGGATCATCCCGTCTTGATCGGTCAGGCCGACTTCATGGCGGGAGAAAGAAAATGTTCTGCCGTTACTCCGGCTTATTCGCGAGCTGTCGTTGCCTTGAGAGTATTCCAAGGTGGCGGCCTCAATGGCTTCACCGTTCCCATCAAGGACCTGAAGGGAAACCGTTCTACAAGGAGGATATTGCAGAACCAAATCTCTGGATGCCGAGGCCAGGGTGTCTTCGCAGTCCACCCTTAGTACCGGGAAGCCCTTCGGATAGGCCGCGATGGTGTATCTGCCTTCAATTCCATCAAACTGGAAGCTTCCCTCTTCGTCCGTAATCCCAGCTTCTCTCCAATCCACGCTCTTTACACGATCTTTGCCCCAATACTGAAGCCGCACCCCGACAAGGGGGTTGCCGCCTGGGTCCAGAGCAAATCCTTGGATGGTCGCCAATCCAGGAAAGCGGACTGAATATCTCTGGGTCTCACCGGGAGTCAAATCTAGGTTCTTGGAGATGTCAATTCCATTTCCTCCCCTCCTTTCGTCCGAGATCAAACGGAATTTCCACTCCCCGGAAATGCAGGGGATTCGCAGGATCCCCATCTTGTTTGTGGCAAACCACCTTGCCGGAACCGCATATCCAGGCCTCGCAGAGAAATCAAATGGAAGGTCCGGCCATGGCTCTCCTTCAGAATCGAGGACCTCGATTTCGATCCAGGCGTCGCGCTTCTTGCCGGCGGGCAGAAGGAAACGCGCGTTCTCCTGGTCGATGGCTGATGGTGTGGGAGCGATTGGAACAAGAATGCGCTCGCCAGGCTCCTCCCCGTCGCTTTCGGGCTTGTTCTGGGCAAGGGCGGCCACGGGTTCAGCCAATTGCGATTCCATACCTCCAAATTCTTTGTCCGGTGCCCAAGGTTGCCAAATGGCCAGCGTTCCGGCGCTGGCGGCGATCGCCACGAGAAGTAGGGCTTTGCTCTGAGCTTTCATCAGGAGTGTGGTAAGAACCGATCCAGTAAAAGAAATGGAAGGAGTCGGGATTGCCAATGCAAGGCACTGAGTGCGCCAGCCTTCGCCGTGCGACCGGCGGAGGCGAGTACGAAGCATTGCGACTCCACGGCGCAAATGGGTGTTCACTGTGGACTTGGGAATGCCGTTTTGCTTGGCGATCGAGCCCAGCGACATGCCGTCGAAAAAGTGCAGGACCACCGTGGAGCCGTATGGCTCAGGTAACTCTCTGACCATGCGGGTCAAGAACTCGAAGAACTCAAGTCGCTCCGCGATGTGCTCTGGACCCCCTTCGGCGAGGGGCTCAGAACGGTCCGCCAATACCTGAATCCGTTTTTGATGACGCTTCTCGCTCCGACTCCTCTGATAGGAAGCCGTCCGCACCACGCGGCTCCACCATGCCTTTAAATTGGAACCATGGGCCGGAGGATGTTCCAGGGCGTTGCGCCAGGCATCTTGCTCAGTGTCATCGGCCAACTCGCTTCCGCTGGCCAACGTCTGGGCCAGTTTGCGGACCCATCCACCGTGGGCGAGCAAGGCTTCTGCATCGGGAGGCTGCTTATTCCGATCCAAGGTCATCAAGGTACCCAATGCCGCTGCGGTAGGCAGAAGTTCAAAAAATCTGGCCGTCAGCTCTCTTGTTTGTGGATCGAGAGTCCAGATTCGTCCTTTGGGCGGCATTCACACCCAGTCATCGGATAAGTTTGGCGATATTCCCATTCCTCCGGAAGTTCAACATCTCGTGAACCGCTTTGATTGCCTGCATCCAAAAAAATTCCTGGATTTAGTGCAGGAGAAGGGCGCCTCGCTGCAACCTCTAGGAGATAACGATGGTAGACCAGTTCCATTCCGAGAAGGAGATCCTTGCCCACGCGTCTTGGATTCGAGGTCTCGTCCGGTCGATGATCCGAGACGAACACATGGCGGAGGATCTAGTTCAGGATGCTCTTGAGGCCGGGCTCAGAAACAAAGGAAGTAAACCCCAGAATCCAAGAGCCTGGTTGGCTGGGGTCGTTCGCAATCTGTATCGGCAACAGATTCGCTCATTGACCAAACGAACGGATCGCGAACGGAGGCTGGACCATCCCTCCTACGCACCATCCACAGAGGAACTCGTCGAAAAGGTGGAGATTCAAAGGCGAGTGGCGAAGGCGGTCACCACACTGCCCGAGCCCTACCGCACTACGCTCCTGCTGCGTTTCTACGAAGGCCATTCGATAAGTCGTATCGCCGTCATCCAGGAGGCTCCACAAAAGACTGTCGAGAGCCGCATCTATAGGGGGTTCCAACTCCTACGAAGAGAGTTGCAGGCCAGCCTTGGAAGTTCCTGGGCGGGGGCAGTGTTCCCGCTTGCTATTCCAACTGGACAGGACTCTCCAGCACCATTGGCTCCATTCACCGTACTCATGACATCAAAAATCACCTCGCTTGTCGCCGCCATTGCGATTCTAGCCTGCTTCATCCTGTTTTGGCCCTCAGAAAAGCCATCAGTTTTGGGACGATTAGAGACTGAGGAACACATTGTGAATTCGCCGGTGGCCTTCACCGCTGAACGGGATGATCGCACTCTGGTGACAATTTCAAATGAGTTAAAATGGATGGTGAAGGTCCTGGCCTCTGGCAAAACTGTTGAGGAAGATGGCGCCTTAAATTATAGGCTGGAGGGGAATGGAGAAGTCCAATCGGCAGCAATTTCGGAGGGGATTTGTTTTCTTGAGGAAGCCGATTGGTTTCGTTTGGCTGAAACGGAATTGCCCAGGTGGTTTCTTCCAAATAGTGGATTTCCATGCCAGGTGGGTATGTCCCAGATACTCTCTGACGATAATGACATAAAGGTGCTTTCACTAGATATAGGAGATTCGACCAAAGTCTCTGTCTCTGTCAGCGATTACCGAGGCAATCCAATCTCCGGGGCGATGCTCCAAGTTTATGGAGCGATTGATCCATTTAGGCCTCTCCATACCACGGATTCCCTCGGCAAATGGAGCGGATCTGTTTTTGGTTATGGAAGGAAAAAATTGGTAGTCCACGCGAAGGGATATGGAACAAATGGAGCCGAGGTATTGATCGGGAACTCGGAAGAAGCATCATTTGAACTCCAGCTTGGCAGGATATTAGCAACTGGACTGATAATGGACAGGCGGGAGCGCTATTCGTTGAGAGAGAGAATTAGGCCGGCACAAGGTTCACGGTCATTTCCATCAAACTTGTCGGACTCATCTGAGGCATTCTCTGAGATTGAAGGTCGGTTTCAACTCAATCCACAATTCGAATTCGTGAAATGGAATAAAATTTTGGAAACGGAGTGGTTTGATCTTACCAACGTTGTCTCAAAAAATCACCCCGATGAGGTGACTCATGGGGAAACCATTGAAATTTCATTTCAACATGTTCTTAACCCAGAATTCACCCTATTTCGCTTCTCAGGCGATTGGCCGAAGGAGTACCACCTGGTCCAAGTTTCTCTAGGATCGCCAGAGCAAATCCCTCATGGAGGATACCCAGAGCGGATCTTAATGAAATGGACTCCCACCACAAACGAAACGAAGCCCTTTTCTCGGGCCGGACATCTTATAGATGATAGAAAAAACGAGTATTCTTTTTTTGTACCACGTGGCGAATACAACCTCGGAACATTCGATGAAATTAGTGCCCTTGAGCGGGGGAGAGGGCCGCAGGTAATTGAGGTTGAGAGATTTCATGTTGCGGGTGAAATTGAAACTCCCAAAAGACTCCAGGTCCGTCTTAAGGAAGGGTGTTTTTTTGCCAGTTACATCCTAGAAAATAGCTCTGGCTTGCAGCTGCTCATTCGCGGGATGATACTCGAAATCCATGCCGAATCCGAAAGACCAATTGGCTTTGGAATTCCACTTTTTCCTTGGCCGCAGCGAAGGTTTTTTTCTGAAGGCCCATGCCAACTGTGGATTTCTCCTTCAGGCGGTCTGGCCATCCCTATTGGCGAGCCCATGACGATCGTTCCCTCTGACACGGATGGGCCGATTCGAATTACTTTGTCCCCCGAGGAATTGAAGGGAATCCTGTCCAATTAATGGGAAAGAGGAAAAATTGACCTCGCTCTATTTCGAGTCCACATCAAGGGCGCGAAGGGTACAAAAACTTGGTTTATCCCTATGTTCCCAGGAAAAGCCTGTTTAGGCCGGCCCCAAAAACAGGCAAAAACCACCGGCCAAAGCCTTTGTGCCAAACTGGACAACTGGCATGCATTCAGGGAACTGTTCGAGAGCGGCCACAATGGACGCGGCAATCCATCTGCGGGTTTATTCCTCCCGCTAATCCTTGAAGAACAGCTCATTTGTCTCGAAAT
>JAJFFB010000180.1 GCA_021776925.1 Planctomycetota bacterium | reverse complement strand
TTCGGTGACCTGCACGATGTCTTCGATGCGGATGCCGAAGCGCCCGGGCAGGTAGATGCCGGGTTCGTTGGAAAACGTCATGCCGGAGGCCATCACCACCTCGGAACCACCATCGAAGTAGGGATCTTCGTGACCGACGGTGCCGATGCCGTGACCGAGGCGGTGGCCGAAGGTGCGGTAGCCGGGGCCGTAGCCGGCGGCCTCGATCACCGCGCGCGCGGCGCGATCGACGCTGCCGCATAGCGCGTCGGGGCGGATCGCGGCATAGGCGGCTTTCTGCGCGTCGTTGACGATGCGCCAGACCTTGGCCACCTCGCTCGGCACCGCGCCCTCGGGCACCCAGCTGCGCGTGTTGTCGGATTGATAGCCGTGCAGGGCGCCGCCGGTGTCGACCAGCAGGACGTCGCCGGCCGCGAGCGGCCGCTCGCCAAGCCCACCGTGCGGCAGCGCCGCCGCTTCGCCGATCAAAGCCAGCACCCAGGGGTCGCGCAGGCCCAGCCGTTCCTGCGCGTGGCACATCATGCGCGCGATCTGACTGCCGAGCATGCCGGGGCGTACCTCATGACTGACCGCGACGATCGCCTGCTGGGTCAGTTCATTGGCGCGGCGCAGCAACTGCAGTTCGTGGGCGTCCTTGACTCCGCGCAGGGCGATCACCACCTCAAGCGCGATGGCGACGCGGGCGGCACCGTGCGCCTGGGCGAGGCCGTGCACGAATCGATGGCGCAGATCGCCCTCGACGCCAACGCGCTGCACCCCGCGTGCGGCCAGGGCCGCGGCCAGCGGTGCATAGGGGTATTGGTGTTCGTCCCACAACACCACCTCGCCGCCGGGGCGCCCCTCGCCCTCGAGTTTCAACGCCGCCGAACCCGCTTCGAAGGACGGGCACACCCAGAAATGGCTGCCGTCGGCGAGCAACACCAGGGCGAACAGGCGCTCACTCAAGCGCCAGTCGACGTCGGCCAGGTAGCGCATCGTCGCCCCCCCCTCCATCACCAGCGCGTCGAGGCCGGCGTCGGCGAGCAGCTTGCCGCAACGCTGCCGCCGGGCGCGGAACTCCGCGGGCTGGATCGCCTCCACGTGGTGGCTCTGATCGCTGAGTGCGGCGAAGAGTTCGTCCAGCCGCGCCTTTTCTGCGGCGGCGAATCCAGGATCCTCGGGGGGCGTATCCATCGGAAGGGGAAGGGGAGGGGAAGTCAGAGGGAGTGGAGGAGGAAGAGAAAGCGGGCTGGGATGAAGGACGCGGCCAGGGTCCAGGGTCTCAACGATGCACCACGTAGCGGCCGTGGAAATCCATCGCGCGGCCGCCCTTGCCGTCGATGCCGACCTCGACGCGGATGCGCGCGCGGCCGCGGCGGCGGTAGGTATCGAGGAACTTGTCCAGATTGCCCAGGTCCTCTTCCTCGACACGCGCGCGCAGGTCTCCGGCCACCGGCTCGCGATAGTCGGCGTGGCTGGTCTGCACGACGATGTGCCCGTGCTCGCCGGCCTCGCGCAGCTTCAACCACAGCATGCCCCAGCCGGCCAGCACCGCCAGCGAGTAGAGACTGCCGCCGAAGGCGGTGCGCTTGTGGTTGCGGTTCGGCTCTTCGGGCGCGTACAGCACCAGCTCGCTGCCGTCGTAGCTCTCGACGCGCAGGCCGATTGCGGTGGTCAACGGGATCTCTCCGCGCAGCACTTGTTCCAGTGCCTGGGCTTCCGCTGGTGGATCCTGTGCTGGCGCCGGCATGGCGGAATGCTAGCAGCCGGACCCATTAGAATCCTGGCGTGCACGCACTGGTTCTTCCCTACGACGGCAAAGTGCCGCAATTCGGCGCCGACGTCTTCCTCGCCCCTGGCTCGATGGTCATCGGCGAGGTCGAACTCGGGCCGCGGGTTTCGGTGTGGTACGGCGCGGTGGTGCGCGGCGACGTGCACTGGATCCGCATCGGTGCCGACAGCAACATCCAGGACGGCGCGGTGCTGCACGGGCAGCTCGGCGAATGGCCGGTTCAACTCGGCGAACGCGTCTCGGTCGGCCATCAGGCCACCATCCACGGTGCGGTGATCGAGGACGACGTGCTCGTCGGCATCGGCGCGCGGGTGCTCGACGGCGCCCGCGTCGGCCAGCAGTCGCTGATCGCCGCCGGCGCGGTGGTGCGCGAAGGCAGCGTGATCCCGCCGCGCTCGCTGGTGGTGGGGGTGCCGGCGCAGGTCAAACGCGAACTCAGCGCGCGCGAACTCGACATCATCGCGCGCACCCCCGCCCGCTACGCCGAGTACGCGCGCAAGACCGCCGCCGCCTTGGCGCAACAGTCCAGCTGATCCTGCCGATATTAGGGAAGCCATGTGTTCCATCCTCGCTCTGCTTGACCTGCGCTCCGACCCCGCCGAAGCCCGCGTGCGCGCGCTCGAGCTGTCGCGGCGCATGCGCCACCGTGGGCCCGACTGGAGCGGTGTCTACGCCGATGAACGCGCGGTGCTGGCCCATGAACGCCTGGCCATCGTCGGCGTCGAGGACGGTGCCCAGCCGCTGGCCAGTGCCGACCGGCGCAGCTGGCTGGCGGTCAACGGCGAGATCTACAACCACGCCGAATTGCGCGCCGAATTCCCCGACTACGCCTTTCAGACCGCGTCGGACTGCGAGGTGTTGCTTCCTCTGTGGCGCGAGCACGGCGGCGCTTTCCTCAACCGCCTCAACGGCATCTACGCTTTCGTTCTCTACCACAAGGAAAGCGGCGCGTGGATGATCGCGCGCGATCCGATCGGCGTCATGCCTTTGTATTGGGGCCGCGACGAGCACGGCACCCTGATGGTCGCTTCTGAGTCGAAAGCCCTGGAGGGCGCCTGCCCTCAATACGAGGAGTTTCCGCCCGGCCACTCGTGGTGCAGCGATCAAGCAAAGCCGGTGGCCTACTATCAGCCGGCGTGGCGCGACTACTCGGTAGTCGAGGGCCAGGACGTCGACGCGCCGCAGCTGCGCCGCGCCCTCGAAGAAGCGGTCGAGCGCCAGCTCATGTGCGACGTGCCTTACGGCGTGCTGCTCTCCGGCGGCCTCGACTCATCCTTGATCGCCGCGATCGCGGCCACCCTGTCGCACCGCCGCGTCGAAAGCCACGGCACCGAAGAGGCGTGGTGGCCGCGGCTGCACTCCTTCGCCGTCGGTCTCGAGGCTTCGCCCGATCTTGCCGCCGCCTCCAAGGTCGCCGCCCAGATCGGCACCGTGCATCATGAATTCCGTTTCACCGTGCAGGAGGGCCTCGACGCGCTGCGCGACGTCATCTGGCAGCTCGAGACCTACGACGTCACCACCATCCGCGCCGCCACGCCGATGTATCTGATGGCGCGGCGTATCAAGGCGATGGGCATCAAGATGGTGCTCTCCGGCGAAGGCGCCGACGAGATCTTCGGCGGCTATCTCTATTTTCACAAAGCCCCCGACGCACGCGAGTTTCACGCCGAAACGGTGCGCAAGCTCGGCGATCTGCACCTCTACGACTGCCTGCGCGCCAACAAATCGATGGCGGCGTGGGGGATCGAGGCGCGCGTGCCCTTTCTTGATCGCGCCTTCCTCGACGTGGCCATGTCCTTCGACAGCGCGCACAAGATGTGTGGCAGCGAGCGCATGGAAAAGGCGGTGCTGCGCGACGCCTGCGCGGGTCTGATTCCAGACGAAATCTTGTGGCGGCAGAAGGAACAATTCTCCGACGGGGTCGGCTACTCCTGGATTGATTCGCTGCGCGCCCACGCCGCAGCCGAGGTCAGCGCAGAGCAGCTGGCCAACGCCGCCTTCCGTTTCCCGCTCAACCCGCCGGCGACCCAAGAGGCGTACCTGTATCGCAGCCTGTTCGCCGAGTTCTATCCCTCGGACAGCGCTGCCAGGTGCGTGCCCGGCGGCCCAAGCGTGGCGTGTTCCTCGGCCACCGCGATCGCCTGGGATGCTTCTTTCGCCGCCAATCCCGACCCCAGTGGTCGCGCGGTTCTTGGCGTGCACCAGGACGATCTGTCCTGATCCCGCACCGGCCTACGGAAAGCGGATACGGATGAAGCGCGGCCGATAGATGTCGGCGTAGGTGAAGTGATCGGCGAAGTTGCCGATGGTGTTGACGTTGTAGCTGATCAACAGGGTATTGGGAGCGGATAAGTGCGGATGCGCCTTGGCGTTGTAGGTGAAGATACCGGGCGGGTCGCTGGGCACCGGCGCACGGTAGATCACCTGCGCTTCGCTCCACGGGCCGACCGGCGAATCTCCCATGCAGATCGCGGTCTTGCGCGTGATCGTGTCGAGCTGAAACACCATGACGTAACGCCCATCCGGGATCGGACTGACCGACATTTCGCCGGACACGCGCCCGGTCATCGGCCGCGCCTGGTGAATGTCGCCGACCCACGCGCTGCCGTCCCAGAATCGATACTGACCGAAGTCGGTGAACGACGCGCGCGGCACCCGCGCCACCACCACCTGTTTGTTGAAGGGGTCTTCCTGCACGCCGTAGACATAGATGAAGCCATCGGGAGTGATCGCGCCGGCCTCGATGGTGTTCTCCATGATCGCCCCGCCGAAACTGACCTGGCCGCGCTGCGCATTTTCGTCGAGGAACAGCGGCGCGTCGACCTGGGTGTGGCCGTGGAAAGGCGGCTTCTCGCCGGCAGGAATCGTGATCAGCGCGATGCCCTCGCGGTGAAAGGGGGGGGGCACCTTGGAAAAGCGGCCGGCGAAGATGTAGGTCTCGCCGTCGATGCGGATGCCGTCCTTCAGCCAATAGAACTCACCGGACTTGGTGTTGGGAGTGCTGGGTTCGAACACCGCGGCGGGCGACTGGTTGACCCTGCGCCAGAAAAACTGGATGCGATCGGGGTCGGCTCCGGCGCCGGCTTCCAGCAATGCCATGGTGTTGTTGACCAGCGTACTGCCGCCGAGGCGCCGCCCCTGGGCGTTGACCTCGCCGATGAAGGTGTCGCTGAACACGAACATCGTCGCAGTGCGCTGTCCGGCGCCGATGCGATCCTCGCCGCTCATCGGGATCGCGTAGATGCCATCGGCGCCGGTCCAGCCGCTGGTGCGGTCAAACAGCGCGTCCCATTCGTGGGCACGCTCGATGATGATCTGCTGGGGAGTGGCCAGGGCAAGGAGCAGCGCGGCGAGCATGCCCGATCATCCCACGATTCCATCAAGCCCGCCATACCAGTGGTGGTACTCGCACCCAGATGGCCTATAGTCCCAGCGATGGCCGAACCCCCGTCAGGATGCAATCGCGCGGATTTCGTCCGCGCCGTGGATCACGCGATCCGACACCGCCGCACGCGCAAGGTGCAAGCCGGTACCGAAGGCTGCGCCACTCTGTTCGCCGCTGCCGCCACTCAGACTGGCGACCAAGGCGCATTCATCGAATTGTTGAGCCAGGCGATTGAAGTGGCCGGGTGGGCTCCTTTTCATTACCCACGCAACGAAGAGGTCGCCGAACCGTGGCGCTTCCACGTCTACGCCGGGGTGGCGCTGCAGCGCTACCAGGCCGACCTTGAGGCCGCTGGATTGCTCTACGGCAAGCTGCCGAAAATCTTCGCCGGTGCCGGAGCCTTGGTGCAGGCGACCTGGCTGCCGGAAAGCGACTCCGACCGCGCCGCACGCGACTGGGAACACGCCGCCGCCGCCGCCGCCGCGGTGCAGAACCTGCTGCTGGCCGCCGAAGCACGCGGCCTGGCCACCTATTGGTGCAGCGCGCCCAACCTGGGCGATGAGCAGGCCTTTGCTCTCGGCACGATTCCTTTGGCCGAGCGTTTTCTCGGTTCTCTTTTCTTCGGCATGCCACTCAGCGCCGAGGAAGAGGAGCAACGCGGCTGGAGCGGCAAGATGAACCGCCGCCGCGCCAGCGAGGCTTCGGCATGGTGCCGTTGGGTCGGTACCTGAACCGGTTGACGAATCCGATCAGAAGCGCAGGCCGAATTCCACGGTCAGCGAAACGCCCTGCCAGTCCCAGCGATAGTCATCCATGTCACCGAGGGCGCTGCCGGCGGCGTCATAATCAAAGAAGCCGTGGTTGTAGTGCGCGGTCATCTGACCGAGGAAGCGTGTGCCGAGCGATTGTTCCATCTGCACCGAGAACATCGAACCGAAGGGCTGGTCCGCACCGGCCATTTGCAGGCCGGAAAATGCTGGCACTGGCTGGCTGAAATCGGCCAGCAGACCGCGCTCGACCTCCGGAACCAAGAGCTGGGCGGGGAGCAGTTGCTCGGCGGCGGCGGTTGGCTCGACGTCGCCAAGGCCGACCAGGCGCCCTTGCACTGGCAGGTCCACCAGGCGATGGACCAGCGGCGGTTCCACCATCAACAAGGAAGCCGGGTCCTCGGCCACCGGGGACCATGAGGAACAGGAGCCGAGCAGGGCGGTCAACCAGACGAGGGGCAGGCGGGATGCCATGAAGGGTGGCGCGGGAGCGGTGGCGGTGGAGGTGGGCCTTGGGTCCACATCGGCCAATGCGTAGCCTGACCAAAGAAAATCGCATTTCACTAAAAAAACAGTCTTTTAGACTTGTTTCGACGCATGCCGCCCCCCGCCTTTGCCCAAGGAATGCGTCGCCCCGGCGTCTTTCTAGACACTCCCGGAGGACTAAACTTAAGCCGTGATCCTTACCGCCATGATGACCATTTTTGTCCCGCTGGCCCCACTCCTACCGCAACAGGAGGAAGCCGAGGCCCAGGCGGTGGCGTCCACCCTCGAACGCGTCACGGTCTACTCGGGCCAGGCCCTGGTCGAGCGGACCTTCGAAATCACCGTCGCCGAGGCCGGCGCCGCCACCGCGCTGGTCGGGCCTTTGCCAATGGCGGCCGCCGCCTCCTCGGTGCAGGCGCGGATCGACGACGGCCTGGTCGTCATCCAAGGGCTCGAGATGCGCCAGCGCAACGGCGCGCTCGATGAAACCGCCCGCGACGCTTTGTTCGCGCAGATGGAAGCGGTGCAAAGGCAGTTGCGCGAACTCGAGTCGGGGCAGAAGGCGGTCGCCGTCGGTCGCGGACTGATCGACGCGGTGGTCACCTCGGTGCAGGAAGGCGGGTTGAAAGACCTCGGCACCAGCGGCCTCTCGGCGCTCTTCAACGAAGTCGCGCAGCAGGCGCAGAATCTGGATCAGGAAAAGGCCGCGCAGGAACGGCGCCGAGAACTGCTGCTGACCGATCTCGCCGATTTGCAGAAACGCCTCGGCAGCAATCAGGGCGCGGTGCGTCCCTATCAGGAAGCGCGCATCAGCCTGTTCTTCCAGCAACGCGGCACCGCGCGCGTGCGTCTTTCCTATCTGGTCTCGGGTTCGTACTGGGAGCCGGTCTACGACGTGCGCCTCGATCCCGAACTGACCCGCGTGCAGGTCGGCCTCGCCGGACGCGTGCGCCAGGACAGCGGCGAAGACTGGGACGACGTCGCTTTGGCGCTGTCGACCGCGCGGCCGATGATCGGCCTCGATCCGCCACCCATCCCGCGGCGCTGGGTGCACGTTGCCGGGAACCGTCCGGCGCGCTCGATTTATGGGGAAAACGACATGGCCATGACCGAAGCGCTCGGCTACCTGGATGATAGTGGGGCTGCCTCCGGGTCGACCATTTCCGCCAACAAAGACGCCTACGAAGCCGCGCCGGTGGTCACCGTCAACGACCTCGGCCTGAGCCAGCAGTTCCAGCTTCCCGACCAGGCTTCGGTGCTCAGCAACGGTCAGCCGAAGAAGTTCCGCCTGGTCGAGGTGCCCTTGGAGGTGCGCCCCGAGCGCTACGTGGTGCCCTCTTTGAGCACGCGCTGCTTCCTGCGCGCCGAAGTCACCAGCTCTGGCGACGCGCCGCTGCTCCCTGGACCGGCCAAGGTCTTCCTCGGCCCTGACTATCTCGGCGAAGCCACCTTCCCGGTGCTGAGACCGGGGGATTCCACCATGCTCAATCTCGGCGTGGATCCCAACCTGAGCATCGAGTTCGAACGCGTGATCGACGAACGCGACGAGCCGGGAACCTTCAAATCCACCGTCAAGCAGACCCGCGTCTATGAAGCGCGGCTGTCGCTGTCGCGTTCGGCCTCGCGCGCGGTCGAGGTGCTGATCGAAGAGGTCATCCCGGTGTCGCAGGATGACCGCCTCAAGATCACTCCTTACAAGATGCACGCAGGCGCACTCGATACCAAGGAAGATCGCAAGGACCGCGAAGAGCGCGGCATCTGGCGCTGGCGCGTGCGCTTTGAACCCGGCCAGGAAAGAGTCTTGCGCTGGGGCTACATCGCCGCCTTCCACGAACGCTACACCCCGACCTTCGGCAACCGCTAGGCCCACTGAGCAAGAGACGCATCATGATTTCCATCTCATCCATTCTTCTCAGCCTGGCCGCCGCGCAGACTCCCGATCTCGAGGTCAGTTCCAGCATCGACCGGGTCACCGTCTATAACGGCCAGGCGCTGGTCGAACGCGTGTTCGAAGTGCAGGCGCCACAGCCCGGCGCCTACGCCGTGGTGGTCGGTCCGCTGCCGATGACCACCGATTCCGGTTCGGTGCAGGCGCGCCTCGACCAGGGGCCGCTGGTCATTCAGGGTCTGGAAATGCGCGAGCGCAGCGGCGAACTCGACGGCACCCAGCGCGATGTCTTGAGCCGTCAACTCGGCGTCTTGCAGCAGCGGCTGCGCGATCTAGGCGCCGAAGAAGAAGCCATCGACGCCGGCGAGGCCCTGGTGCAGTCGGTGCTCGCCGCGGTGCGCAAGGGCGGCGTCGAAGCTCTTGGCCGCGATGGGTTGAGTGGCATGCTGCCGTTCCTTTCCGGCCAGGTCGAGCAGATCGACCAGCGCCGCATCCGCTGGGAAAGCGACCGTGAAAAGGTGCTCAGCGAGATCAACAATCTGCGCCGCCAGCTCGGTGGTGATTCGGCGCAGGCGCGTCCCTATCTCGAAGCTCGCGTCGAGCTGTTCTTCGA
>JAJFFB010000179.1 GCA_021776925.1 Planctomycetota bacterium | reverse complement strand
CTTCCTCCTGACCCTCGAGGCGGCGTTGGACCTGCAACGCGACCTGCCGATGCTGTTGGAGATGAAGGTGGAAGAAGGCGGCGGCGAAGAACGTAAGCGGCAGCTTGCGCTTGAGACCGGGCGCCTTGCCCGGCGGGCACCCGGGATCGCTCCGGTGCTGCTCAGTTTCGACCCCGAACTGTTGGCATGGGCCGGTGCCGAAGCTCCACAACTCGGCCGAGCACGCAATTTCCTGCAGCCGGGGCGCGCCGACGCCGAAATCCTTTCCTGTGCGGTTGGCGCGCTGAATCGGGAGTGGGTAGAGCAGGTGCAGGCGCGAGGGCAACGCGTCCTCACCTTCGTGGTCCACGACGCCAAGTGCCTTGAGGTGGCGCATCGCGCGGGCGTTGACGGCTACTTCACCGGAAAGCCGGATTGGCTGCGCCAGGCCCTCATGCGGATGGACCCATGAAGCGTGATTTCGCGGCCTTGTCCGCTGAGCGCCACGACCTCCTGGTTCTTGGGGGGGGGGTCTATGGTGCGTGGATCGCGCTCGACGCCGCCCGCCGCGGTCTATCGGTGGCGTTGATCGAACAGTCAGATTGGGGCGCCGGCACTTCTTCGGCGTCGTCCAAACTGATTCATGGCGGCTTGCGCTATCTACAGTACATGCAGTTCGGACTGGTGCGGAAATCGTTGAAGGAACGGCGACGTCTGGCGCACCTCGGCCCGCACCGCGTGTGGCCGTTGCGTTTTCTGCTGCCGGTCTACCGTGGCGCGCGCGTCGGCCGTCTGCGCCTCGGCCTCGGCCTGAAGATCTACGACCTGCTCGCCGGCACCGGGTCGCCGGTCGCGCGCAGCCGTTCGCTCGGTCGCGCCGCTTTGCTCGAGCGCTATGACTACCTGCAAGAACAGGATCTGCGCGGCGGCTTCGTCTATGGCGACTGCGGCACCGACGACGCGCGCCTGGTGCTGGAGGTGGTCGCCGGGGCGCTGCAGGCGGAGGCGGTGGCGGTCAATCACGCCCGCGCAACGGAGCTGCTGCGCCACGGTGGCAAGGTGCAGGGCGCACGCGTGCGCGACCAGCTCAGCGGCGCGGAGTGCGAGGTACAGGCACGTCTGGTGGTCAACGCGGCCGGACCGTGGGCGGCCGGCCTGCTGCCGCCGAAGCTGGGCCGCAAGCTGCATCTGCGCCTGATCCACGGCAGCCACCTGGTGATGCCAGCGCTGCCCCAAGAGGACGCCTTCCTGCTCGACGCCGACGACGGTCGCGTGTTTTTTTTGATTCCGTGGTACGGCCGCACCTTGGTGGGAACCACCGAGAGCGATTTCCAAGGCGACCCGGCAACCGCGACCGTTCCGGCGAGCGACGTCGAATACCTGTTGCGCAACGTGCGTCGGCGTCTGCCCGGGCTGGAGTGGAGCGAAAGCGACGTGTGCGGACGTTACGCCGGCCTGCGCACCCTGCGCGCCGAATCCGGTGCCAGTGCTTCCGAGCTGTCACGGGAATGGAGTCTGGAAGAGCCCGAGCGTCGACTGTTGCATCCCGTCGGGGGCAAGCTGACCTCGGCGCGCGAAGACGCGGCCAAGGTGGTCGACCGCGTGGTGCGGCGTTTGGGGCTCGCGCAGCGCGACTGCGCCACCGATGAAACACCAATGCCGTGGTGCCCGCCTGGCAACTTCGCCGAGTGGTTGAACACGGTGATCCAGCGCGCCGTGGGACTGGGGGTCGAAGAGGGCACCGCGATGGTGTTGGCGCGCCGCTACGGCAGCACCGTGGACCTGGTCTTGCAGCGGATTGCCGCCCACCCACAACTGTCCGCTCCGATCGTTGCCGGCCTGCCCTTTGTACGCGCCGAACTCGAACACGCGCGCGAGCACGAGATGGCGTGCACCGAAGACGACGTGCTGCGTCGCAGGATCCCGCTGCGCATCCTGCATCCGCATGCGCTGGACCTGGACTCGGACCTGGACTCCGACTAAGGCACTACCGTGATCACCAGCGCCACCGAACTCAGGCGGACGCTGGAAGTCGGCAGATCCGCGGACACCGCCGCCAGCCAATAGGTGCCGGCGAAGGGCAGCAATTGAGGAACGCTGATCAGGGTGACTTGGGCGTTTCCGTCGGCGTCGAGGGTGGTCGGGCTGCCGGTCATGATTGGAGGTGTCCAGCCGCCGAGGCCGAGGTTGAAGTAGGAGTCCCGGGTCAGCGGAATCTCGGTGCCGCCCACCAGAGTCGAACCCGGACCCGCCGCTGACACCAGCACCGCCCCGGTGAAACCCGCTTCGCTGGCGGGAAAGTCAAGGTCCAGGACCAGGTCGACGCCGCTGCTGGCAGAGAGCTGATCGCTGCTGCTGCGCAGGAAAGGGTCCAGTGCGTAGGCGTGGGCGGCGCCGGTCTGTCCGAGGCCGCCGGTCACCGCCTGGATCTCGCCAATCGCCAGGTCGGCACGGCCGTCCTGGTTTACGTCGCCGGCGGCGGCCACCGAGAAGCCGAACTGGCCGTTGGTCTCGGTGCCTTCGAAGCGCTGGATCAAACTGCCGTCGAAGCCGGAATACAGATCGACGGTGCCGGCGGCCTTGATTCCATTGGGCGCGGCGATGTCAGCACCGATGGCGAAGTCGGCGTGGCCGTCGAGGTTGACGTCGCCGATCATGGCCACCGATTGGCCAAGCTGTCCGAGGCGAAACTCGCCCAGGTAGCTGAAGAGCAACGCGGCGTCGGCGCCCGAGTAGACGTAGGCCGCCCCGACGGTGTCGACGGCGCCGTCGTCCACCCACATCGCGCCGATGACCAGGTCGCTGACGCCGTCGCCATTGACGTCGCCGCCGCCATCAATCGACCAGCCGAAGCGGTCGTCGGGCGCGAAGCCGAAGAACTGATGGATCAATGCGCCGGTCGCTCCCGAAAACACCGAAGCCGATCCGATCTGGTCGAAGTTCACGGTGACGTAGTTGTGGTCACCGATGAACAGATCGTCAATGCCGTCACCGTCGACGTCGCCGGCGTTGGCCACCGCCGACCCGAAGTTCCAGCCGCTCCACAGATTGCCGTCGAGGTAGCGCAGCAGGCTGCCGTCGTCGCCGGAGTAGACGAAGGCCTCGCCGGCGAGGAAACCGAGACCGGCGCCGATCAAAAGATCATCGTGGCCGTCGCCGTTCTGATCTCCGGCGCTGGCGATGGCGCCGAAGGTGGATCCTGTGTTGAAGGTGACCGAACCCTCGAACCGGTGCAGCAGGGAACCGTCAAGCCCGGAATAGACGTAGGCCGCGCCGACGTCGGGCGTGCCGCCGATGTCCTCGAAACGCGCGCCGATGATCACGTCGTCGAAGCCGTCGTCATTCACGTCGCCCGCCCCGGCGACGTTGTGGCCGAAGAAGCCGAAGGCCTGGGTGCCGTCGAATCGGTGCAGCAGGCTTCCATCGGATCCGGAATAGACCATTGCCGATCCGGCTTCGGTGACCCCGCCTGGATCGGTACGGTGGGCACCGACCACGATGTCATCGAAGCCGTCGCCGTTGACGTCGCCCGCTCCGGCTATCGCCACGCCCATCGAATCGCCGGTTGTGTCGCCGCGCATCGCATACAGGTCGTTCCATTGTCCGCCCGGGGCTTGTCCGGAAAGAGGGAGCCCCAGGCACCCAAAAAGAGCGCAGGAACAAAGCAGGATCGAAGCAGAGGCAGGGGAGGTAGGCATCGATTTCGGGTGGGCAGATGGACACTCCAGCCTATCCCAAAACCAGGGATACGCGCGATCGCAAGCGATTCGATAGCCTGGGATCCAGGAAGATGGCCGCCACCAATCGACTCCTGATCGCTCTGCTGCCCTTGCTGCTGCCTGCAGCAGCCCAGGAGGCCGTGCTTGAAGTCGGTGTTCCCTACCGAGGCCGACTTGAGGCGCCGGTGATTCCAACCGCCTCCCCGACCGCGATCTCCCTGAAACTGGTTCTGGAGCAAGAAACGGATCTGACTCTCGATCTGCGGTCTCTGGCTTTTGATCCCTGGATCAGGCTCATGGATGAAAGCGGAGATGAGCTCGCCGCAGATGAGGACGGCGGACCTGGATGGCAGGCGATGATCCGCGGCCAATCGATGGCGGCTGGGAAGTACCTCGTCCAGGTGGGTGCGCAGAACGACGCCGTGGGCAGCTTTGAATTGCGCTGTCTGGGCGCAGTCATGGAGCTGACCCCGGAGCAGATCAGGGAATGGGAGGAAGTCAATTCCCGCGCCATGGTCGATTACGCTCGAAGGCGTCTCAGCGCGCAGCCCCAGTTGATGATCGAGGCGCTCGATCAGAGAGCCAGCATGAGGATTGGTTATGGAGAGTGGAGTGCGTCGGTGGAAGATCTGGAAATGGCACTGCAGCTCCAAGGCGAAGCCCAAACCGCCGCCCCCATGCAGCTCGGGCGCCTATGGGTCAACCTTGGATACTGCCGCAGTCAACTCGGCTGGAACGATTCGGCGGTGGATGCGTACCGTCAAGGCTGCGCAAGCTGGGAGCAGGGCGGGCCCGATGCGGCGACCCTGGGCCTGACCTTCAACTCGCTGGCCCTGGAGTTGTCCCTGCTTGGAAGGCACGAGGAAGCTCGGGAAGCCTGGCAGCGCGGCCTGGACCTGGTCCAGTCGCAAGGCAGCGATGCGCAGCGGCAGCTCCTGCAGGTGCGCAACGTCGAGGCCTTGATGGCAGGCGAGGAGGGGAGCTTCGAGGAGGAAGTCCGCCTGCATCAGGAGGTTCTACGGCAGCGCCGGGAATTGCTCGGTCCGGAGGCCGATGAAGTCCTCACCAGCCTGGAGAATCTGGGCAAGGCCCTGACCGTGATCGGGGATTTTGAATCGGCACGGGCGGTGCTGGAAGAATCCTTGGCGCTGACCACGCGGAGACACGGCCTCGAATCAAGGCTGGCGGCCGAATCCCAGCTTGCCCTGGCCCACCTGCTGATCAAGTCGGGTGATCTTGAACGAGCGGAGAAACTCCTGCGCCAGAGCAGGGCCACCTATGAAGCGGTCGTTGGCCTGGACAATTCCAATCTCCAGGCGTGGGCCAATGCCCTCGCGATCACCCTGGATCGGATGGGACGGCACAGGGAAGCGCGCATCGAATTCGAAACCGCGCTCGACCTGGCCCGGACCCACTCCGGCGACGACAGCCTGGACGCAGCCACCGCCAGCAACAACTTCGGCAATTTCCTTTACGACCAGCTCCAATACGAAGCCGCCTACGCTCACTGCAACACCGCACTCACGATTCTGGAACAGAAGGTCGCCGCCGATCATCCGGATCTGGTTCCTGCTCTCAACAACCTGGGACTGATCCTGCTTGACAGTGGCGAACTTCCTCGCGCCTTGGAGTATTTCCAGCGCTGCCTGGCCATCCGTCTGCGGGTGCTGCCCTCACCGCACGCCGAGATCAGCGAGGCCTACAACAATCTCGGTGTGGTCGAACTCGGTCTCGGCAACCTGGAGGAGGCGCGTCACTGGCACACTCAGCAGATCGCCATGGACCAGCAGCTCTATGCAACGGACCATTTGATGACGAGCTATGGGTGGCACAACCTGGGATACGTCGAAGATGCCGCCGGGAATCTGCAAAAAGCCCGGGATTGTTTTGCCGCGTCCTTGCGCCTGCGCCTGGATCTGCTCGGCCCTGACCATCCGCTGACCATCAGCGATGAAGAGCTGCTGGTGTACGTCGAAATGGACCTTGGCAACGTCGAGCAGTCTGTGCGGCATGCCTTGGCGGCGCTGGAATCCCGGGAACGCCATTTCGCCCGCACCCAGGGTGGGTTCACCAGTTCCGAGCGCCAGGCCTGGCTGACCGACTTCCGCTCCTCGTTCCGGTGGTTGCTGGCAACCGGCGCACATCTGCATTCTGACAGCGAATTGCGCCATGATCTTTTGAACGCGGTTCTCAGGTGGAAGAGTCTGGTCAGCCGCACCGTCGGATCGTCGTGGGTGAATCGTCTGTTCGATTCCCATTCCGATACCCGCACTCTCGTCCTCGATCTGCAACTGACCAGCGCAGCGCTGAGCCAGGCCTGGCTGCGCAGCCAGGATGCGAGCAAATTGGATGACCTCCAGCGGCTGACCCAACTGCGCGAAGACCAGGAACGTGAACTCCTCTCTCTGCTCGACAGCCCCCGGGCTTCCCGGGCTTTCGGAATTGACGAATTGCGCCAGGCGCTTCCGCCGGGCGCGGCATGGGTCGGCATGGCGGATTATTCGTCCTATCAACCCGCACGCCTGCAAAACGGTTCGGTGATCGAGGCGGGCACACTCGCGCAGTCCAGTCTGGAGGCGTGGGTGGTGACCGAGAAGGACCTGTTCCAGATCACCCTGGCTGATCTGGAAAGCGTGATGGACGCCGTGCCAGCTTGGTCCCAGGTGCGTGGCCGCGGAGGGCGGACCCTCGAGGCAACCTCAAACGATCCGCTCGCCGATTGCCGGCATCTGCATCAGCTCTTGTGGCAGCCCTTGGCAGAGGTACTCGCGGACTACTCGACGATCGTCGTTTCCATGCCTCCGAGTCTTGCCGGCTTGCCCATGGGTATTCTTCTCGGCGAGAACGATCGATTCCTGGTCGAGGACCATCGCTTCCTCTATCTGCCGGACCCCAGTGACCTGGCGGCTTCCAGGACATCCCTGGAGCATCCCTCGCCAAGCCTGTTGTCGGTCGGCGGTCTGGACTATTCCGCCGCCCCTACGGAAGACTCCATCGCCGGGCAGCGCACCGGGGAGCTGCAGACCTGGCTGCCGCTGCGCCACGCCGGCGACGAAGCGGCGGCTGTCCAAAGCCTCCATCAGCAAAGGCCAGGCGCGGGTCCATCCTTGCTCCTGACCGCCTCCGAGGCCATTGAACAACGCCTGAAAACGGAAATGGGTGGTCATCAGGTGGTGCATCTCGCCACCCACGCGTTTTTTCTTTCCCAGCGCGAGGCCGCGCTCGGCGGCTTGGATCGTTTCGATGAAACCGGCCAGGTCAACCTGAGGGAAGGGGAAGCGATGGCCTTGGCGGCCACGCCCGGTCTGCTCAGCGGGCTGGTCTGCACCGGGGCCAACACGCGCGGTGGTGATCAGGAGGAAGACGGCCTGCTCACCGCGGAAGAGATTTCATGGCTCGATCTGAGTGCAGTGGATCTGGTGGTGCTGTCGGCGTGCGAGACCGCTCTCGGCCGCTCCGAGGCGGGCCTGGGAATGGTCAGTCTGCAACGCGCATTCCTGGATGCCGGAGCCCGGACGGTGGTCGCCAGTTTGTGGCCGGTCGATGACCTGTCGACGCGGCTGCTGATGGAGTCCTTCTACGGCCAGTTATGGCAGCAGGGTCAGGGTCGCCTGGATGCTCTGCATCAAGCGCAGCGTCAGATCCTGCAGCAGCAGCGCCAAGGGTCCGGCGGTGTCGAACCGGCACTATGGGGGGCCTTTGTCCTTTCGGGCGCCTGGAGATAATTCCCAGGCAGGTCAGGAAGGGTCTACCAGGCGCTCCTGATCGCTGCTCTTCAGGTGCAAATCCCTCTGTGGGAAGGGGATCGTCACCCCGTTCTCGCGGAACACCCGGTCGATGGCAAAATTCAGCTCGCTGCGGGCGACGATGCGGTAATCCGGACGCCCGATCCAGACCCGGAGTTCAAAATCGAGCGAGCTCTCGCCGAAGCCCTGGAAGACGACTTCGGGTGCCGGTCGTTTCAGCACGCGCGCGTTTTCTTTCGCCACCGAATTCAACAGGCCCTGGACCAATTCCGTATCGCTGCCATAGGCAACCCCAACAGGAACAACCAGGCGCAGGCGCGGATCAAAATGGGTGTAGTTGATGACATTCTGGGTGATCAGGTCCTTGTTGGGTACCAGGACAAAGATGTTATTGATCGACCTCACCGTGGTGGAGCGGATGTTGATTCGCTCGACCTCACCCTCGGTGTCGCCGACGCGAACCGTGTCCCCGACCTGCAACGGGCGTTCAAAGAGAAGGATGAGGCCGCTGACGAAGTTGGAAACCACCTCCTGCAATCCGAAGCCGATGCCCACCGACAGCGCGGCGATCACGTAGCCCAGGCTCTGCAAGGAGAAGATGCGCGACATTCCCAGGTAGACCGCCAGGCCGATAACGAAATAGCCGGAAATGGTGGTGACGGTGTACTGCAGCCCGCGCTCCATCCGTGTTTTTGGCAGCAGGATGGCGCTGAGCAGCAGGCGCAGATAATGCGCGATGCGGAAGCCGAGCCAGATTCCAAAGGCAGCTGTGAAGAGATCCCACCAGGTGACCTGCGCCTCGGGCTCCAGGCCCTGGAATGGCAAGGGGACGTTCAGAAATCCACACACGGAGGCCAGATCGACCCATCCGGCGGTGGTCATGACCCAGCCGCCCCCAAGGACCACCACCACAAAAACCAGCGCGCGGCTGATGGCGATCCGGGCATGGCTGTGCGCAGCTTCCAGGGGTCCCGCAGGCTGCCCGGCATCGGCCTCGGCGAGGCGCATGCGGATCAGGAAATTGGCGCCGTGGAACAACAGCGAGCCACCGAGCAGTGCGGCAACCAGGACGCAAGCTGTACGCAGGACCACCTCCACCAGGAAATCGAAGCGCAGAAGGTCCAGCACCATGACCAGGGGGACCAAAAGCATCAGAAACGGATTGAGCATTCCGGCGAACTGATTCGCCAAGCGCGAGGCCTGGCCTTCCTTGTTCCATTGAATGCTGGTGATCAGCCGGCGTCGCCACAGCAGGTCGATCAGGACCAGGCCGGACACCAGATGCGAGGCCAGGCGCAAGACCTCCAGGACGGCTGCGTTCTGGTAGCCAAACGCGGTCAGGGAAAAACGGATCGGCCAGATCACGGTCAGGAAGTACAGCAGAAAAGAAACCCTGGTAAAGGCGGCAGCGGCCACCTCCGGTGGCATATGGAGGATCGCCCGTGAGCGCGGTTCTGGACGGAAGAGCTCGATGTTCAGCCGTCGAGCCAGCCACATGACCCCGGCCAGCATTCCCAGGGACTCCAGCCACCTTTCAACATCTGGCGGCATCGCAGGCAGGACCCAGATGGCCGACCAGGTCAGACCCCACAGGACCAAGGCGGTAACCGCAGCTCGGAGCAGATAACCGAGGACCACGGCATAGCGCCTTTCCCTCGAAGGTTCCCCAGAGGTCGCTGCCTGGGCGATCCAACCTCCCCAGCGGCGGCGTAGAGGCAGGAAAACCACCAGGGTAGATATCAGAATGGCAAGCCAACCGGCCACGGGCCACAAACTCCTGCGGGCCCACTCCTTGAACCCCAGGGCAACCTGGCCCACCCATCGCGGAAGTGTTCCCAGGTCTGTCAGGCCGGTCCGCAACGCGCCAAGATCGATGGGACTCTGCCCGCGCAGGAACAGGTTTTCCCGGCGCAGTTTCTCCAGGATGGTGATCGCGGCAAGATGTGTCCGCTGGCGCAGGCTGTCCATTTCCATCGCGGCGCCCAGGTGCCGCTGCAGGAGGTCGTGCTCCCGGAGACTGAGGTCCAGATGATCTCGCCGCAGAGCAGTCCAGCGTCGGCGCTCCAGATTCCAGGCCACCGACAACACCGTGTTCTCGCCAAAATCCTGCGCTTCGAAGGCAATGCGCGCCGCTTCTTCCTGGTGATCCAAGCGCTCTGCGATGGTGTCCTCTGCAATCAGGGGGTCGGCCATTCGGGCGCTTGCCCACCTGGATTCAGCCGCGATCCCTGATCGGTCCTGGCGCAACCGGCGCGGATTCGTCGCCGTTTTCAGGCCACGGATCTCCTCGGCTACCTGATCGGCGGAGGGTTTGCTCCTGCTCCCACTGACGGCGGGCTGGGCTGGGTCAAGACGGTCCTGGAAGGTCAATTCCTGGCTGCGCAGCTGCTCCTTCCTGATTTCCAGTGCAGCATTGCGCTCCAAGGTGTCCATGTAGCTGCGGCTTGCCAGGAGCCATTCATGACGCGCGGCGAACCACTCACGGTCATAAGTAGGCAGTTCCTGTTCCAGCAGCCCGCCAAGGCGAAGGATTTCTGCATCCAGAGCGCCCCGGTCCTGGGCAATGCGGTCGCGGAGAAAACCCTGGGCAGCATTGAACAAGGACTGCAGGCGTTCCAGGTCAAAACGACCGACTTCGTGATTCAGCTTGGCGATCTCGGCTTCGGCTTCCTGAAAGGGCAGGCGCGCCTGGATTCCCGATACCTGGGCATCAAGCAGGTCGCGTTTGCGTTTCGCGGTTTCCAGGCGCAGGCGCTGCATGCGCTGCTCGCGAAGGTCGAGCAGGTCCCCCACGGCCTCCTGACGCTGCGCAGCGTAGGATTTTTCCGCGTCCAATCGCTCATTGCGACGAATCATCAAATCACGAGTGGCCGCATCCACCTCATCGCTGAGTCGAGAGGATTCGCGGGACCTGCTGCGCGTGGAGTCCCGTGCGGCTCGGACGGGATCCTCGTATTGAGATTTCACCGCGCTGCGCAACGCATCGGTACTCAAATCGCCGCCCGTGCCCTGAAGGGAAGAGTCCAGCCTCAGGCGCACAGGCACAAGGTCCGGTCGCACAGCCAACAACAGGGCGCGGGCCTGATCGCGGGTTTTGCGCGCTTCGTCGACCAGCGCGCCAGGGTCCGCTTTCTGGCGCAGCAGACGATTGCCTTCGCGAGTCAACTGCAAGCCTTCAAGAAGGTCTGCCAGGTTGCGCAAGGCACGCAACAACGGCTCGTCGACCACTTCCTGGGTTTCCGCCGCGGCGATCTCGATGCGGAGCGCCAGCAACTGCTCGTGCAATTCGTTCTCGGACTCCTGTTCGGCCGGTTCCGTGGGTTCCTGGAATACCCCGGAAGCCGCAGCGGCTCCAGGCCCTCCAGCAGGAGGTTGAGCAATTCCGGACCCCAGTAACAACAGGGAGCTGAGGAGAGCGATCATGGTGGGTTGTGCGAGGCCGACTGTAGGTTGATTACCCTTGCTCCTTTCCAAGCGCAAGCACCGCGTGGGCGAAGGCGCGGCCGATGTCGCAGTAGGTGATCGGGCTGCCCAGGTAGTGGTAGGGGTAGTCGGAGCCGACCTTCTCCCATTCTTCGACGTGGTCGCGCCAGCCCTTGTCGAAGACCGCCTGGGCGGTGTGGTCCCAGAAGGCATCGGTGCGCACCAGGGCCACGGTGCCGGCGAATTCGGGCAGGCGCGCGGCGGTTGCCTGGGCGTCTTTGAAGGCCTGCTTCTTCGGTTCCTGACCGGGCTTCAGCGGGCCGCCGACGCCGAGCTGGCCGATGACGATCGGCAACTTGGGCCGCTTGAGGTCATGGCGCACGTCGCGGATGAAACACGCCATGTTGTCGGCGTAGTGCGCGGTGTAGTGCTCGTTGACCATGTCGTTCCAACCCTGGAACCAGATCAGGCCGGCGATTTCATAACCTTGACCGGAATAGCCGGGCAAATGCTGATCCAAGTACTCCAAGGTGTCGCGGATCTGCTCGAGCATCAGGCGATAGAAATGGCCTGAAGACTGAAGCACCTGTTCGCGGGTGGCTCTGGGGTGTTCCTTGCGGCGGCGGTCCAGCAGGCTGTCGATGATCTTGGGGTCGAGCGGGCCGGCGCTGGGCGGGCGAAAATCGTAGTGCAGGCTCTTGCCACCCCAGGCCGTCTTGATCAGCAGGACTGGGGCCTCGTGGTGGTCGCCGACGGTGAAGCCGAAATCCAGTTCCGGACCGATGCGCCCCGGGCTGCCCCAGCCGACGGTCAGCTTCCCCACCGGTCCGCCGAACTTGATCCAGACATCGTCGCGGTGTTTCCATCCGTCGCCATCGCGCAGGTGAGCGAAGCGCGCCTGGGTCTTCTCCTGCTGCGCCAGGTGCTCCAGCAGGGGAATCTGGGCCTTGCCCTCCATGTTCGACTGCCCGGCGAGGATGTAGACCTGAACAGGCTGGGTGAAATCGACGTGTGCTGCGGGTTCCTGCTTCCCGGTGAAGGCGGCGGGCTCCTGGACGGAAGTCAGGAGAGAGTCCTGAGCGCTGGCCGGACCGGCGAGCAGACAAGCCAAGAGGGCGAAAGTAGATTGTGCCAATGCTCCGTTTCCTGCTGGGTTCCTTCCTGCTCGCCTGCACACTTGCAAGCTGCACCTCATCCTATCCGCCGGCCAAGATCCGCGTGCTGATCCTGGACGGACAGAACAACCACGATTGGAAGGCCACAACCCA
>JAJFFB010000178.1 GCA_021776925.1 Planctomycetota bacterium | reverse complement strand
ATGGCGGCTTCGCCAAGGACAAGGTGACTCTCCTGAAAGGATCCGAGGCGACGCGGGAACGGATCAGGGAAGTTCTGCTGGACGACTTCACCGACGAGCAGCAGGTTGGCCCTGAAGACCGCGTGCTGGTCTTCTTTGCCGGTCACGGCGAGCAGTTGCCCACCCCCGGCACAGAAAAGGAAAATTCCGTCGGGTATTTGATCCCCTACGACGCCAAACAAGACAAAACCTCATCCTTCCTTTCCCACGATATCCTGCTCAGCGCCTGCAATAGAATCCCTGCCAAGCACGTCCTCCTTTTGTTGGACTGTTGCTACTCTGGCTGGGCCAGTCTGCGGGGGACAAAAGGCACTCTCCTCTTTGAGGATGCAACCCAAAACCCTGTACGACAGGTTATTGCTGCAGGCGCGCCAGGCCAGAAGGTGGCGGACCAATATGCGAATAGTGGCCACTCTCCCTTCACCTTTTTTTTGTTAAAGGCACTCAACTCCAAGCTGGGTCAACCTGACCGTAGCTATCTGACTGCTTCCGAAATTGCGGTCTATTTGAAAAGGGCGATCGGTGAGGATCCCACTGCGCAGCAAATACCCTCGTGGACCGACCTCAGCGGTTCGGGTGATTTTGTTTTTGAATTCCATCCCCCTGGGGAAGAGACGGTGGACAGCCTTGGGATTCCAAAAGAAGACTCTGATTGACGTTCGAATGCAGGCTCTGCAAGATTTCTCCAGCCTCTTTTTCGAATAGAAAACCCCCTTGGTATTCAGTCATGATCCTCGGATTGAACCTCGGAAATCAACCGTTTCATGCGGTCCACCACCTGCTTCGCATCCTTTTTTTGGCTGTCCGGAGAGAGCCGAATCACTCTATCTGCGATCTGCAACGCCTCATCATGAAACCCATTGGCGAAGAGCGCCCAAGCGAGGGTGTCCTGGGTGGAATAATTCCCCGGATCACCCAATGATGCCTCGCGCGCGAGGCGCAGACCCAATTCCACATCGGAATCCCGCTGACGGCGGTCCGGGTCTACCAATGGCCAGGCAAGGGAATTGAGCCTTTGTGGATCCTGCCCAACTGAATGCGCCAATTCGATGGCTGCCTCCCGGACTCCTGGAGTCAAGCTGTGATCCGCCTCAAGGGTTCGTAGCACTGGGTCCAGAAAAAGATGCTCCTCGAACAAGGCCATGATCTGAGGCCTGACACGCCAACGGTATTCTGCGTCCAGCCACTTCTGACGAGCCATTTCCAGGTCGCTCTCCCAGATCCGCAGGGTCCGGTCTTCGCTCCCAGACAAAAGCCACTTGCCATCCGGACTCCACCACACGGAGTTCACTGCGTGTCCATTCCACTCCAAGGTCAACAAGCTGGTCCCATTGAACGTATCCCAAATATGCAAGGTCCGATCATCAGATCCGGAAACCAGGCGCGTACCGTCGGGATTCCAGGAGACTGAGGTCACGCTGCCAATGTGTCCACGTAGGACGGTGGTGCATTCAGCCGTAGCGGAATCCCAAATGCGCACCGTCTTGTCCCTTGATCCTGATGCCAACTTGGTGCCGTCCGGGCTCCACGCGACCGTGGTCACGAAGCCTCCTTCATGACCCTCCAGGGCCTGCAGGATGCCTCCGGTCGACGCATTCCGGACATGCACCACCTGCCCCTCTCCAGATGCCAGCCTGGTGCCATCTGGACTCCAGGCAACGGAAGACACAGAGGGCTCCAGTTTCACCGTCCGCAGGCACGCACCTGTGGTTGCATCCCAAACCCTGAGCGTATTGTCTTCGGATCCGGAAACTAATTGCAGGCCGTCGGGACTCCAGGAAATGGACCTCACAAATCCTTTATGTCCCTCGAAATCAACGAGCCTGATGCCTTGGGCGCTGTCCCAAAGCTCCAGTTCACCGTCACCGCTGTTGACACCCGAGACAAACCTCACTCCGTCGGGGTTCCATGCGATTCCGGAAGCCCAACTCTTTTGCGCCCAAAGGTATCTCAATGGAGACTTGGTAGCCACATCAGCAATGGTCATGGGATTTCCGCCCGAATGACCGTCCCATCCAAGGATTACCTGGGCACCATCCGGACTCAATGCAATGCCGCTCGCTCTGAATCGTGAGTCATTCGGTGACGGTCGAGTGGCTCCCCGTGAGGCATCCCAAATACGAATGGTCCGGTCCCCTGACGACGAAGCCAAACGCATGCCGTCGGGGCTCCATGCCGTGGAACGGACACTGGATTCATGTCCCTGAAATACGCGCTGGCAGGAGCCTGTAGCCACGTCCCAAAGGCGCAAGGTCGAGTCAGCGGAACCTGAGACCAAATGCGTACCATCAGGGCTCCAAGCAACGGAATAGACACTCCCCTGGTGGCCTTCAAGAACCTGATGAATCAAACCTGACGAAGTCTCCCACACCCGAAGGGTGCCGTCAATCGAAGCAGAAGCAAACTGGGTTCCATCCGGAGACCAGACAATAGACATCACGCCGGCTTGATGACCCTTGAGGATGTGAACGATCTCTCCGGAGACGGCATTCCAGATGCGCACCGAATGGTCCATTGACCCTGAAAGCAGGTACTCCCCGTCAGGACTCCAGGCAACCGATGTCACTCCCTTTTCATGTCCCTCCACGACTTTGATCCAGTCTCCAGAGGATACTTCCCAAATCCGCAGTGAATGGTCCCCAGACCCTGAAACCAAGAGCATGCCATCCGGGCTCCATGCAACCGAATCAACCGATCTCTGGTGCCCGTTCATGGTCGCAAGAAGTTGCCCAGTGAATCCGTTCCAGATATGCACTATTCCATTCCTAGAACCGGTGGCCAAGGTCACGCCATCCGGGTTCCAGGCGCATGAAGTTACCCTGGGGCTTGCAGGGCCCAAGTTCGCAGGATCCAGGGAGAGCAGAGAAGTGCCGGTTGTGGCGTCAAAAACCTGTGCGGTACTTCCAACATCAGCAACCAGGCGAGTTCCGTCCGGGCACCAGGCCAAGGAAGTCCAGGAAGCCTCTGTCAACTCAATGGTCAGTAGACTCGGATCCACGCTCATGTTGAGGTGGCCCCACTCCCAGCCTCGCAGTTCGGAAGGGCAGGCGTCCAGTCGTGCTCGGGCCTCAGAGATGTTTCCGTTGCCCAGGGCGAGAGCGGCCGCACTGATGTTCGCCGCGTATGAGGATTGTTCCGCCTGTCGCAGGGCAATCCGGGCTCGATCCCGTTCCGTTTGCGTCGCAAGTTGTTCCGACTTCACCTGGCCGAGCGCCTCCAGGGTGGCGATTTCTGCGGTTACTGCCCGACGCCACAGTCCAGTGATCGCCACTAGGGCGACCACCGCCACACCTCCGGACCCAGCCAAGACTGGGTGACGACGACACCATTTGGCCGCCCGGGCCAAAGGGCTTGGAGGCCTGGCGAGGATCGGCGCGTGATTGAGGTAACGCCGCAGATCGGTGGCAAGCTCCGCCATCGAGGAGTAGCGGCGGTCGGGGCTCTTCTCCAGGCACTTGCCGCAGATCACGGCGAGGTCGCGCGGGATGCGGCTGCGTAGTTTTTGCGGGTCGGGGGGTTCCTCGGTGACGATCTTGTGGAAGACCTGTTGTGAGGTGTCGCCGTCGAAGGCGCGCACCAGGGTCAGGGTTTCATAAAGGGTGGCGCCGAGGCTGAAGACGTCGCTGCGGTGGTCCAGGCCCATGCGCTTGGACATCGCCTGTTCCGGGCTCATGTAGAACGGCGTGCCCATGAATTCGCCGGTGCGGCTGAGGGCGAAATCGTCCTGCACCTGCGCCAGGCCGAAATCGGCGACCTTGGGCTGGTCGTCCTCGGCGATCAGGATGTTGCCGGGTTTGATGTCGCGATGGATGACGCCGGCCTGGTGCGCGACCTCCAGTGCTTCGGCCAGGGTGGCAAACATCTCGGCAGTCTGGCGGTACCAGGTGCCGGGCAACTCGCGCTGCTTGCGTTGCACGGCGAGGGCATCGGCGAGAGTGAAGCCGGTGGGGATGAGTTCCTGCGCGATCCAGTGGACGCCGTTTTCCTCACCGACGCCGTAGGTCTGCACTATGCCGGGGTGCTGCAGGCGGCCACCCGCCTCGGCCTCGCGTTGAAAGCGCTGCAAGGCGGTGGGGCTCATGCTCAACTGCGGCTTGAGCAACTTCAGTGCCACGCGCCGTTTCAAGCTGAGCTGCTCCGCCTCCCACACCGCACCCATGCCGCCGTGTCCGAGTTCACGGATCAACTTGAAGTCGCCGATCTGGTTTCCTTTTTCAAAATGCCGCCCACCCCCAGCGCCGGCGTGTGGCGCTCGGTGAGAAGGATCCAGCGGCAGATTCTGGCCCGAGTCCGGCATGAAGGATGCTGTGGCAGCGGACAAGTGTCCATTCAGGTTAGCCCCAGGTCGCTGACGCGCCTAGCGGGCCGTTCCTCTTTCTCTCCCAATTCCAGTCCCCACCAGGCGACGTCGCGCCATTGGCCGAGTTTCCAGCCGACGCGGGGATAGACGCCGATGGGTTGGAAACCCAGCGCGGCGTGGAAGGCCTGGCTGGGGTCGTTGGGCAGGGTGATGCCGGCGTAGGCGTTGCGGTAGCCCTGGGCTTCAAGGCGCGCGAACAACTCCTGGTAGAGCCTGCGGCCGACGCCCAGGCGGTGGGCCGAAGAAACTACGTAGGCTGAAACCTCGCACGACCACTGGTAGGCGTCGCGAGCGCGATGCGGTCCGGAGTAGGCGTAGCCAAGCATGGAGTCAGCGGCTGAGGTGGTGGCCGTTGCGCTGTCCTGTTGCTGGCCGATCGCCACCAGCCAAGGGAAGCGCTTCAGCGTGGTGCGAATCCTTTCGGCGAACTCGTCTTCGCTCGGCACCTCGAACTCGAAGGAGATCCCGCTCTGCTCGACGCTCGGTCGGTAGATCTCGAGCATTGCGGCAGCGTCACGCGGGCGTGCGGAGCGCAATTCCAGCATGGCTCAGGGCACCGCAACCTGGTCGCCGAGGAACTTGGGCGCACGATGCAGCAACTTGACGTCGACCACCGCCCGCTGACAGTGGAAGGCTTGCGACACCACGGTGAAACCGTCCAGACCGAAGACCTCGCCTGCGCGGATAACCGAGTCGAGGGTGCGGAAGCCGGCGTAGTCGCACACCATGTGCTCGGGCGGCACCCCCAGCTGGACCAGGTCGGTCATCATGTCGCTGGGCTCGTCGTAACCGACCCGGGAATTGTCGCCCGACAACAACAAGCGTTCGACCTTGCCTGCGTGATAGAGCTCGGAAGCGGCCTCCAGGCGACGACGATAGAACAAGTTCTCACGCCCGCTCGGCGCCCACTTGCCGGTGCCCAAGACCAGGGCGACGCGTCGCTCGGGCACCTGGTCCAGGTCATCGGGTACGTGACCCTTGCCGACCGACCCGACGTAGCGGTCGGCGGCCAGGGGACCGACTGCGGCCATGCGGCCCAGGATTCGACCGCCCCTCATCCTTTCGCCACGGTCAATGCCGCCATCTGCAGGACTTCGCTGATCAGGCGGCCGATCCCTAGGTCGACCGACACCAGATCAGGCCCGAGGATGTAGGCCGGGGTCGAAACGATACGGTTTTCATGATCGACGTGAATTTCTTCTACCGCGCAATCGACCATACGCGCGCCGGTGCGGGCGGCTTCGACCGAGGGGCCGTCGTCTATAGGACCGAGGGTGATCTGCGGAGCCGACTTGCCGAGAACCAGCGCGACCAGAGCGGGTGCGATGCAGATCGCGCCGATGGGCTTGCCGGCCGCATGAAAGGCCACGATCAAGCGGGCCAGGACCGGATCGACCTCCGCCTCACCGCCTCGTTCGGCGAAATCACAGAGATTGCGCGCGGCGCCGCTGCCGCCGGGCAGGATCAGGGCATCGAAATCCTCGGCCCGCGCCTGCTCCAGAGGTTGCACACGGCCGCGGGTGATGCGGGCTGCCTCCTGTAGTTGATTCCGTTCCGCGCCCGCATCGACCTCTCCGGCGAAATGCTTGCACACCGCCCACTGCGGCCGGTCGGGCGCGAAGGCCATCCAGTCGGCGCCATGCCGTTCGAGATGAAGCAGGCTCAGGACCGACTCATGGATTTCGGAGCCGTCGAAACGACCGGCCCCGCATAGGATCACAGCAACCCGAGTCATGCTGCCATCCTACTTTTTGAGGTGGGCTCATACGAGGGGTACGCCGGACTCCAACCGACCCAGCTCTAGGGCCGTTCAGGAAAGGCATCCAGGGCGCGGTGGCGCTGAACATGATCACCAGGGCGACGTGCCAGCCCCAGCGGTCGATCGGAATACGGTGGCCCCACGATGCGGATCTCCGAACGTGACTCCCCGGATGGAAACTCCCGGCCAAACCGTAGAGCCTCTGCAGCCGCCAGCGTCGACTTGTCATGGCGCGCAGGACCTGATGCTATCCGTCTCTGAATTTGAGAATCTATTCTTGAATAGGGCCGGATTCTCCAGTCGGAGGTGCGGGGAGACTCGCGAGCGGATCCTGCCGGAGTTAGGCCGAAATCCGGCCGGTGGCTGGATCCAGCCCGCCCGGAGGAGGAGGGAATGGGAATACTGCCGGTGCAAACGGAACCAAACCCTATATTTATGCACAAAATTCGCGTTAGGCTAGGGGTCCCGCCACGAAATTGGAAATCACCATGCTCATCCCCTCCTTCTCCCCTCGCCGGGTTGTGGCCGTGTTCGTGGCCACCTTCTGCGGCCTTCTTCTGACAACCACGGCCAGTTCCCAATCCCACTTCTGGAATCACTCCAATTCCGGGAACTGGAACGACGCCGGTCAGTGGACACCGAACTCGGTTCCCAACGGCGCCACCGACTGGCCCGACATGAGTGTCAGTTCGGCGACACCCTACACGATCACCCTGAACGTGGACGTCTTGCTGGGGCAACTCGATCTGCTGGCAGGCAACGCCACCTTGGCGGCCGCCGGCCGCACCGTGACCTTGAACGGCCCGGCGCAGATCGGCCCCGGCGGCGGCACCGTTTTGTGGCTGCTTTCCTCGCACTGGCTGGGTGCCGGCACCCTGACCAATGACGCCCACATTCTGGCCCAGGGGAATTCCACCATCGAAAACCTGCTGCAACGCGGCACCATGCGGGTCCTGGCCAACGGGGCCTCCAGTCATACCACGCTCGCCATCACTGGTTCGGCGAGCAACACAGGGGCCATGGAAATGGAGTCCTTGGACGCCGCCTACAACAACACGATCCTGATGGATCCGGGTGTCATTTTCAACAACTCCGGCACCCTGCACACCCTGCCAGGATCTGGCGGAAGCCGCAATATCAACGGTGCCTTCACCAACACCGGCACCCTGAACCTTGATTTCAACACTTCCTTCCCGACCGGGCCTTTCACTCTCGACGGTGGTACGGTCAATATCGGGACAGGCGCATCTTTGCTGATGCCTACTGGCACAACCTTCATTCACAACGGTGGCAACATTGCCTCGGTGGGTCTATTCGACATGACCAGCGGGATCTATCAATTCAAGGGCGGGAGCCTCTCCGGAACCCGGGCGCGACTGCGCAATTCCACCCTGGACATCGATCCGGTCCACACCGGGAGCGGAGACTTCCTGCTCGAATCCACCAGCGGGTTCAGTGGCAACCTGTGGCCGGGCCAGTCGGTCCTGGTGCAAGGCAACGGCCATGGCACGAATGCCACCACCACCATCACCGGTGATCATAGCAACACCGGTCTGTGGCAGTTGGATGCGCAGAATGCGGGCTACAACGTCAAGTTGATCCAGAGCCCAGGATCCCGTTTCACCAACCATGGCACCGTTGAGTTCCTGACCGGTTCCAATGGAAGCCGCACGGTCGAGGGCGATTTCCACAACGCCTTCGATGGGATTGTGCGTGCCGAGTACGACACTAAGTTCGATCTCGGCCCAATCCTGAGCGAGGGGGTTTTTCTCATGGAGTCCGGGGCAACGATGACCTTCGAACCTGGAACCACCTTCACCATGGCGGCGGGAACCCTCGACGTCCAGGGGGATTTTACCCATACCTCCGGGGTCGACTTCTGGACTGGCGGGACCACCCTGGGAACGCCGAAGCTGACTCACAGCGAACTGCATCTGGACGGCAACGACACCGCTGTGTTCGACCTGGTCATGCGTGGCGCTTCCAGTTTGAGCGGCGACGTCGGCAGTCAGGGCAAGCTGCGTCTGCGCGGCGATGGTGTCGGCACCAACTCCATATTCACGGTAGCTTCGGGTGCCACCAACCGTGGTGCCATGACCATGGAGACCGAAAACAGCACCTACGTTGTGAACTTGGATGCGACCGGTGCGGTGTTCACCAACGATGGTTTATTCGAGGTCCTGCAGGGCACCAATGGCACGCGCAACATATTGGGCGGCTTCACCAACAACGGCACAGTGGACATGCAGTACCACACCAGCTTCTCCGGCGGCACCGTGCAGAACGACGGATTGTGGACCATTCAGGCCGACCAGAACATGCTGCTCAACAGCACCGCCGTTTTCATTCAGAACGACGGCACCTTCAACCCGATCGGCCTCTTCCGTCATACCGGTGGCAGCGATCGCCTGCTCGGCGGCACCATGACCGGTCAGCCCTCCTTCATCAACAGCGCGTTGGAGTTCGGCCCTGCATTCAGCTCGGTCTTCGATGGCACCGTCGGCGGCCTTTCCACCCTCACCGGCGCTCCCGCCGCGGGGCAGAAGCTGACCCTGCTGGGTGACAGCGTGGGTTCGCATGCGACTCTCACCCTGGCCGAATCGGTGACCAATGAAGGCTTGTTTGAGATCGTATCTAACGGCGCCGCCTTCAACGAAAACCTGACCACCGGAGCTTTCACCTTCACCAATGCCGGTACTTTCCGTACCAGCACGGGCTCAAACGGTGCTCGCGCGGTCAGTGGCAGCTTCCACAACACTGGAACGGTAGACATCGCCTACGACGCAGCCTTCAACATCGGCCCTATCCGCAACTCCGGCGATTGGACCGTTCAGCTCGATGAATTGGTCACCATGAATGCTGGTTCTCTTTTCGAGATGGACGCAGGCAGCCTCAATGTCGACGGTGATTTCCTGCACGTCAATGGCAGCGACCGACTTCTGGGAGGAACGGTCAATGGCTTCCCCCGTTTCCGCTCCAATGCCCTCGAATTCGGGCCAGGCTTCATCACCAACGACGCGATCAGGGTGGAAGGCATCAGCACACTTTCCGGCGATGTGCCCGCCAGCGCCAACCTGAAGCTGGTCGGCGCCAGTGGCGG
>JAJFFB010000177.1 GCA_021776925.1 Planctomycetota bacterium | reverse complement strand
CGATCTTCAAGAAGGTGCGCCTGGAAGAAGCCAGCGCCGAAGAGATGGCCGAGCAACTGTCCGAGATCATCGAGGACATCCAGCTGTCGGCCAACCCGCAGGGTCCGCGGGTGGTCAACTCGCGCAGCTCGCGCTCCAATACCACCGGCCCGAACGACCAGATCATCGAGACCAAGATCCTGGCCAATCCGCGCGACAACTCGCTGATCATCACCGCCAGCGAACGCAACATGCCGGTGATCCTGAACCTGGTCGCGCAGTTGGACTTGAAGGTGGAAGTCCCGGAGAGCAACCTGCACCTGTTTATGGTCCAGCACCTGCCGGTTGAGGAGCTGGCCGAAGACCTCAAGGAGTTCCTCCGGCGCGCCGAAGAGGCGGTCGACGCAGCCCAAAGCACCGGCAACAACACGATCGTCCAGAACGAGCAAGACATCGTCGTGTGGGAACAGGAAGAAACCAACTCGCTGATGGTCAGCGCTACCCGAAGCCGCTGGGCGTCGTTGAAAATGTTGCTCGAGCGGCTCGACCGTCCGCAACCACAGGTGCTGATCGAGACCGCGCTGATCGAGATCTCTGAGGATTTCACCCGCGAAATTGGTATCGAATTCGCCAACTCCGAAGTCCCTGGCGAAAATAGCCTGCGCGGTTCGATCACGACCAACTTCGGCATTTCCTCCGCCGACCAGAACGGTGACCGCGCGGTCAACATTTTCGAAGCCGGCATCACCGCTGGCGTCCTCGACGGCCAGGGCAACGGTGAATTCGCGATTCCCTTCCTGCTGCGTGCGGCCGAGACTTCAGGCAACGCAAACGTGCTTTCGAAACCATCTGTCCTGGTTTCCAATAACAAAGGTGCGACGGTCGCCAGCACCGACGAGGTGCCCTTCTCGACCTCGACGCTGGGCCAGGTTGGCCAGCAGCAGAACGTCGAATACCAAGAGGCGGGCATCACGCTCGGCATCACGCCTTCGATCTCCTCCAGCAGTTTCCTGCGCCTAGAGATCAGCCTTGTGGTGTCGAGCTTCCGCAGCTCCGGCGACCCGGATCTGCCCCCGCCGATCACCAGCCGGACGATTACCACTGAGGTCATGATTCCGGATGGTTCCACGATGTGGATCGGCGGGATCGTGCGTGACGACCAGATCAAGAACGACCAGGGAGTGCCCTTCTTGAATAAGATCCCGATCCTGGGCATCCTCTTCGGCCGCAAAACAAACCAGACCAACAAGACCACCCTGTTCTTTTTCTGTACCCCGCACATCATCGGCGATTTCCAAGAACTCTCCGCAATCTCGGAGAGGGGCAAGGCAGAGGCAGCGGAAACCATCGGCCTCGAACGATTGCGCTTGATCGATCCCAATTACAGGCTGGAGAATCCGGCCGACGTGATCCTGGAGTCGGGCGACGCCGGCATGCTCGATCCGGGCATGATCCAGGCGCCGGTGCTGATCGCTCCGGGCGGCGAAGTCGATCCGAGCGAGCTGCAAACTCCTGATTCCGATCCGCTGACCTACGGCCGGCGCATCGAAAGTGATCCGCGGCCGGTAACCGCGGCGGCCAACGGCGCGGGCGGATCGCAATGAACGGAGATTCTCCTGCGGTCGAGGTGCTGGACATCATCGGGCATCTGCAAAAAGAGCTCGAGATGGAAGTCACCGAGCTCAAGAAGCTGCGCGATCACGCGGTGGCCAGCGGATCGACTTTTGACCGCGTGCTGCTGACCCGCGGCGCCGACGAAGCCGCGATGCTGCGCGCCTTCGCCGCCGATCTGGAATTCGGTTTCGTCGACAAGCTCGAGGGCACGCGGGTGCCGAAGAGTTTCGTCGACGTGGTGCCGCTATCCTTCGCCCGCGCCCACGACATGATCGCGATCGGGCAAGAGGGGCGCCGGCTCACGGTGGCCACCGCGCACCCCCTCGACCTGCACCCGCAGGACGACCTCGCCGCAATGTTGCCCGAGGGAGTCAACTTCGTGTTGTGCCCGCGCAACGAGATCACCGAGCTGCTCAACCGCGCTTTCCGCCACAAGGCCGACGGCGTCGACGAGGCGCTCGACGATCTTGAGGGCGCCGACATCGCCAGCCTCGCCGCCGAGATCGAGGAAAGCGAAGACCTGCTCGACGTCGCCAACAAGGCACCGATCATCAAGCTGGTCAACTCGGTGCTGTTCCAGGCGATCAAGCTGCGCGCCTCCGACGTGCACTTCCAGCCCTTCGCCGACCGCCTGCAGGTGCGCTTCCGTATCGACGGCATTCTTTACGCGATGGAGTCGGTGCCCAAGACCGCGCAAGACGCGATCCTCAGCCGCATCAAGGTCATGGCCAGGATGGACATCGCCGAGCGTCGTCTGCCCCAGGACGGGCGCGCCTCGATCCGCATCGGCGACGGCGAGGTCGACGTGCGCATCTCGGTGGTGCCGACCTCGGCCGGCGAGCGCGCGGTGCTGCGCTTGCTCGACAAGACCGCCGGCGTTTTCGCGCTCGAGCAGATCGGCCTCGACGAGGCCAATCTGAAGATCCTGCGCCACTACATCAGCTACCCGCACGGAATCATCCTGGTCACCGGACCGACCGGGTCGGGCAAAACCACCACTCTGTACGGTTCGCTGGTCGAGATCTCGACCGGTGAGAAAAACATCCTCACCATCGAAGACCCGGTCGAATATCAGCTCGAGGGCATTTCGCAGGTCCAGGTCAACACCAAGAAGGGCCTGACCTTCGCCGCTGGCCTGCGCTCCTTCCTGCGCCAGGACCCCGACGTGATGATGGTCGGCGAGATCCGCGACCTCGAGACCAGCGAGATCGCCATCCGCGCGGCGATCACCGGCCACCTGGTGTTCTCGACGGTGCACACCAACGACGCCCCGTCCACCGTCACGCGTCTGATCGACCTCGGACTGGAGCCTTATCTGGTGTCCTCGTCGCTGGTGCTGGTCGTTGCCCAGCGCCTGGTTCGAACGCTATGCAGAAACTGCAAGACCTGGCGCGAACCCGATTCCACCGAATTGGGGTCGTTGCGCGACCTGGGCATCGAACCGACCGGCCTGAAAGACGGCAAACTCGCGCACGCCCCTGGCTGCGACGACTGCTTCCAATCCGGCTTCCAGGGCCGGACTGCGATCTACGAGCTGCTGCCGATGTCTGAGGAGATCCGCTCCCTGGTCATGCGCAGCGCACCGGCCAGCGAACTCAAGCGCGAAGCCGTTAAGCAAGGCATGCGCACTCTGCGCATGGACGGCATGGCCAAGGTGGTCAAAGGACTCACTTCTCCCGAGGAGGTCATGCGCGTGACCCAGCTCGACATCTGATCCAGAGGCCCCCAGGGAGTTCCCAGCGATGCCGGTGTTCGAGTGGAAAGGCTTCAATCCCGAAGGCAAGGGTGCTTCGGGAGTGGTCGACGCAGACTCCCCGCGCGAGGCGCGGGTCAAGCTGCGCCGCGACCGCATCCTGGTGACCAAGGTGCGGCCGGTCAAGGGTTCTGGCGGCCTGGTTTTCAAGACCAAGGACAAGAAGAGCTTGGACGGGCCCAAGGGCCGTTTTGGGCTGAATGAGGAATGGACCGCCAAGCTGCAAAAAATCCGTGGGCGTGAGGGCGGCGGTGGCAAAAGCAAAAGGAAGCTCGACGAGATCGGCACCTTCACCCGCCAGCTCGCCACGCTGACACGCGCCAACATTCCGATCACCGAGGCGCTGCGCGCGATCATCGAGCAGACCGAGGGGCGGCGCCTGAGCGTTCTCTACCGCGACGTGCGCGAGCGCATCACCCAGGGTTCCAACACCGCCGATGCCCTTGGCGCCCACCCCGACTACTTCGACGAACTCTACGTTTCGATGGTGCGCTCCGGCGAGGCCGCCGGCCGTCTCGACGAAGTATTGGAGCGCCTATCGGTCTTCATGCAGGACCAGGCGCGGGTGCGCAACAAGGTCGGTGCGGCGCTGGCCTATCCGACGATCATGCTGATCGTGGGTCTGCTGGTGGTCTCGGTGCTGATGGTCGCGGTGGTGCCCAAGATCACCGAGATGCTCGCCGGCCGCGGACAAGCCTTGCCCGGTCCAACCCAGTTCCTGCAGAGCGCCAGCGATTTCCTGGTTGGCTGGTGGTGGTTGCTGCTGCTCGGCATGATCTTCGTGGCGTTGCTGTTCAACCTCTACTACAGCTCCGAAAAGGGCCACCTGAAAATCGACAGCCTGCTGTTGAAGATCCCGGTGGTCGGCGACCTGCTCACCAAGCAGGCCCTGGCACGATTCGCGCAGACCTTTTCGACCCTGCTGCGTTCCGGCGTGCCGGTGGTGCGTGGGCTCGAGGTCACGCGCACGGTTCTCGGCAACCAATTGCTTGAGAACACCATTGACGACGTCCGCGAGCAGATTCTCGAGGGCGCCGACATCGCCACTCCGATCAAACAATCGGGGGTATTCCCACCCCTGGTCGGTTACATGATCGCGGTGGGCGAACAATCCGGCGAGCTGGATTCCATGATGAGTCAGGTCGCCGAGTCCTACCAGGAAGAGGTGGAAATCGCCACCAACAAGTTCACCTCGCTGATTGAGCCGGTGATCATCCTGCTCCTGGCTGGTCTGGTAGGCTTCATTGTCATAGCGATTCTGCAGCCCATCATGCAGATGTCCCAGTCCTTTGGCTGATTCCCGGTCGCGGACCGGTAAGAAAACATGAAATCCCGAAACCGCCTCTCTTCACGCCGCCGCGGCGGCTTCACCCTGATCGAGATCATGGCCGTGGTCCTGATCATCGGCATCCTCCTCGGTACGGTTGGCCGCGGAGTCCTGGGCGCCCTGTTCCAAGGGGAGCAGGTCCGGGTCCACAACGACATCACCAACATCGTCGGTGCAATTGATCAGTTTAACATGACTGAACGCCGCTACCCAGACAGCCTTCAGGAGTTGGTCGACGCCGAGCCCTTTCAGTACCTGAAAAAGCTGCCCAAGGATCCCTGGGGTGAACCATATTTTTACACCCCGCCGACCTCTGGGAACGATTACGAGGTCGGAACCTACGGCAAGGATAAGGCCTCCGGTGGCGAAGCAGAAGACGCCGACGTCACCAACCTGACCCTGCTCGAGGAGGACTAGCCGCCTCGGGGATCTCGCACCATGGCCACCAAGCGCAGCGGATTCACCCTGATCGAGCTCATGGCCGTGGTCTTGTTGATCGGCCTGATGCTCGGCGGGGTGACCGCCAACCTTGGGCGGGTTCTTCCTGGTGCCGTTTCCGAATCCGCCGCTCGCCAGCTGATCGGCGACATCGATCTGGCGCGTAGTTCAGCGATCGCCAACGGGCGTTCCTACATCATGGTGCTGGACCTGGACCAGCAGGAATATCGGCTGCTGCCACCCTATGACGAAGACGGGCGGATCGCCCGAAATCAGGAAGAACGAAATCCGCTTTCACGCAAGAGCCTGCCTGCCGGAATCCGGCTCGATGCTGTACTCGGCCCCGACGGCGGGCGCATCGAGCAGGGAATACACCAGTTGGTCTTCCCCCCCGATGGGGTGATGCTCGACATCGTTCTCTTCCTAATCAATGAGGTCGATGCCTACTACGACTCGACCGTCCACATCGGCGGACTCACCGGGCGCAGTGAGATCGTAGAAGGGCATCAAGAACTGAGGTCGATCAACGAAAATGATTTCTAGTTCTCCTCCGCCCCAGCACCGCGCCTTCTCGCTGATCGAGGTGATGGTGTCGCTGATGCTGCTCGCGGTCACCCTCACCGTCTTGCTGCAATTGCGCGGCGAAGCGGTGGGCCGCGCCAGCGATGGCCGCTCGCTGGCGGTCGCTTCGCGTTTGTCGTTGCGCATGATGCACCAGATCGAAGCCGGCCGCTTCACCGACCTGTTCGACGGTTTCAACGGCGATCTCGCCGACGACGGCTACGAGGATTTCACCTTCGTCATCGGCCTTGGCGACAGCAGCCTCTACTCCAACAACGACATCGACACGTCCTCGCCCGAGTACGCCTGGCGCGAGAGCGCGCGCACCCGCGAAGAGGAGCGCCAGGAAGAGGACGACAGCGACGACATCAAGCCGGAGAAGACCCGCGTGGTCATCACCGTCACCTACCCGGGCTACGACGGCGAGGAGCGCGAATATCAGCTGGAAACGCTGGTCGACACCTGGGCGGTGTACCAGGACTTCGAGCTCTACGAGGAGCTGTGGGCCTCAAACAATGAGAAGGGGGAGATCCAATGAGCCCCCTGCGCAGACCGACCAGCCCCTTTCGTACCTCCGGCTTTACCCTGATGGAGGTGTTGGTGTCGATGTTCATCAGCGCCATCATCATGACCGGCGTCCTGTCGTCGCTGGATTCGGCGCAGAAGGCGGTGGACGCGATCCACAACATCACCCTGACCGAGCGCGCCGGGCCGCAGCTGATGGAAATGATTCGCAAGGACATCGCGCGCCTCGCGGTCTACGACGCCGGCGAATACGTGATCATGAAAGGCGAGTCGAAGAGTTTGCGCGGCGCCGACGCCGACCGCCTCGACATGCTCGTCTACGGTCGCTCCACCTTCCCCCAGACCCATCCCTTCCTGAACCGCCACATTCATGCGCCGATCAATGAGGTCGGTTACTGGCTGCGCGAACGCGAAGGCCCGCTGGATTTCCTCGAGCTCTACCGGCGTGAAGACTTCATGGTCGACGACGAGCCCTATGGCGGCGGCAACTTCGCCATGCTCAACGACCGCATCGTCAATCTGGATCTAGTCTATTACGCCAAGCCCGAGTTCGATCCGGCCAAAGAGGACAACTGGGATTCCGCCCAGCTCGCCAGCCTCCCCTACTGCATTGAGCTTCATCTGGAACTTGAGATCCAGCCGCGCAAGTCTGGCGAGAGCTTGAAGATCCTGGGTGCCAATCGTTCCTTGCTTGAGTTCCAGGACATGCTGGTGGTGCCTGAGGCGACTCGTTGGACTTTCCGCAATCGGCTCTTTCCGCAGATCCCTGGTGCCGGTGGTGTTTCGGATCCGAATCAGGATCCTACCTCTGAGGCTGAATTGGGCGATAGTTCTTCCAGTGTGACCGGGAACGTTGGGTCTGGTCCTGGGCGGTAGGGTTTTTTGGTTGGGTTCTTCTGTGGCGGGTGGGGCCGCACTGGCCGCTCAAGCGGCGGCGCAGCGCCGCCGAAGCCGCGTCCAGCACAGCCCCACCCGCCACGGGGAGTTCCACCTCGTGGGCGAGGCACACATTCTCAGACTGTGGCAATCTCGGGTCCTGTCTTGGGGTAACATCCGGGCACATGAAGTTGCTCGGATTCGTTTTTCTGATGGCATTCAGCTGCGCTGGGGTGCCTGAATCGGTTTGCGGGAATGAAGATCATTCCGGCGAGCGTCCCAACGTGCTATTCATTGCTGTGGACGATCTGCGGCCGGAGCTTGGATGTTATGGTGCCGAACACGTGGTCAGTCCCAATATTGATCGACTGGCTGAGACTGGAGTGGTTTTTGAACGGGCCTATTGCCAATCCGCTGTTTGCAACCCATCACGTGCGAGCCTGATGACAGGAAAGTACCCCGAAACCATCGGGGTGCTGGATCTCCGGACCGATCTACGCAAGGTCCAACCCGACGTCGTCACCTTGCCGCAGCATTTGCGCAGTGGCGGCTATTTCACTGCAAGTGTTGGGAAGATCTTCCACAATATCTTTCCAGATGAGCCGTCCTGGGACTTACGCCATTCCATTCCAGGTTTCCCATTTGATCCGGATGCGGTCTATCTGGGCGAGGAGGGTCGTAGGATTCAAGCCCGTCGTGTGGAGGAATGGGAAAAGCTCGGTCGCGCCGAGAATCGGAAGGACCGTTTTGGTCATTACTATGTGAAGGCTCAGGCGACCGAGGCACCGGATGTGGCCGACGCCGCCTATTACGACGGCGCACAAACGGATTGGGCGGTTGAAGAACTGGCGAAGCTGGGGCAGCGCGAGGAGCCTTTCTTTCTTGCCGTGGGTTACTACCGGCCGCACCTGCCGTTCAATGCGCCACGAAGGTATTGGGATCTATACCAGCGCGCGGAATTACCCCTCGCCACCGGGCCTGAGGCTGAGCTGGTTTTGAACGCCCCTCCGATGGCGATCAACAATCTGAGAGAACTGCGCGGGTACACGGACTTTTCGGGTCTGGGGCATCCGTTCGAAACCGTATTGGGGTTGGCTGAACAGCGTCTCCTGAAGCACGGCTACCTGGCATCCGTCAGTTACGTCGACGCCCAGGTCGGCCGGCTCCTGGATCGTCTTGAGGAATTGGGGCTGGCAGACAATACGGTGGTGGTGCTGTGGGGGGACCACGGCTGGAAGCTCGGCGAACACCGTAGCTGGGGGAAGATGACGAACTATGAAATCGATGTCCGCGTTCCTCTCCTGCTGCGTGTGCCCGGTGCCCAGCAAGCCGGGCGTCGGGTGAAGGCGCCGGTTGAGCTGGTCGACCTGTTTCCGACGCTTTGCGAGGTCGTCGGGGCCCCGATCCCAGAAGACCTTGAGGGAACCAGCCTGGTTCCCTTGCTCACGCACGACGCCCCATGGTCCGACGCAGCCTTCAGCGTGTTTTTGCGAGAGGGGATCTGGGTGGGCCCAGGCGGCAAGGAGCACATTGGGCGCGCGATTCGCACCAGCACCCACCGCCTCGTCGAGTGGAGGTCGCGAGTTTCCTCTGAAGTCAGCGGCATCGAGCTGTACGACCACCGAGTGGATCCTTGCGAATCGAACAACGTGGCCGAAGAACCACGGAATGAGTCTCTGGTCGAGGAACTTAGAGCTCGTCTTCGAGCGAGGCAATAAATGGTTGCTCTCCGTGCTGGATTGAGGTTGTGGCGGGTGGGGCCGCACTGGCCGCTAAAGCGGCGGCGCAACGCCGCCGAAGCCGCGTCCCGCACGGCCCCACCCGCCACAGGGATTTCCACCATGGAGGTGGCTATTGGTCGTGGGATAAGAATTCTGCGAGGAACTCTGGATTGGAGATGAGGCTGAAAAATTGGAGTTCTTCGACGTTGAGGACTTCAATCGTGGCACTACCGAGGGGTTCGTTGGAGGTGATGGTGGTGCTGTTTTGGGTGGTCGTGCGATAGTGGATGATTGTTAGTTTCCAGGATCCTGGATGGAGGGCGAATCCTTGGGCGGAGCGGTTTGCATCGAGTGGCAGCTCGGTGGAAAGGGAGCGGGTTTCGGCGGAGGGTGGGCCTGCAGGGGTTAGTTTGAGGACGAGTGGGGTGTCGGTGGGGATTTGTTCCAGGCCTTGGACTTGGATGGACAGCGGGTAGCCGCGTTCCAGGACCACGGTTATTTCTTCACGGTCGAGGGTGACTTGCTGGGGTCGGTGGCCTTTGGCGACGACTTCGATGGTATGGGTGGTCGTGTGGGTCAGCAGGCGTGCTGGGTTTTTCATTTCCAGGGCGACTTGGGGATGCACCAGATCGGGGGACAGGAACCTGAGGCCTTCGAGGGGTTCTGCGGATTTGCTGCTGACGTGGATTCGGTGTTCGCGGAGCATGTTGCGCAGATCGATGGGTGGCACCGTGGTCACCTGGCCTGGATGGATTGGGTGCCAGTCGCTGCGATGCAGAACCATTCCGGTGAGGGCATCTTCGACGAGGACCTGGTATTGGGTGCCATTGGCCTCGAGTTTCTGGTGGTATTCGCCACTGGAATTCAGGCTTACGGTGGAACTGCCACGCCAGAGGTTGCCGCTGACGGGATCCTTTCTTTCAGAATAGAGACTTATGGAAATGGCATGGATCAGCCATGGGTCGACCAGGAGGGTGCCGCGGATTCCCTGTTGCATGGGGCCCACCACCAGACGCAGGTCGGTCTGCCCTGGGGTGTAGTCGGAGCGTGCTCCACCGGAGAGGTTCAGCCGAGTGGAGGGAGTGGCAGCGACGGCGAATTCTTTGAAGAGCTGATGCGGGGCGCGGAACACGAAGCTGCCTTGGCTGTCGTTCCAGTTCCATAGCTGGCGGCGCAACCGACTCCGGATCTGGCCCTCGGCATCCGGGGGGTTGTCCGCCGAGTTGAAGGAAGTGCCTATGGCCATGACGTTGACCGCGCTCACCGGTTCGGCTGCTGGGTTTACGACCACGCCGCCGACCAAGGGTTGCTGCGGCAGCTGCAGATCGCCCAGGTCCAGACCTGATGGCGGAATTAAGTTGAGGACTTCGCTGGCCCAGAGCCTCACGGTGCCGGCCTCCTTGGCGGTGAGCGCGAAACGGGCGGTCAATGGGATCGCCGTGGGGACATCGGCGCACAGGGCCTGGAAACGGCCCGCTTCGTCGGGAATCACTTCGATCCGCGAGGTCATGACCCGCCCCCCATCGCGGACCCAAAGAAGCAGACCCTGGGAAGCGTCGCTCCACGGTTGTCCGTTTTCATCGAGGATGCGGCCGGCCACCGAGGGCGTGGCGCGCGCCTGGTTCAGGCGGATCCGCACCGTTTCGCCCTCACGGATCGGGCCGGTGAAGGTGGTCCGCCGCAGGTCTCCACCGGATTCAAATTGTGCACCGACCTCCAGTTCCAGGCCAAGCCCGACGTGGTCGAAGCGCACGGTGCCGGCGCTGGAATACTCAGAGATCAGGCCGAGTTCACTCCACGGGGCCATGCGCGAGGGCGGCGCGTTGCGCCGTTCGCGCTGTTGCGCGGACATGCGCTTCTGCAAGAACACCTGCACCTGGTCGCCCGACAACTCTCCGGCCAGGTCACGCAGCTCCACTTCCACCGCACCCCCCGCCGGAAGGACCAGCTTGAGTTCCACCGGCGGCGTCTGACGCGGATCGAATTCTGCATGGACCCGAGGATGGACCGGCAGCTCGATACTGACGAAATGAAGTCGCTTGTATCCCGGCCTCCAGGAGATGAGATCTCCCAGATGACGGAGTTCCACCTGCCCCTGGGGGTCGGTGGTCGCGCTCATGTTTTTGCCGTCCGGCGGCCAGCTGGCAGCAGTGTGATAGGCCACCGGGATTCCTGACAGGGGTTCGCCGCGTTCATCGACGACCACCACCCCGACGCCGAAATCTGGAAGCAATCGGAGCTCGACGACCTCAGGCAGCCCAGCCTGCCCAGGGCCAACCACTCTCCTGACACTCCCCCACAGTCCGTTGGCGGAGCCAGCCATCACCACCTGGCCGACGCGCGCATCCAGGTCGAGGGTGCCGTCGTTTCCAGTTGTTCCATGCCAGCCAAAAACTTCGATGATCCCGCCGAGGTGATCGCCGGCGCCCTCCAGCGCGGTGAGGTATTCCTGGCGCGCGGCAACATCCTCATCAACCCAGTAGACCTCGGCTCCGGCAACGGGCTCTCCAGAGTGGTCCTGCACCACCCGCACCCGCAATCGGCCGCGCGCGGAACCACCACCCACCGCGGCAACAGCGGCATCCACCGCTTCCCGGCCCAGCGGCGGCGGCACCTCGGCAAGCGTTCCGGCGCCCGCCTCGGATGGTTCGGCGGTGGCCACCGCTCCGCGGTCAGGAGCACCATCGTCATCCGATCCACCCACAGGAGAGCGGGGCCAGAAGAGGAGGCCGCACGCCAGAATCAAGGCAACGGCAGCGAGCGAAATGGACTTGGACGTCATGAGCACAGGAAAGGAAGTCAAGGCAACGGACGGAACCGTTCCCACAGGAATCGCCAGCGGAAGAACCACGCCGGCCCAGGAATCCCCCAGGCTGCGATGCAGCTCGCCGCGCAGCAGTCGCAGCCCGCGGTACAGACGGCTCTCCACGGTCTTGCGCGGAACCTCCAGCAGGGTGGCGATGCGGCGCACCGACAGCCCCTCGTAGAAGCGCAGCAGCAGGCTCTTCCGATAGGGCTCCGGCAAACCCAGAACCGCGCTGGCCACGCGCTTCTGGATCTCCACCCGCGCGACCAGTTCCGCGGTGGAAACCGCGTGCGCCGGCCGGGCAGAGCGCCGTTCGCGGTCGCCCCTGCGCCTGGCCGCACGCTGCTGCTGCCGGACCTGGTTGCGCACCACCCCCGCCAGCCAGGCGCGCGGATTACCACCCTGTGGCCCCTTGCCCTTGAGCCCCGCCTCCATAGCATCTTGCGCCAGATCCTCGGCCAGATGCTCATCCTGGATCATCGAGCGGACCAGCCCCCGGATCCAGGACGCCTGCGCCAGAACCTCCTGCTCTGAAGGAAAAGAATCACTCATCGTCTTCCCATCAATTTGCCACCAACCAGCATTTCCCTGCACAAAATCCCCCCTGACCGAAACAACCAGGAAACCGAAGCCATAGAGTATCCACCAAAGCCCGCAGAGGAAGACGCCCACCACGCCCGGGCAACACCTCAAGATCATTCCAAGTCAAAATGCGATTCCATTTTTCCATTCGGTGGCCCTTCGTCCAAACCGCGGCCCTGCTGACCCTGGCCGCCACCCAGTCCTGCACGATTGCAACCTCCAGCGACCAGGCGCAATCCAACACGGGTTCGCAAATGCTCACCATTCACGCGCACTCTTCGCTACACAGCCAAAATGCCAACGGCGAAGCCACCGTCCAACTGCACTACAAAGTCGACCAGGACTACCAGATCATCCTGGAAACCAAGTGGACCCTCGATAACGAGCCCCAGGTCAAACCCATCGCAGTCCCGGTAAAGAGAAACTTTACCGCCAGCGACGTCGCCACAGGCATCGCTCTCCATCTCAATATGACCTGCGATACCGACCAGGTCGTCGCCCAAGAAACTCAGCACCCCGACTACCGCGACACGCGCGATGACCTCCTTTCCACCGAAGACGTCCTCCTGCCCGATTTCATCCAGATCCTCTCGTGCACCGTGCGCAAGCAATATCAAACCCCCGAGGATCAACCCAAAAACAAACAAAGCCACCTCAAGGTCTTCCTTTCCCAAGCACACAGCCCCCAGCAAACCACAACCCTGAACCTCAGCTCCGCCGCCGCCTACCCGCTCGCCCTCGAAATCACCCTCGAAGGAAGCCGCGCCCCCACCGGCCAAAACCTCCACCGCAGCAAACGTCTCACCTTCCCCACGCCCACCCCCCCCCAACAGGTCCTCCAAGGAATCGCCAACTACCTATCCACCCTGGGAATCCAAACCACCTTCCCAACCCCCGAAACCCTCCAAATCGACTCCTCCACATCCGATTTCCATCCTCATACCATCTGGTTCGCCCCCTACGACCTCAACCACCACCCCGAACAAGACTCGTCTCTCACCTGGTCGCTTTCTATTCCCTGACCGCTCTTATTGCTTTGTGCTCAGGGGTGCGGGGGGGGCCGTGCTGGACGCGGCTTCGGCGGCGCGGCGCCGCCGCTTTAGCGGCCAGTGCGGTCCCCCCCGCACCCCAGCGGACCCAGCTGCTCCTAGGATCCTGAGCTTCCCCCGATTTCTAAGTGCCCATTGGCACTCGACGCATTGGGTTCATAACTGGCCGTGGATAAAGTGCTTTCGCTCCATGGCAAGTGGTTTTGTTCCCTGGCAAGGAAGCTGGTTCCGCCCCTATCTTTAGATAGGGGCGGGTTCTGCTGACGCCGTCCAGGGGAAAAAGACGCTGCCGTGGGGCGGAATGACTTTGTCCACGGTCAGATAAGGACCGTCTACCGTGCTCGCGTCCTGTTGCGCCTAAAATCCAAGGCTGGCTGCCTCCCCTTTCCTTTCAAGGGACCTGCCATGGGAGCCCACCCTCTCTCCAGAGCAACCCCGCCCTTCTCCGTCCGCCATGATTCAACCCCCAACCCGTAGCCTATTCCCCAACTACTGAATTGCCCAATACGAGTTAGCCACACACACTCCGTGTAGAAAAAAGCAAATGATCAAGTTCGTAATGTGTTTGACCCGTCACCCCAATATGACCCGGGAAGAGTTTCGCGATTATTGGCTGAATCAGCATGGCCCCTTCTTTATGAAGAATGCAGATGCAATGGGCGCCAAGAAATACGTGCAGTCCCACACGCTATGCTCACCACTGAATGAAGGTCTGCGAGAGTCGCGAGGAATGCAGCCAGAATATGATGGTGTCGCAGAAGTGTGGTTCGAATCAGAGGAAGCACTGCTTGAGGGAATGAGCTCTCCCGAAGGCCAAGAGTTAGGAGCGGCCTTGCTTGAAGACGAAAGTAGGTTTATCGACCATTCAAAATCTTCGGCCTTCATCGTTGAGGAACTGAAACTCTAGGTGGCTAACTGACCGTTGGGCGGATGGGATGAAACAAGGCGTGATCTCTCAGTAGTTTTTGCCCTGTGCACAATTATTTGGCTTGGCTCCTGCACCCTCCGGATTTCATACCCCTGAATCAAGGTATGGGTCTGGGCCTCCGGCCAAGATTGTTTTTTTTGATGGAGATGTCTTTTTAAGGCAATTTGGTTCAGGCGCAACACTCCTTGGCCCTTTCGAACGAGAATCGAAGGCGATTTTTCATACGAAGAGCCTCCAGGGTATTTCCATTCATTGTCTCCAGGACTTGAGGAGGATTGGTTGCATTCCGGAGCTACGTGCATTCGAGCGCCGGTCCAGTGGTTGCCTCCGAATTGGCACTGGCAAAGGAGCTAAAAAAATGAGCCCCAATAAAAGTCACCCCCTGCGTAAATCGTGTCATGGTCCGCTGAGTGGTCGTCTGTGAGCCGCGTGGGTGGACCAACAAATAACCCCAAAGAAACCCCGAAAAACCCCCCCAAAAGCCGACCCATCACCACACCCCAGCCCACCCCCCCC
>JAJFFB010000176.1 GCA_021776925.1 Planctomycetota bacterium | reverse complement strand
GTCCTACCGCCGCCTATGCCGCGAACTGGCCAAACACGGCTTCCCCAAATCCCGCACCCAAACCCCCCGCGAACACGCCGACCGCGTCCTGCTACTCGCCGGCCCGGACCTCGCTCCGCTCAATGATGTGGTGCGCTACCTTTACGCTCTTCGTTTCGGCCCTACCACCGCAGATGGTGCAGACCGACTCACAGAAAGCGTCCATTCCTGCCAAAGAGCTATTCAGGGGGTGCAGAGCTAGTCGCCGCGTCATGGCTACACTTGAGATATTGATCTCCCCCTAAGAATCCCCCCACTACGGTTCATGGCCTCATCTCGCATTCCAATTGCTTCACTTACTGCTTGGGTTTTTTCTGTTGTCTTCAGTGCAACAGGCCTGGGCCAGTCCAGCGGGAATCTGATCCAGAATGGAGGATTTGAAGACGGACCGCCAGTTACTCGCTTCCTGAATTTGCCTGAAGGATCCACGGACCTCCCGGGCTGGACCGTGATCAACGGCGGAATCGACTACATCGAGAGCTATTGGGTTCATCCTGAGGGATCTAGAAGCCTCGACCTTCACGGAGATGACAGCGCAGGCGGAATTTCTCAGACGGTCGCCACGGTTCCAGGCCGAATGTATCGATTGAGGTTTGAACTCGCAGGGAACCCTGTCTGCGAAAAAGGTGTGAAACTATTGAGGATTGAGGCTGGAACGGTCAACGCATTTTTCACCTTTGACACCATTGGCCATTCGACAAGCAATATGGGCTGGACCCCTACCGAATGGTGGTTCATCGCTGACCGTTCGGTGACTGAGATCAAGCTGTTCAGTGGCATGAAACCCAGCTTCTGTGGGCCCGCAATTGACGACGTGTCCCTTGAGGAATTCGATCTTCACCAGAATCTGTTGGTCAACCCCAATGCGGAGGCCGGACTCCTTGGATGGACGCCTTCGAATGGCGCATTCAGCGTGAGGGATTTTGACCCGCCAGCCATCGAGGGTGACTGGTACTTCTACGGTGGGGACAACACTCCATATTCTGAGGCATCTCAGGATGTGGATGTTTCTGAATGGAGTTCGACCATTGACAATGGCGAACAGTTCCTGTTCTTCGAGGGTTACGTAGCTCAATGGCATGCCCCCCCACCTCTTGACCGGGCAATCATCCGAATCGAGTGCTTGTCCAGCAACGGCGTGACCTTGGACACCTGGGAATCTGACAGTCCGCAATCCGAGAAATTTTTTGAGCAACGGACCCTCAGCAGGTCCGTTCAGCCCGGAACCCGGACCATTCGCCTCACCATGATCGCAGAACGTCTTAATGGCAGCAATTGCGACGGCTATTTCGATGACCTCTTCCTCGCCCTTGCCCCCCAACGACTCGGAATCAGCGGAGACGACTCAATCCTTGCTGGAGAGATAGCCATCTACAAAGGGAAGTGGGCCATGCCTGATGAGTACGCCTGGATCCTAATTGGCGGCGCATTCACCCCTGGGAATGGAGTCGCCATCCCAGGCTGCCCAGGTTTGGTTTCCGACCTCAGCGACGTGCGCCAATTCCGCCATAGCCTGGCCAATGAAAACGGGGCCTTCCACATCCAGGGACGCTTCCCCCTGTGGGCGTCAGGGAAAACCGCCTTCCTTCAGGCCGTGGACACAGTCAATTGCCGCCTCTCCAATGTGCTTTCGGTGGAGGTTCATTGATGTACACCCTGTTCTTGGTCCCCAGTCAATTCAAATAATGACCTTGGGTGAGCGCGAGGCTCCCACCACGGAATCCTCGTACCTAGGATGCCTTGCCAGGCTCGAAAAATTGACTAGTGTTTTTGTATCCGAATCCCTAACTCTGGATCTCATCCATACCCATCATGCTGTCTACCCTCATCCTTTTGCTTGCCGCTTCTCCTTCCGTTTCGTGGCCGTCCTCGGTTCCACCGCAGAGCCTGGTCTATGACGATTTTGGGGATACCAGCGCGATCCAGTTGAATGGCGTAGCGACAACCTTGGACACTCCGGACGGAAGAGTCCTTCGCCTGGTGCCGGCCGACCGGATTCAGGGCGGGTCTGCGTTCTACTCGAGCATGGTTCCGATTTCCAGGTTCTCGTGCTCCTTTGAGTTCAGGATCACCGATCGCGGTGGCATCGTGAACGGGGGCGACGGGTTCACTTTTCTCATTCAGAATCAGGGGGTGGATGCGCTCGGTGGTCTGGGAGAGGGACTCGGCTACCACGGAATCATGCCCAGCATCGCCGTTGAGTTTGATACCTATCAGAATTCCTCGCAAAGCGACCCGTCCTCCAACCATATCGGCTTCCTTCGGGATGGAATTTTGAATCACTCAAGCCTTGCACAGTTACCGTCCCAAGACATCGCGCTTGACCTGGACGATGGCGACCACTGGTTCGCATGGATTGATTACGACGGAGCGACCGTGGAGTTCAGGCTGAGCACGGACGGCATTCGGCCCAAGCTAGCCAACCTGGAATACCGGAAGCATCTCCCAACGGCCCTCGGAGCCTCTTCCGCCTTCATTGGCTTTACCGCATCGACCTATAATGCTTATGAGAACATCGACATCATCCGCTGGGAGTACGGAGATTTCGCTTCCATCCTGGCCATGGGAGCCTTCACCCCGGGAGTTGCGGGCCAGAACAACGTCGCCATCCTCGAAAACGCCAATCCTGGATCCCAGATGGGCTTGTTCGCATCCTTGAATCCAGGGAGTGCCTACCATCCGAGGTGTGCCGACGTCGACTTGGATCTGGATCAGCCGACCCTGTGCTCCGTGGTTCAGGCGTCCAGCACGGGAACTGCGACCTTCTCCAAATCCATCCCGCTGGGACTCGCAGGAACCAAGATCTACTTCCAAGGCGCTCGCTTGGATGCCTGCAGAGTTAGCAACCGTATCGAGCAGGTCTTCCACTAAGCGACTCCCTCGCAGCCCTCGCCCGGGCCAGAACAGGGGTACTCAGTCCTAATCCCGCTTGAGGCGGTCGGCGATTTCTTCGGCGCGGTCGGCGGCGTTGGGGCCGCTTGGGACGATCAGGCCTTCGCCGGGCAAGGGGACTTTAACTACGGGGGCGGCGAGAATTTCGCCTTCGAGGATGACGGCGATGCGTTGGTTGATGCGGGCGGCGGTCCAGCGGCGGAAGTCGTCGACCTGTTCGGAGGTGATGAAGAAGCGCACCGCGGTCTGGCCGGTGAGCAGGTCTTCGACGCGGGCCTCGGCGAGGAGGAAGCGGCGCGGGGGACCGAGTCGGAGCGGTTTGCCGTCGAATTCCATCAGTAGCGGCTGGTCGCGGCTGAGTTCCTGGCCTTCTTTGAGTACGGTGCGGAATTCCAGATAGGCCGGGGGTTCTGGCCGGCGCGTGGGGGCGGTGCCGCAGGCGCTGATGCTGACCGGCAGCAGGGCGAGGAGGAGGAGGTGGAGCAGCCGCTGGGGTGCCATGGAATCATCATAGGTGCCGGATTCCCTCTGGTCAGAGACGGGTGATCCGGCCAGGATGGGAGCGATGGCGGACGCCCCCCCCACCAGGTGCGCCAATTGCGAAGAGGTCGTTGCGGCACGCTACTGCCCCGCCTGCGGGCAGGACATCGTGCCCCGCAAGCAATCGGTGTGGGAACTCACTAGCGGCCTTTCGTCGAATCTGGTCGGCGCCGATTCGCGCACCTGGCGCAGCATCTTTCCGCTGTTGTTCCGCCCCGGCTGGCTGACCGAGCAGAACCTAGCGGGCAGGTGGCGCAGTTATCTGCCGCCGGTACGCCTGTACCTGTTCTTCTCCTTGCTGTGTTTCCTGGTCCTGTCGCTGACCCAGGATCCGCTGGAGGGTCAGGACATCAGCTTCAGTGCACCGGGAAACCTGGAGAACAACCAGGACGAGGACTTCCGGCCCTTCCCTGAGGGCAGCCTGTTCGGAGCCTGGTTCAACGATCCGATCGAGCAGCGGGCCAGGCATCTGGCCGAGGCAGACCCGGAGGAGGTCGGGCGGGCGCTTCTTGCCGAGTTCTTCAACGCCCTGCCGACCTTCCTGCTGTTGCTGCCACCGCTATTCGCCCTTTGTTGCAAACTTCTATACCTGTTTTCCGGGCGCTGGTTCTTCGAACACTTCATTTTCGGCCTTCACTTCTACTCCTTCGTCTTCGCCCAGGTGTCGCTCGCGGCGCTGATTCCGTGGACGTGGTGGAGCCTGATTGTTGCGCTCTGGATCCCGCTCTACGCCTACAAGGCCATGCGCAGGATCTACCGACAATCCCGCCCGTGGACCGTAATCAAGACCTTGGGTCTATTGCTGGCCCACCTTCCCCTTACGGCTCTGGTCCTCGCGATCACCTTCGTCTACGCCTTCTTCCAAGTCTGATCATGAATCCCCTCCGCACACCCCTGGCATTGCTGGCGTTGGTGCTGGCCGCACCGGCCCTGGTGGCTCAACAATCCGAGCTCACTCTCAAGCAGCGCCTCGCCCATCTGGAGCAGGTCTTCGAGGCCGCCCGCATCGAAAACCACGTGCCCGGCATCGCGTTGGGGGTGGTCCAAAATGATAAGTTGATCTTCGCGCGGGGCTTCGGCCTGGCCGACTTCGAAAGCGGGCGCAAGGTGCAGCCCGACACCCTCTTCGCCATCGGTTCCTCGTCCAAGGCCTTCACCGCGACGCTGGCGGCGATGCTGGTCGAAGAAGGAAAAATGGCTTGGGACGATCCGATCACCACGTGGCTGCCCGGGTACGACCTCGAGGTCCTCAGCGACGACGAGAGTGCGGTGGTCACGCTGCGCGACGTCATGTCGCACCGCACCGGCTACCCGCGGCAGAGCGTGCTGTTCGCCAGCGGCAAGGTGCAGCCGCAGCGCATTCTCGCCACCGCCCCCAAGGGCAAGCCCTACTCGCCCTTCCGTCAGAACTTCCACTACAACAACGTGCAGTTCCTGGCCGCAGGAGAAGCCACCGCAGTAGCCGCCGGCACCACCTGGGAACAGTTGCTGCAGGCGCGCCTCTTCGATCCGCTCGACATGAAGGCGTCGACCATCGACCACCTGACGCTGGTGAAGAACCCGAAGATGGCGGTGGGCTATCACTGGCAGAGCGAGAAGAAGGAACTCAAGCGGCTCGAACTGCGCGACATCCGCAACATCGCCCCCGCCGGCGCGATCCACTCCAACATTCTCGACATGTCGCGCTGGCTGCGTTTCCAGCTCGCCATGGGCGTGATCGACGGCAAGCGCCTGGTCGCGGCCGAGCACCTGGCCGAGCTGCGCAATTCCAACATCGGTCTTGGCGACGAAGGCGGTTACGGCATGGGCTGGATGTTGAGCAGCTGGAATGATCACGAGGTCGTCCAGCACGGCGGCAACATCGACGGCTTCTCGACTTCCGTCGGCATGATGCCGGACCAGGACCTCGGTTTCGTGCTGCTGTCCAACATTTCGGCCTCGGGGCTGCAAGGCGCGTCCCTGGGCATGGTGTGGGAAAGCATGGTCGGCGATTGGCGACCCAAGGCGGTCGAGGCCAGTGCCACCGGCGGCGAGGATTTTGGACCGCTGCTGGGGGAATACGTCGCGGGCTACGGTTCGATCAAGGGGACCGTCATGACTGTCCTGGAAAATGACGGCAAGCTGGCGCTCGACGTGCCCGGGCAGATGGTCTTCGAGCTCAAGGAGCCCGATGAAAACGGCCTGCGCACCTTTGCCATCCTTGATGCGGTCAAAGTTGGTTTCGAATTCGATCCCACCGGAAAGGCGCATGCCCTGATCTTGCACCAGGGCGGTGTCGAAATGATCGCCGCGCGCAAGGGCACCGAAGGACGCGGCAAGCTGAAGGAGGTCGAAATGCACCCCTTCACCGGCAAGTATCACTTCGAGGCGCTCGACGCCGACTGCGAAGCGCGCAGCGAAGACGGCATCCTGATCCTGGACATTCCGCAACAGGGCGCCTTCGGCCTGTTCCCCCCCGACGACGACGGCAAGCGCGCCTTCCGCGCCTTGAAGCACCGCGACGTGACCTTCCAGCACAACGACGCCGGTGAGGTGGTGTCGCTGACCCTGATCACGCCGACCGAAAACCACGTGATGGCGCGCATCGAAGGCGCGGTGATCGAAGCCTGGCCGACCACCGCCGAAGTGCTCGAGATGTTCGGCAACCGCGAGCGCGCGAAGATCGTGCCCAAGCTCGGCAACGTGCGCCTGCAAGGCCGCGTGCTGGTCGAGCAGTCCGGCATCGAGGGCACCTTCACCGCCTGGATCATGCCCGGAATGCGCCACTCCTTCTTCCTCGACTTCGGCGATTTCGGCACGCTGAAATCGGTGGTCGACGGCAACAGCGGCTTCAACGACTCCGACTTCAGTCCTTTCATGGAAATGACCGCCGAGGAGCAGCAGGTCTCGTGGGAAAACCTGCCAGGAGTCACGGCCTCGTCCTACTTCGACATGTTCGAATCGGTCGAACTCACCGGCAAGAACGAGCGCGACGGCCGCACCACCTGGATCATGAGCTGCAAGAACGGTGAGCGCCCGGCCTCGCTGGTCGAAGTCGACGCCGACAGCGGCGACATCGTCTACATGCTCAGCTTCGCCCCGGTGGCCGACATGGGTTACATCCCCAGCGAGAACTTCTTCTCCGACTTCCGCGAGGTCGCCGGGCTGCGCATCCCGCACCGGATCGAGGGCACCACCGACCAGGGTGGCCGCAGCATCATGACGCTGGAATCGATCGACACCACCTTCGAGGTGCCCGAATCGGCCTTCGAGCGCCGTTGATCGCAACGGGGTGTTTCCGCTTCGGCCGCCACCCCGCCGCCGATCAGGAACCCTGCTTGTCCCAGGCGGCAAGCAGGGTTGCTTCCTTTTCCGCCGCCAGGCCGCCGCGCCAGCGGTGATCGGCGGCGCGCGTCTGCGACCACTGATAGGTGTCAACGATGGTCTGTCCCAGCGGGCGGTGGGTCAGGCCGTGCTCCACACCCTTGGCGAACAGCGCGCGCCCATAGGGCTGGCCCTCGCGCGGCAACCACAGCGGCAGCTCGACGTATGCACCGACCTGGTTAGCGAGCAGGAAGGAATCCTCGATCCAGGTAAAGGTGTTGTCGCTGCCGAGCACCACCTTGCAGCCGTGCAGAAACTCCTGCATGGTCACGTTGTGGCGCGGGCCGATGACGTTGTAGGTGCCGGCGTGGCCGTCCTCGAGGCACAGAATCGCGAACTCGGCCAGATCGCGCACGTCGATGACCTGGATCGGGTAGTCCGGCTGGCCCGGCGCCAGCGTGCGCCCGCCGCGCGCGATGCGCTCGGGCCACCAGGTGAAGCGGTCGCTGTTGTCGCGCGCGCCGACGATCAGCCCAGGGCGCAGCACCGTGGTGCGTTCGGGCATCGCGGCTTCGGCGGCCTGCTCGCACAGCACCTTCAGCGGCCCGTAAGTCGCTCCGCTCACCCGCGTGGTGCCGACCTGATCCTCGGCCAGCGGCAGCACCGGCGCACTCTCGTCGTAGAAAGTGTTGCGGTCGGCGTACACCGACAGCGTGCTGATGAACAGGTACTGCTTGACCTGATCCTCGAGCATTTCAGCCGACGCCTTGACGTATTGCGGCAGATAGCCCGAGGTGTCGACCACCGCGTCCCACTCCCCCTGCGCCAGGGCTTTCAGGCCCTCGCCCTCGTCCGGATTGCGGTCACCGCGCAGCTGCTCCAGCTGTGGGAACATGCCCGGATTGGAGCGCCCGCGGTTGAACAGCGTCAGTTCATGACCGCGCGCCTGCGCCGCTTCAACCAGCGCCGGACCGAGGAAGCGGGTGCCGCCGAGGATCAGGATCTTCACTGCACCGCCGCCTTGTGCCAATTGGCCAGGGCTTGGGTTTCGCGCTCGCGTGACATGCCGGCGTTCACCCGCGCGCGGCGCTGGTCGGGCAAGGTGTCCCACCAGCGCAGCGTGTCGCGCACGGTGTCGGCGAGCGGCCGCGAGTGGAAACCGGCCTTGACCGCGGCGGCGTTGCTGACCGTGTTGAGACCCGCCAGTTCGCCACTGCCCGGCGCCCACACCGGCAGGTGGCCCCACGGCTGCAGACCTTCTTTCTGCAGAAATTCGTTGTTGACCCAGGTCAGGCTGGCATCGCCACCGGACACCGCCTTGCAGCCGTAGATCAGTTCGGCGATGCTCGCGGGATACCTGGGACCGACCAGATTGAATTCACCCGCGGTCTTCTCTTCCAGGCAGCGGATGCAGAACTCGGCCAGGTCGCGCGAGTCGATGTACTGCACCGGGTCGGTGGCCTCGCCGGGAGCCAGGATTTCGCCACCAGCGCGCACGCGCAGTGGCCAGTAAGTGAAACGGTCGGTCTTGTCGAGCGGACCGACGATCAGGCCGGGGCGCACGTTGGTGGCGCGGCCGGGGAAGGCGGCTTCGACCGACTGTTCGCACAGCGCCTTGAAGGGACCATAGGAAGTGTTGGTGATCGCCTCTTCCGCGTTCTCATCGATGCTGCCGACCTCGTAGTCCTCGCGGATGCCGGACTCGGCGAAGTCTTTGTACACCGAGATCGACGAGATGAACAGGTACTGCCCGACGTTGTCCTTGAGCAGTCCCGCCGAGGCGCGGGTGATGCGCGGGAAGTAACCCGATGTGTCGAGCACCGCGTCCCATTCGCGCCCTTTCAGCGGCTCGAGGCCCTCGTCGATCTTGGGATCGCGGTTGCCCTTGAGCTGTTCCAGTTCCGAGAACATGGTGGGGTTGGAACGGCCGCGGTTGAACAGCGTCATTTCGTGGCCACGGCGCAGCGCAGCGTGCACGATCGCCGGACCAAGGAAGCCGGTGCCACCAAGAATCAGCAACTTCATCGGCTTGGGCGCCGGCGTCGGCGGGGCCACGAAGGCGCTCTTGGCGAGCAGACGGTGATCAAGACCGAGGGCGGCGCCGGACAAAGCGGCGGCGCGGAGGAATTCTCTGCGGGAGCGGGGCATGGATGAGGAATGGGGTTGTGCTGGGATGTACGCGAAGAGGCGCTGTTCCGTTTTCTTCAATTTTCAGAATTTATCCGTGCGCCCGATCAACGGCAGCAAAGAAGTCGCGTAGGGTTGCCAGCCTACTCGCAGTGAGCGCCCCTCCCACTCCAGATTCCGCCGCCCCGGCCCCGCCAGACAGGCTCAGCATGCGCAGGGAGGTCTTCCCAGCCGGCGGCGCCCTGTTCTGCCTGATGGCCAGCTACATGCTGCTGCGGCCGGTACGCGACGACATCGGTATCGAAAGCGACCAATTGGAACTCCTATGGACCTGGGGCGGTGGCATTTCGCTGGCGATGATGCCGCTGTACGCAAGATTGATCTCGCGCCTGCCCAAACGCTTGTTGCCGATGCGGGTGCTGGGGACAGTGGCAGCAGCGCTGGCCGCCTTCCTGGTCGTCGGTCAGATGCCCGGGATGGAGCAGGACGTCTTCCTTGACTCCTGCTTCTACGTCGCCTCCAGCCTGTACCCGATGTTCGTGGTCTCCGTGTTTTGGAGCTGCATCTCCGAAATCACCTCGAGCGTCCGAAGCAAACGCATCTATGGAACCGTCATGGCGATAGGGACTGTCGGCGGCATGTTTGGTTCGGGAATCGTCAGCCTGACCGCTGATCGCGAGATCCATCCTGATCTTTACATCATGCTGGCGATCCCTCTGGTACTCACCGGTGCCGGCATCCTCCGCCGGGTCATGTTAGACGGCCTGGCGCGCCGTCAGGCGGTTCCGCCTCCGATTGCCCCCATAGAGGTAAATGCAGGCTTGCCTGGAGAGATCGACGCTCCCAACAAACCCTTGGATACCACCGAGGCGCCGGTTGATGAACGAATCTCGCACCGTTTCTCCTCCGGCCTCAGCCGTCTCGTCCAGGACCCCTACCTCTCTGGCATTGCCGTATTCCTGCTGCTCTTCGTTCTAGGTTCGGGTTTCCTTTACTTCCTGCAGCGCGACTTCTTGAGGCAGTGGGTAACGGATCGAGGCGAGCGGCGCCAGTTGCTCGCCAACATGGATCTCGCGGTGCAAGCGCTGACCCTGGCCGGACAGGCAGGACTGGCGGCACCGTTGATCCGCTGGTTGGGATTGCCGATCGTCCTTGGCATCCTGCCGTTATTCACCACTCTCGGCTTCACCACACTGGCAGTGTTCCCGGCGCTGGGAGTCTTCGTAGTCTTTTACGTTGCTCGTCGGGCGGCCAATTTCGCTTTGGCCAAACCATGCCGTGAAACCCTTTTTACGGTGGTGCCGCCCAACGACCGCTTCCTGACCAAGCCGGTGCTCGACGTAGCGGTCTACCGTTGCGGCGATGTCGGGGTGGCCTGGCTCTACGCGGGTATTGCCAAGGCCAGTGGCTTCGGCGTCCGCGGCATGTCCCTGGTGGCGATCCCCTTCTGCCTGGCGTGGATTCCGCTGGCGATGTGGCTCGGTCGCAAACAGGAACAGCGTTCGGCCGCTTGAGGTCGGTCGGTGGTCTGGCTGCTCGGGGCCGAAGAATGGTTAACCAGCACAGGTCGTGAGCGAAGGGAGGAGTACCGCCTGGCGGTGTCACTCCATGCCCACAAAGTCGTTCCTGGCTGCCATCCTCCTGCTGCCCACCGTTGTGGTGGGCTGCACCACCATTGAATCCGCGAGCAATGACTGGTCGACCTATGAGGGGCCGGGTGCGGTTTACTTCCGCCTGCAGGAGGTGGAACTCGATCAAGGGGCAGACCCGGCCGAGCCCTTCAATCGATGGGTGTGGTCCTTCAATACGGGTTTCTTCAACTACGTGGGCAGGCCCTTGGCGGCCAGTTGGCGTTTCCTGCTGCCGCAATTCGTGCGCAGCGGCGTTTCCAACGCGGGCAACAACCTGCTCTACCCGGTGCGCCTGGTCAACAACCTACTGCAGGGCAAGGGGCACGAGTCCTGGACCGAGACCGAGCGCTTCGTGATCAATTCCACCTACGGAGTTCTTGGGTTGATCGACCAGACCAGCGGCGTGATTGAGCCCGCGGACGAGGACTTCGGCCAGACCTTCGAGCACGCCGGCTGGGAGGACCCGAATTTCCTGGTCCTGCCGATCTTCGGTCCGAGCACCACGCGCGACGCGACCGGCCTGGTGTTGGACACCGCGGTGGATCCAGCGGCTTATTTCTTCCCGGCTTCCCCGCTGCGCAATTTCAACGCCACCTCGGAAATGGTGATGGATTACAAACGCCTGGAAGCGTCGACCTATGACCTTTACCACCAGGCGCAGTACCTGACGACTTTGCAGCGCGGGATCGATCTGCACGATTACGACCATCCCGATACCAACTGCGAGTACTGCGAAGCGAGCGAAACGATCCAGGCGGTCTTTCTTTCTTTTCGCGATCCGACCTTCCCGAGCCTGGCGAAAACGCATGAAATACGCCTCGGTCCGGAGCGAGGTTCCTTGCCGTATACGCTGTTTCTGCAGCCGCAACCCGCACCTCTGATCTACATCCTGCCCGGATTAGGCGGGCACCGCCTGAGCAATTCGGCCCTCGGTCTGGCGGAAATGGCCTTCCGACGCGGCTTCTCCGTAGTGACCTTGAGCAGTGCGATGAACTTCGAGTTCATCGCCAACGCGTCCTCGGTCGAACTCCCCGGATTCGCGCCGATCGATGCCCACGACGTGCATCAGGCTCTCGACGCCATTCAGCAGGATCTCGATCGCAGGCACCCAGGTGTGATCACCCACCGCGTGCTGATGGGATTGTCACTAGGCGCCTTTCACACCCTGTTCATTGCCGCGGCGGAGCAGGATCCGGGCAACCAACTGCTGTCCTTCGACCGCTACCTGGCGATCAACCCGCCGGTGTCGCTGGAATACGGCTTGCATCAGCTCGACGCCTACTACAACGCGCCCTTGGATTACCCATTCGGTCTGAAGGATGACATGATCCTGCACACCCTGCGCAAGGCCATCGATCTCAGCAACGGCTCGATTACCCCGACCACCGGCCTGCCCTTTTCCGAGGCCGAGGCCCAATTCTTGATCGGGTTGTCCTTCCGCAGCACCCTGCAGGACGTCATCTTTCAGACCCAGCTGCGGCATAACCGTGGGGTCCTGAAAACTCAATTGTCCGAGAATCAACGGTCGCCTGCCTACCAAGAGATCGCCGGTTTCTCCTACATCGAGTACTTCTACGCATTCGTCCTGCCCTACCTGGCGGAGCTGCGCCCCGACATCGAGCTGAGTGAGAAGGGCGCGCAGAAAATTTTCGAGCTGTCCAACCTGCGCTCGATCGAGCAGCGCCTGCGTGGCAACGATCACATACACTTGATCACCAATCTGGATGACTTCCTACTTTCGCCAGATGATCTGCAATGGCTGAATTCCGTTTTTGGAAGCGAGCGCTGCCACCACTCCGAACGCGGCGGCCACATGGGCAACCTGTATCTTCCCGAAGTGCAGCAGCGGGTCATCGATCCGGTGCTCGACCTCCTCGTCGGCCGCTGAACGCGAAGTCGCCGCGCTTAGCCTGGTTGCCATGGTTGCAGCGCACTTCCCTCGCGGTGGTCCTGCTCACCATCAGCGGCTGTCAGCAAGGCACATCCAGCATGGAAGTGGTAGAACGCACGATCACAGTGGAAGACGCGAGTGTCTTCCTGCTCGAAGCGGGAAGTGGAAGCGATCATCTGGTGCTGCTGCACGGCGGGCGTTTTTCTTCGGCGACCTGGCGTGGACTCGGCAGTCTCGAAGTACTGGCGGCGGCCGGCTGGCACGTGTGGGCCTTCGATCTGCCGGGCTTCGGCAAGTCCAGTGAAAGTCAAATCGAGGCGCCGATCATGCTCGCGGCGTTGCTCGACGCCCTCGCCATCGACCGCTGCGCGCTGGTCACTCCGTCGGCGAGCGGGCGTTTCAGCATGCCACTGCTAGTTCGCGAGCCGACACGCTTCCATCACTTCGTCGCGGTGGCACCGGTGGGCATCCCGCCGCAATTGGAAGCTCTGGCCGACTGCCCGGTGCCGGTGCTGTGCTTGTGGGGTGAAAACGACCTCACCATTCCGGTGGCGATCGGCGAGCAACTGGCACAAGCGGTGCCCGATGGGCGCATGCACGTTTTTCCCGACGCCTCGCACCCGTGTTATCTGGACGCACCCGAGGACTTCCACCGCGAGCTCCTCGCATTCCTGGACGAAAACGGTTCCGTCCGGTAGTTCATTTCGCCTGACGCAGCCAGCGGCGTGCCAGCCAGCTGATGAAATCGGCGGCCAGCACCAGGATTGCGCCGAATAGGATCAACAGCAGCAGCTCGTCATAGCGGTCGCGCGCACGCGCTTCGACGACGAAGTAGCCGAGCGAAACCACGCCGAGCATGCCCAGCACCGTGGCTTCGCGCACGCAGGTCTCGAAGCGATAGAAGAAGTACAGCAGATAGCGGCCCAAGCCCAGCGGGTAGAGCGCCGACACCGCGATCTGGCTGCGGCTGGCGCCGAGGCGGCGCAGGCCCGCCAGCGGCCGCCGCGGCAGGTTTTCGACCGTTTCCGCTCCGAGCCGCGACAGGATTCCGGCGTTGTGGACCGCCAGCGCCAGCACCGCCGGCCACGCGGTCGGACCGAGTACCGCCAGCAGCAGGAAGGCCCACATGTATTCCGGCACCGCGCGCAGAGCGACCGCGATCAGGCGGAAGCTGATCGAAACCGAGCGCCACCAGGCGCAGTCCTCGCTGCTCAGGTACGGATCGCAGCGCATCAAAGTGCGCGAAGCCAGCGGCGCGGTGAGCAGGCCATAGGCGCCGGCAAGCACGATCGACAGCGCGGCGATGGCGAAGGTCGCGCCGACGCCGGTGGCGCCCTTTTCGCGCCACACCTGGCCGACCCACTGCAGCAGCGCGCCGAAACCACCCCCCCCCTCGGCGTCGCGCAGCGGCCGCGGCATGGCGTCGTGGCCGAAGAAACGCGCCAGATTGGCGGCGCGTCGCTCGCTGAACAGCTCGGTCACGCGCACGTCGCCGCCGAACCACGCGTAGATCACCACCGCGGCGAGCAGCACCAGGCTGCCGCGCAGGAAACGGTCGCGCGGCCGCTGCCGACGCAGCTCGTGTACGCGTTGCGCCACGCTCATGCCACGAACCTCCGGCGCAGGTGCGCGCTCCACCACTCCAGCACCAGCACCAGCAGCACGATCATGTACAGCCAGGTCCACACCTCGCGGTAGTGCAGATTCTCGAAGCTGCGCTTCAGGTAGTAGCCGATGGTCGGGAATCCGAAGAAGCCGAGCACCGCCGAACTGCGCACCGCGCACTCAAAACGGTAAAAGGCGTAGGCGCCCATGTCCGGCGCCGCCACCGGCAGCAAACCACCGAGAAAGGCCTGCAAGGGCGTCGCCCCGGTACCGCGCAGGGCGCGATAGGCGGTGGTCGGCGCCTCATCGAGCAGTTCACTAAACACTTTGGCCAGCGTGCCACTGAACGGGATCGCAATGGCGATCACCGCGGTCAGGCTGCTCATGCCCAGCGCCGCCAACAGCACCACTGCCCATAGCAATTCGTGCACCGAACGCATCAGCGCGATCAGTACGCGCACCGGCAGGCGCACGCGCGCCGGCACCAGTGCGCTGCCGAGCAGACCGAGCGGGGTGCCGATCAGCAACGACAGACTCATTGCCGCGGCGGCGAACAGCAGCGTTTTGCGCAACGCCGCCAGCGCCACGCTGAGGAAGGCTGGTGCATTCTGCGGAACGAAGTCGGCCTGGTAATCCAACGCCGGCCGCCACGCCGCGCCGAGGAATTCTCCGGCCAGCTTCAGCCCTCCGGGCCGCGGCACCAGATCGCCGAATCCCAGCCCCAAAGCCAGGAATGCCGCCAGTCCGCACACCAGCAGCGCGACCAGGACCAGGCCGCGTCTCACGCCTGACCCTGGTCGTGGCCGTCGAGTAGGTAGAGCGCATCGACTTCACTCTGGGCAAGGTCGGCACCGCAGCCGTCAAAAATCACCCCGCCCTCGCGCAGGCCGACCAGGCGCGGGAAGAACTCGCGCGCCAGACCGAGGTCGTGCAGGCTGACCACCAGGGTCAGTCCGATCTCGGCGGCCACCGCGACCAGCAACTGCACCAGCGCGCGCGCGCGCGCCGGATCGACCGAGGCCACCGGCTCGTCGGCCAGCAGGGCGGTCGGGTGCTGGAACAAGGCGCGCGCGATCGCCACACGCTGCTGCTGTCCACCCGACAGCGTGTCGGTGCGATGGAACATCTTTGCGCCGATGCCGACGCGCTCGAGCACGCGCAGAACCTCCTCGCTGTCGCCCTGATCCGGGCGCACCAGGGAACGCAGCGCGCGCCACAATCCGCGCTGGCCGAAGCGCCCGGCGACCACGTTCTGCACCACGCGCAGATTGGGCACCAGCGCGTGATCCTGATGAACGAAGCCGAGGCGCGAGCGGTGCGCGCGCAGCTGGCGCCGCTGCTCGCGGCTGCCCTGCAGCAGGTCGGCCAGGCACTGTCCGTCGACCAGCGCACGCCCCCGGGCGGGGAACAGCGCACCGCTGAGAATTCGTAGCAAGGTGGTCTTGCCCGCCCCGCTCGGCCCGACCACCGCCAGCAGTTCGCCGGCACCGATGCGCAGATCGATCCCGCGCAGCACCGCCGCAGCGGCGAAGGAATGGGCCACCCCTTCCAGCTGGAAGGAGGAAGCGCGGGGCGGCTCAGTCGAGGAAGCCGAGCTCGCGGGCGACTTGCTCGATGGATTCAAAGTCGGCGTTGGAGGCGGGAATCAGTCCTTCGCCCCGGTCCACGGCGCGCAGCAGATCGGCATCGGACATGTTGACCAGGGCGGTCTGCAGACGGTCGGTGAAGCCTGCGCCGAAGAGGGTCTCCAGCTCAGGATGGGCGGTCCAGTTGTAGTCGGCGTAGGGGGGGGTGGTCCAGATCTTGACACAGATCGCCGGATCCAGCTCGCCGGCGGCGACCATCGAATCATAGGTCTTGAAGTTCAAGGCCCCGGTCTGGAAGGTGCCGGCTTCGACTAGCTTGGCGGTCAGGTCGTGGCCGCCGGAAAAGCTGTTGGCAGAGCCGAAGAAATCAGCCGGCGCCTTGCCGCTGAACTGGCGGATGAAGGCCTCGGGCATCAGCCGCCCTGAGGTCGAACGCTCGGAACCAAAAGTGAAGGTCTTGCCGGCGAAACCCAGCGGAAAGTCCGCCGACGGAGTCAGGCCGGTGTTCTTGTGGGCGACAAAATAGGAGCGGAACTGCGGGTCGATCTGTCCCTG
>JAJFFB010000175.1 GCA_021776925.1 Planctomycetota bacterium | reverse complement strand
GATACTGCAACGAGCCATCGGCCCCGGAAAAAACGAACGCCGATCCGGCGTCGACCAAAGTCCCGTAATCGACAAATGGGGCACCGACGGTCAGGTCATCAAAGCCATCTCCATCGATATCTCCAGCCCCAGAAACCGAATAACCGAAGGAGTCGAATTCCGCAGCGCCATCCCATTGATGGATCAAAGACCCATCCGCGCCGGCGAAGACATAGGCGGAGCCGGCATCCGACATGCCTCCAGGGTCGGTTCCGATCGCGCCCACGATCAGATCGGCAAACCCGTCTCCGTCCACGTCTCCTGCATTTGAAACGGAAGCGCCCAGACGATCATCCGGGGCGATGCCGTTCCATTGGTGGATCAGTGAGCCGTCTGCACCCGAAAGGACAGCGGCCGAGCCAGCAGTCTGGAGACCGCCAGGGCTGGCGAGTTTCGCTCCCACAATCAGGTCGTCTAAGCCGTCGGCGTTGACATCCCCGGCACCGGAGACGGAGAAACCGAACCAGTCCCCAGCGGCTGTGCCGTCCCGTCGATGCAGAAGCGAGCCGTCGACTCCGGAAAAGACATAGGCACTGCCAGAGTCCATACGACCGCTGCGATCGGTCAGGTGAGCGCCTGCAATCAGGTCATAAAAACCATCCCCGTCGACATCGCCGGCAGCAGAAACAGAGTAACCGAACCAGTCCCCCGAAGCTTCGCCGTCCATCCGATAGAGAAGGGCGCCATCGACCCCCGAATAGACAAAAACCGACCCTACGTCTACAAGGCCTCCAATATCGGTCAGGTGGGCGCCCACCACCAGGTCGTCGTAGCCATCTCCGTTGACGTCGCCTGCACCGGAAACGGAGAAACCGAACCAGTCGCTCTCCGCCTCGCCCTGCCATTGATAGAGAAGTGAGCCGTCGATTCCAGAATAAACCTCTGCCAATCCAGTCCCAGGCAGGTCCCCAGTGTGTGCGAAGGGGGTGCCCACAATCAGGTCATCCATGCCATCTCCGTCGACGTCGCCTGCGCTCGCAACGGAGTAGCCGAAGAAATCACTCCTGGCTTCGCCATCCAGAAGATAAACCAGCTCGGTCCCGCCACCCACCCCTTGCGCAGAGACGGAAGCAATCAGCAGTATGACTGCTGCAGGCAACTGGAATAGAGTCCATTTCATCTTGAGGGCGTGTAAAGACATGGGGATTTACATCTAAGGATGGAACAGGCGAGTGGTGTAGATTCCACCCTAACGGAATTCCAAATGATGCGGCGGAAAAATAGAATAATCCCGTGCCAAACCACCTTTCCCAAAAGGGGTCCCCGGATTAAAGACAGGTAAACCCGCCGTCGACCGAGAGGTCGGTGCCGGTGATCCAGCGGGAGTCGGTGCTGCATAGGAACCAGGCGACGCCGGCGATGTCGTCGGGGGCGCCGATGCCGAGGGGGTGGGCGCGTTCGATCTGGGCGCGGACTTCGGCGGGGCGCGAGTCGAGCCACGGGCGCACCAGGTCGGTGACGACGAAGCCGGGGCAGATGCAGTTGGCGCGGATGCCGTGGGAGGCGTAGTCGACCGCGAGGTTGCGCGTGTATTGAATCACGCCGGCCTTGGTCGGACCGTAGGCGGCGCGTTCGGCCATGCCGACCTGGCCCGAGATCGAACCGAGGGTGACGATGGCACCGGAGTGCTGTTCGATCATGTGCGGCAGCACCGCCTTGCAGCTGCGGTGTGCGCCGGTCAGGTTGACGCGGATGGTCTCGTCCCAGTTGGCGTCGTCGGTGTGCAGGGTGTCGGCGCGCAGCGGGTTGATGCCGGCGTTGGCGATCAGCGCGTCGACACGGCCGACGGCTTCGACGAAAGCGGTGACCGCGTCATCCATCGCACCGGCTTCGGCGACGTCAAGATCCGCGAGGTGGATGCGCTCGGTATCCAGCAAAGCCCGCGTCTCCTCCAGCTTGTCGCGGCGGCGGCCGACCAGCAGCAGGTGCGAGCCCTCGCGATGGAAACGCTGGGCGATGGCGCGGCCGATGCCGCTGCCGGCGCCGGTGATGACTGCGCAGTGGGGGGGGGCCACGGGCAGCGCCGCCTTAGACCGCGGCTTCGTTGCGCAGCGAGTTGAGCGCCGAGCCGGCCTTCCACCAGCCGATCTGCTCGTCGTTCAGGGTGTGTCTGAGAGCAATCCGGTCCTCGCTGCCATCAGTGTGATGGAAGACCGCGTAGACCTTGCTGTCGGGCGCCAGAATCTCGAGTCCCTCGAGCGACACCATGTCCTGCTCCTGCACCTTGTCCCAATCGGCGGGATCGGCGAAGGTGAAGCCGAGCACCCCCTGCTTCTTCAGGTTGGTCTCGTGGATGCGCGCGAAGCTGCGCACGATGACCGCGGCGGCGCCGAGGAAGCGCGGGCACATCGCCGCGTGCTCGCGACTGGAACCCTCGCCGTAGTTCTCGTCGCCGACCACCACCCAGTGCGAGCCGGCCGCCCTGAGCGCGCGTGCCACGGTCGGCACCGGCACGTCGGCAGCGCCATCCACCGGGTTGCGCGTGGTGCCGATGCCCTCGGTGAAGGCATTGGTCGCGCCGACGAACATGTTGTTGGAGATGTTGTCGAGGTGACCGCGGAAGCGCAGCCACTCGCCCGCCGGTGAGATGTGGTCGGTGGTGGTCTTGCCGGCGGTCTTCAGCAGCAGCGGCATGCGCTGGTACTGCTCAGCGGCCAGAGGCACGAAGGGAGTCAGCAACTGCAGGCGTTCGCTGTCGGGTGCGACCTCGATCTTGGCAGCAGTACCCACGGTGGGCGCCTGATAGCCGGCGACGCTGCGCACGAAACCATCGGCGGGGATGTCCGGCGCCGGCTTCGGCGGAGTCAATTTCCACGAGCCGTTCGGCCCCTCGATTTCCTCCTGCAGCGGATCGAAGCTGATGCGCCCCACGATCGCCAGCGCCATCACCAGTTCCGGACTGCCAATGAAGCCAAGCGTGCTCGGGTTGGCGTCGTTGCGGCCGCTGAAGTTGCGGTTGAAGGAAGTGACGATGGTGTTGACCGTGCCCTGCTCGACGCCGTCGCGTTGCCACTGGCCGATGCACGGCCCACAAGCGTTGGCGAGCACGGTGGCGCCGGCGCTCTCCAGTTCGGCGAGCTGGCCGTCGCGCTCGATGGTGGCGCGGATCTGCTCGGAACCCGGCGAAACCATCAGCGGCGTGGCCAGCGGCGTGCCATTTTCCTTGGCCTGGAGCGCGACGTCGACCGCGCGGCAGATGTCCTCATAAGAAGAGTTGGTGCACGAACCGATCAGCGCGTAGCTGATCTCGTCGACGTAACCCTCTGCCTCCACCGCCTCTTTCATCGCGCTGATCGGGCGCGCGAGGTCGGGGGTGTGCGGGCCGACCAGATGCGGCTCGAGGGTCGACAGATCGATCTCTATGATCTCCTGGTAGTAACCGTCCGCGCCTTCGTCGGCGGTGACCAGGTCGAGGTTTTCATCGGCCAGATCGGCCAGCCCGCCGCGGCCGGTGGCGCGCAGGTAGTCGGCCATGCGCTGGTCGTAAGGGAACACCGAACAGGTCGCGCCGAGTTCGGCGCCCATGTTGCAGATGGTGGCCTTGCCGGTGCACGACAAGGACGCGGTGCCCTCGCCGAAGTACTCGATGATGCGGTTGGTGCCACCCTTGACCGTCAAGATGCCGAGCAGCTTCAGGATCACGTCCTTGGGCGCCGCCCAGCCCTGCAGACGACCGCTCAGCTTGACCCCGAGCACATTGGGCTGCAGCACCTCCCACGGGAATCCGGCCATGACGTCGACCGCGTCGGCGCCACCGACGCCGACCGCGCACATGCCGAGTCCGCCAGCGTTGGGAGTGTGGGAATCGGTGCCCACCATCAACCCACCGGGAAAGGCGTACTCCTCGAGCACGGTCTGATGGATGATGCCCGCTCCGGGCTTCCAGAAACCCAGCCCATAACGCGAAGCCACGCTGGCGAGGAAGTCGTAGACCTCGCGGTTCTCATCGTTGGCCACGGGGAGGTCGGAACCCGATCCCTGGTGCGCGCGGATCAAGTGGTCGCAGTGCACCGTCGACGGCACCGCGGTCTCGTCCTTGCCGGCCATCATGAATTGCAGCAGCGCCATCTGCGCGGTGGCGTCCTGCAAGGCGACGCGGTCGGGGCGCAGCAGCAGATAGGCGGAACCGGCTTCGAGCTCCTGTTTGGAAGGGTCGTCGAGGTGGCCGAGCAGGATCTTTTCGGCCAGCGTCAGCGGCCGTGCCAGGCTCTTGCCCAGCATTTCCAGGTTCTCGCGCATGCGGGCGTAGACGCCCGAGACCATTTCAGGAGTGGATTCGATTGTCGGCATGATCGTCTGATCGGAACGAAAGAAGCCGACCATTCTACCGCGTCAAGGGGCTCCTCCGATCCCCTGATAGGATGCGGATGTGCCCCTTTTGCTCCTGCTCTGCTGTGCCGGACCGCAGCAGCTTCCGCCCCTCGAAGTCGGTCAGACGCTCCGCGCCGAGATCAGCGTGGCCTCTCCCGAGGATTCCACCCCCGCGGTGGCGGCGCTGCAGCTGGCACAAGCCTTGCGCGGCGGAAGCTTCGAATTCGAGTTGACCCGCGAAGGCACCTTCAGCCTCGAACTGCACTCCAACCATTTCGATGCCTATCTGGTGTTGCGCGATGCGCAGGGTGAGGTGCTGGCCGAGGACGATGACGGTCTGTGGAACACCCACGCACGCATCGCCCTCGACCTGCCGGCGGGGAATTATCAGGTACAGGCCTGCGCTCTCAAGGGTCGCACCGGCGCCTTCACGCTGTCGCTGCGCGAGGGCGCCCGCTCCCTTCCCACCGGTGCCGCCAAGGTGCGGATCGAACTCGACGACCATCTCGAAGCGGCACGGGTTCTCGCCGAGGAAGCCGGCGAAGAAAATCTCGCGGTCGCCGACAAATTGAATCGAGCCGCCTTGTTGCATCACCGCCTCGGAGAGTATGCGCAAGCCGTAGATCTGGCCGCCAGGAGTCTCGCCATCCGCCAGGGCTTGTTGCCTGAAAACCACCAACTGGTGCTGGAAAGCCTCGGCAATCTTGCCGGCCTGCACTCGCTGGTCGGAAATAGCCAGGAATCGATTCGTTTGATGGAGGAAGTCGTGCAACGCCTGCGCAGCCTGCCAGGGGACCACGACCGCGAGATCGCGCGCAACCTCAACAACCTCGGTCTGATCCTGCAGCGCCAGGACCGTTTCGAGGAAGCCCTCGCCGCCATCGAAGAGGCGGTGACACTGCGCGAGAAGGTCTTGGGCAGCCGCAACATCTCTTTTGCAATCAGCGTCAACAATCTGGCGCTGCTGCATTTCCGTATTGGAAATTACGCCGACGCCGAAACCTTGTACCGGCGTTCGATCGCCATTTTGGAAGAGGTCGCCGGCGCGGAGCACATCGAGTTGGCCAACGTCTTGTCCAACCTCGGCAGTTTGTTGAAGGCCAAGGGAAACTATGAAGAAGCCCAGGATCTTCTCGAGCGGGCCGTCCGCATACGCGAGAAGGAACTCGGTCCTGACCATCTGAACACCGCTACGTCCGTTGAGCAGCTGGCCAGTCTATTGCGTCTGCGCGCGCGCTATACGGAGTCGAGGGAACTCTATGAACGCGTCCTGCGCATCCGCCAACAACGCCTGCCCGCCGGACACCTCGATCTTGCCCGTTCCTGGAACAATCTCGGCGTCCAGCTTTCTGACGAAGGAAACCTGGCCGGCGCTCTGGCGAGCTATCAAAAAGCCCTCGACGGGGCGATCGCGGCTTCCGGGCCAAGGCACAGCGGAGTCGCCCGCTATTGGGCCAACCTCGGGCGCACCCTGCGCCAGCTGGGCCGTTTCGAAGAAGCCAGAAAGGCTTTGGATCAGGCTCTTGCGATCTATCAGGAACGCTTCGGCGCCGATCATCCGGACACCATCCACACCATGATCTCGGTCGGCGTCCTGGCCCTGGATCAAGGGGATCCGCTGCAGGCCGAATCGGTGCTGCGCCAGGCGGTCAACTCCGGCCGCCTGCATCTGTCCACCGAAAGCGTTCAGATGGCCGAAGCCTTGAGCGGACTAGGCCAGGCGCTACGCCGTCAGCAGCGATTCGACGAGTCTCTCACCTATTATCAGGAAGCTCAGGATGTCTGGAAGAAGATCGTCGGCGAAACTCATCCGAGCTATGCCATCGCCCTGAACAACCTGGCGATTCTCTACCTTGACATGGGGCGGCCGAACGAGGTGCTGAGCCTATTGCAACAAGCCCACCAGATCTGGTTGGACAGCTATGGAACCGATCATCCCGACCTCGCCAAGGCGCGTTACAACCTGGCTTCCTTCCATCTCGATCTCGGCCATACCGACGAGGCGCTGCGGTTGATTTCCGACGTCATCCAGGTACGGGAACGGATCCTGGGCCGGATCCATCCCGACACCGTAGAGGGTCTGACCCTGCTCGGACGCACGCTGTGGTTGGCGCAAAGATCTGATGAGGCCGCCGTCCACGCCATAGACGCGGCCGACCGCCTGCGGGAGTACATGGATCTCCATTTGGCGCGCCTGCCCGAGGTCGAACGGTTCCAGCTTCTGGACAAGATGAAGGAAAGCGTAGGCGGCGCTCTCTTCCTGGCGGTTGGCAGCGAGCCTGCCTACCGACGACGAGCGGCAGAGGCCCTCCTGACCTGGAAAGGGTGGGCCGGAGAAGCCGCCTTGCGCAGCCGCGATCAGTTGCAGACCGCGCTCGATCCAGCCCAACTGCAGACCCTGGACGAATTGCGCGGGATCAACAGCAAGTTGTCCGCGGTGCTGACCGCGCAGCCCTTGGGCGCCGACCAGATCAATGTGCTGGTGACCAAGCGTGAAAAATTAGAGCGCCAACTGGTGAGCGTTCATGAATTTTCCTCTCAGCAGCGCACCAGTTTTGAGCAGATGCAAACCTGCCTGGAGCCATCCGAGGCGGCCCTGGACTTGGTCGTCCTGCCGCCGAATCAGAAATCGATGGTCCAGGCGTGGCTGACGACCGCCGCCATGACCGAGCCCAGAGTCTTCGATCTCGGCCGCGCACCCGAGCTCGAAAAGGTGGTTCAGGATTTCCTGCGCCAGCTGGTGAGTACACGCGGAGGGCGCACGCTCAAGGCGAGTGATCCGCCGGCTCAGGCCGCCTATCAGGCCCTATTCGCTCCGTTGTCCCAAGATCTGGAAGGCGTGAACGCGATCTATCTTTCTCCGGACTCCTTTCTTGGCGGACTGCCCTTCGAGGTTTTGCAACAAGAGGACGGCCGCTTCCTGATCGAACGATTCTCCTTCGTCTATCTGCAGGATCTCGCCTCCTTGCCAGGATTGAAGGAGAAGGGCGCCTGGTTGCCACTAGCTCTCGGTCCGGATTCACTTCCACCTTCCTTGTTGGCCGTTGGCGGAGTCGATTACGGCTCGCCCGCCCCGTCGCGTGCAGACCTCCAAGCAGGCGGCGAGGCGACCGAACGCTTCGGAGGGCGTTACTGGCAGCCTCTGCCATGGACCGGTCCCGAAGTGCGGAGCGTGTCGGCTATGCACCAGCAACAATTCGGCGACGTGGGCCAACGCATGCTCATGCTCGGAGACGAACCGAGTGAAGACCGCCTGCAGGCGGCGATGCCCGGCTACGAGGTTCTGCATCTCGCCACCCACGGTTTCTTCGACCCATCCGGGAATCCGGGCCTGTGGGAGGAAGCGCCGGATGAAAGCGGCGCGATCCGCTATCGCCTGAAACCCGGCATGGAACAACTCGTCGGGCGCATGCCCGGCCTGCTGTCCGGTTTGATCTTGAGCGGGGCCAACCAGAGGATCCCTGCAAATGCAGAAGACGGTTACCTGACCGCTGAAGAAGTCTTGTGGCTGGACCTGTCCCGGGTCCGCCTGGCGGTGCTGTCGGCGTGCGAGAGCGGACTTGGCCGCGCGCGCCCCGGAGAAGGGATGATCGGCCTGCGGCGCGCCTTCCGTTTGGCCGGCGCCGATACCGTCATCAGTTCCCTATGGGAGGTCAATGACGTGACCACCAGCCGCTTGATGAGCGATTTCTATGTGCAGTTGTGGGTTCACGGACTACCCGTCGGGGCGGCCTTGCGCCAGGCCCAATTGAGCATGCTGAAGCGCAACCGGCTGGAATCTTCCGGCCACGGTCGGCCTTCTTCCTGGGGCGCCTTCGTCCTGGCTGGATCCTGGCGTTGATCCTGGCGTAAATCCTGTACTGCTAGACTGGGCTCCCCAGAAGTGTGTCACATTTCAGGTCCTTTCACGAAGCCCCGAGAATCATGATTCCCGCTACCAAACTTGCCTCCTCCTTGCTGCTCGCCGGTGCCGCCGGCGCTTTGTACTTCGCCCCGAAAGCCATTACGCCTGCAACGGCCGAGGCCACGGCACCTGCCACGACGGCGGCCACCTACGCCATCGACAACGCCCATTCCTGGACGCACTTCCGGGTCAACCACATGGGCATCGGCACCGCCTTCGGGCAGTTCCGCAAGTTCGGCGGCACCATCGTCATGGACGAAGCCGACCTGACCAAGAGCTCGGTCAGCATCACCATCGACGCCGACAGCATCGATACCAACAACGCTGGTCGCGACCGCCACCTGAAGGGCGGCGATTTCTTCTCGGTCAAGGAATTCCCCGAGATCACCTTCACCAGCACCGCGGTCAAGCCCGGCAAAAAGGGCGTCTTCGCGGTCACCGGTCTGCTCAAGATGCACGGCACGGAAAAGGAAGTCACCGCCGAGGTGCGCCAGGTCGGTTCCGGCAAGGGGCCGCGCGGTCAGCAGCGCGCCGGTTTTGAAGCGCGCTTCAGCGTCAACCGGCTCGACTTCGGCGTCGACTACATGCCCCAGGGTCTGGGCAAGGAAGTCACCGTAGAGCTTGCCATCGAGGGCGTGCTCGGCAGCTGACGGTGTTTCTTGTTGTCCTGTACACGGCGGTTCTGCCGGGTCTCGCTGCCGGCCTGGCGGCGCTGGCCGCGCGTGCGTGGTTGGGAGTCGAGGGCAGTGTGCGCTGCGGCGCGCTGGCCGTGTTGCTGGCCTTCGTCACCGGTTTCCTGCTCAGTTTCGGCTCGCCGATGCCGATCGATGCTTCCTACCAATGGGTGTTCTGGGGGGGGGGCGGCGGCGCGACGGCGGCCCTGCTCCTGCCGCGCAAGATCGGGGCCAGCAAGCCCGGCGGTGCCGGGGTTCCAGCGCTCGCCGCGCTGCTGACCGCGCCCTTTCTCTATGGGATGCTGCTAGCCCTGGTGCCGCGCTATCTGGGCCGCGGCGAACTCGTCCTGATCGGCCTCAGCCTCGGCTTCGCTGCCGCCATGACCGCCTGGGCCGCGGGCGACAGCGCCCGGAGGCTGAGCGCTGCTCGCCTGGCGCCGGCGTGGACGGTGTGGGCCGGGCTCGCTGCCGGGGTGCTGATGGCGGGGGGCAGCGCGCGCATGGCTCAGGTCGCCGGCTTCCTCGCCGCCGCCATCGGCGCGCTCATGGTGCTGAGCTGGTGGCAGCCGACCTTCGCATGGCTGCGGCGTGCCGCACCGCCGCTGGTCCTGATCCTGGTGCTGGCTGCGGCCAACCTCTACTGGTACGGCGACGACGCACGCGCTCCGGCGCTGCTGCTGCTGTTGGCGCCGCCCCTCCTTCACTGGCTGTGGGCGCGCTCGCGCTGGGCGGGGCGCCTGCCTGCCGCCGCGGAGGCCCTGTTGTTGACAGCGGCCAGCGCCGCTCCCTTGACCTGGGCACTCCTCAACGCCACCGCAGGGGGGGGCGAGGACGACCTCTATTCCTATTGAGGGACGTCCCGCCGGCGCCACCTGCTCGAGGTCGTCTCCACGCCGCCGATCCCACCGGCAGCCTTGCCTGCCGACTGCGCGGAGAGTCCCCGATATATTGGACCCTGATGTTCCTCCTTCTCTTGCTGCTCTGCCTCGACGCCGGTGCCCAGGAAGAACAGGATCCGCTTCCCAGTCTGACCTTGGACGTGCAGGCGCAAGGAGCTCTGGGCCCCGCAGCGACGCACCTCATTCCAGCCGAAGCCTACGATCCTGCGCTGGGCGCCAACGCCTCGGGGGAAGCGCGGCCCGGTGCCACCTATTCCTTCGCCAGCGACCAGGGGGGAACCTACCACCTGCAAGCGCACTCTTTTTTCTTTGATGCGCTTGTCCTGGTCAAGAACACCGAGGGCCAGCTCCTGGGAGTGGATGACGATGGCTGGTTCGGTACCCAGCCGGGCATTGAAGTCGCGCTTGATCCGGGAGAGGAAATCCGCATCGAGGTGATTTCGGGCAACGGGCGCTATGGCCCCTTCACCGTGGAACTACTCGAGGGGCAGGCTCCTGCGCTGAGTCTGGAACAGCGCACCGAACTCCACCTCGCTGACGCCCACGCGCAGATCGAGGCCTGGATCCAAGCCTACGAAGGCGACCCGGAATGGACCGCCGACGCGATGCTCAACCTGTCGTCGGTCGAGTACGGCTACGAGCGTTATGCCGATGCGCTGCAGACGGTGGAAGAGGTCCATCAACTGGTCAACAGCGAGCTCGGGCCGACCCACCACCTGATCCGGGTGTGTCTGAACCGCCTCAACCTTCTCTACCAATTCCTCGGCTACCACGCCAAGGCGGAACAGGCCAATCGCGCCGAACAGGAGTTCATGCGCCAGACCGGCCTCGGCGGCAGCGATGACTACGCCATCTCTCTCAACAATCTCGGCATCCTGCTGCTGGACATGAACCGTCCGGGAGAGGCGGCGACGGTCTTCGAAGAAGGCCTCGAGCTGAGAACCCGACTGCACGGCGTCGACGGTCGTGACAGCTTGATGACCCGGGTCAATCTCGCCGAGGCGCGGGTGCGAGAGGGGCAGTTCGCGCTGGCCGAGGAGCTGTTCCAACGCAGCCTCGCCTCGGCGGTGAAGAACATGCCTGGCAACCACCGCTTCCGCGGCCTGATCCAGCACCGCTACGCGGTGGCCCTGCAGGAGGCCGGTTTCCTGGATCAAGCGGCGCACCACTACCGGCGGGCGGTCATGGCGCACCAGGATGCCTTCGGTCCCGAGTCCTCGGAAGTCGCCAGTTCTCTGTCCAATCTGGCGGTGGTGCTGGGGGCGCAATCCCGATACGCCGAGAGCCGCGCGCTGATCCAGCAGGTCCTGCCGATCGTGGAGCAGAACGCCTCCACCGAACCCTCCAATCTGTCGGCAGCCTTGATATCGCTGGCCGGTTTCAGTTCCACCATGGGGTTGTACGGAGAGGCCATCCACCACGCCGAAAGGGCCCTGGCGTTTGACGAAAAGGTGATGGGACCGGAGTCGGAGCGGGTCGTCTACGACCTGCAGGTCCTGGCCCCGGCCTATTTCAACGCCGGACAGGTGCAGCAGGCCATGGGTGCAATCCACCGCGCCGAGGCCATCGCCCTGCGCGGGGTAGGCCCCGACCACCCTCTGCTGCTTGACCTGCGCGGAGTCGAGGCAGGATTCCATTTCGAGATGGGGGACTATGCACAGGCCTTGCAGATCATCGAGGACGTGGTCGGGCGGCGCACCACCCTGCAACGCATGCGCGATGCCTCCGCCATTTCTGATCTGACCCTGCTCGGCACACTGCAGCTTTCCATGGGAGGTTCTTCCCAGGGTGCCGATGCCCTGGAACACGCCCGCTCCGCGCAGCTGTCCTTCCACCGCGCCGCCGAGATCGCCGCCGACCTGGACGCACCCCGGCCCTTGTTGGCCGCGCGCACCGGGGTCGCCCGCTCCCTGGCGCAGGCCGGCGAGCTGAGCGATTCCTTGCGCACCGTCGAGGCCGCGATCGAAGAAGCGCTCCAATACCTGCACACCCAGGTGTACCTGCTGCGAGAAGCCGAGCGCATGGGATTCCTCGACAAGATCGGCGAGGCGGTCCGCTTCCATCTCGGTCTTGCGCAGTCGGTCGGCGGCGAACCAGTCCTGCGCCGCGCCTGCGACCAGCTGATGAACTGGAAGGGGATCGCCACCCGTGTCCAAGGTCTCACTCTGGCCCGCGTCCATCAGAGCACCGATCCGGCCCAGCTCGCGCAGGTCCACGAGATCCAAGCCCAGCAACGGTTGATCTCGAAGCTGCTGACCATTTCCGACGACCCGGCCAATGATCCCCTGCTGACCCAGGCGCGGCAGCGGCGCACCCTTGCCGAAGGCAAGCTGCTGCAGGCGGGG
>JAJFFB010000174.1 GCA_021776925.1 Planctomycetota bacterium | reverse complement strand
GAATTCGGGATAGCCGAGTTCGACCGCCTTGACCATCATCACCGGCAGGACCACGCGCACGCCGTAGTAGGCGAAGCGCTCGACCAGCTCCATCCAGTTGGCGATCCAGTAGATGAAGCTGAAGTGCTCGTTGGCCTTTGCGGCGGGGGCGGCTGCTTCTGACATGGCCAGGAAGCTAGCACAGCCCGGCACTATCCTGGGGGGCATGGACGCCCAAGCCTCCGCCATGGATCCGGCCGCAGTTGCCGGTTTCGTTGATCAAACCTGGGACGACGAGATCGTTTCTGAGTTGGTCGAGTACATCCGCATCCCCAACAAGTCGCCGCTGTTCGATCCCGACTGGGAGCAGCACGGCCACATGGAGAAAGCGGTGCAGCAGATCGCCGCGTGGTGCGGAAAGCGCCAGATCGAGGGCCTTGAGCTCGAGATCGTGCGCCTGCCCGGGCGCACGCCGATGATCTTCATGGAAATCCCCGGCGCCAGCGACGACACCGTGCTGCTCTACGGCCACCTCGACAAGCAGCCCGAGATGGTCGGCTGGCGCGAGGACCTGGGCCCGTGGGAGCCAAAAATCGAGGGCGACAAGCTCTACGGCCGCGGCGGCGCCGACGACGGTTATGCGGCCTACGCATCTCTGACCGCGATCGAGGCGGTGCAGCGTTTCGGCGGCAGCCACAGCCGTTGCGTGGTCATGATCGAAGCGTGCGAGGAAAGCGGCTCGCCCGACCTGCCCTACTACATCGACCATCTGTCCGAGCGCATCGGCGCGGTCAGCCTGGTGGTGTGCCTGGACTCCGGCGCCGGCGATTATCAGCGCCTGTGGTCGACCACCAGCCTGCGCGGCATGATCGCCGGTGATCTCAAGGTCGAGGTGCTCAGCGAGGGAGTGCACTCCGGCGACGCCAGCGGCATCGTGCCGTCGAGTTTCCGCGTCATCCGCCAGCTGCTCGACCGCGTCGAGGACGCCGCCAGCGGGCGTCTGAAGCTCGACACTTTCCACGTCGACATTCCCGAGCAGCGGCGCGGCCAGGCGCAGGTGTGCGCCGACATCCTTGGCGACAGCGTGTGGCAGCAATATCCATTCACCGGCGACACCCGGCCGATGGGCGACGACCGCACCGAACTGGTGCTCAATCGCACCTGGCGGCCGAGCCTGTCCTACACCGGCGCCGGCGGCTTCCCCGATCTGGCCGACGCCGGCAACGTGCTGCGGCCGCACTCGGCGCTGAAACTGTCCTTCCGCCTGCCGCCGACCGCCGATCACCAAGTGTGCACCGCAGCCGCGCGCGAGCTGCTCGAAAGTGATCCGCCGAGCGGCGCGACGGTCAGCTTCCACGCCGAAAAGGGCGCCAACGGCTGGAACGCGCCCGAGCTCGCGCCGTGGCTGGAACAGGCGGTCGACGCCGCTTCACGCAGCCACTTCGGCAACCCGCCCGGTTACATGGGCGAGGGCGGGTCGATTCCCTTCATGGGCATGCTCGGCGACAAGTTCCCCGCCGCGCAATTCCTGATCACCGGCGTGCTCGGCCCGGCCTCCAATGCCCACGGCCCCAACGAGTTCCTGCACCTGCCGACCGGCAAGCGCCTGACCGCCTGCGTCGCCCACGTCCTTCACGCCCACTCCACCCGATAACTACGGTCCCCATCGCCACCACACCATGAACCGGATCCTCCTCGCCAGTCTGCTCGGCGGCCTTGCCGCCTTCCTGATGGGTTTCGTTCTGTGGGTCGCTCTGCCGGTGCAAAAGGCCGCGACCCAGGAGTTCAAATCCGAAGTCCAGCAGGACACCCAGTTGTCGGCCTGGTTCAGCACCCTCGAACAGGGTGAAGGCACCTACTTCATCCCGCAGATTCCCAGCGATGAAAGTCTCAGCGCCGAGGACCAGGCGGCCGCCGTGGAAGCCATGCAGGATCAGGCCGAGCAAGGCCCCTACGCGGTGATCCACCTGTGGCCGACCGGCGTCGATATGCGCAACCCAATGATGATGGTCAAGGGCCTGGTCCTCAGCATCCTCGCCGCCTTCCTCGCCGCCAGTCTGCTCACCATGACGCGTGCGGGGCTGAGCTACTTCCAGCGCGTGCTCTTCGTCGCTGGCCTTGGCGCCTTCGTCTCGCTGGTCGCGCCGCTGACTTCGGTCAACTACCTGCTCTATCCCCTCGAGTGGGGCATGGTACTGGTCTTCGACCACGTCCTGACCTGGCTGGTCTGCGGTCTGGTGATCGCGCGCGTCGTTCCCAGCGAAGCCTGAGATTGCGCCTGGATTCAGGCCGCCGCTCGATCTGGCCGCGCTCGCCGCGTGCCCGGATCAACCGCTCGCTGAGGGATTGAGGCGCTCTGTGCCTTGATCAGCCGCCCGCTGAGGGAGTAAGCCGCTCGCGGAAGGCGGCGGCCACCGCTGCGGGATCTTCGGCGGCACACAGCGCGCTGCTCACCGCGACCCCGATTCCAGGAGGGAAGGTGCCGACGTTCTGCGGGCGGATGCCGCCGATGGCTACCAGTGGCACGCGCGCGAGCACCGCCGCCTGCCACAGCGCGTCGACGCCGAGGCCGCTGGCGTATCCCTTGGTCGCCGTAGCGTAGACCGGGCCGTACCCGGCGTAGTCCACCCCCAGGTCGGCGGCGTCATCGAGCTGCTGCAGGTTGTGGGTCGACCAGCCGATCCAGCGATCGCTCGGCAACAGCTCGCGGACGGCCTGCGGCGGCAGATCATCCTGACCGAGGTGCACCCCATGCGCTTCAAGGGCCAAGGCCACGTCGAGGTCGTCGTTGATGATTAACGGCACTTCGAGCCGCCGGCAGCGCTGCAGCAGCTCCTCGCCCCAGGCGTAGCGCTCGGCCCGGCTCATTTCTTTTTCTCGCAGCTGCACGCAGTCAACGCCGCCGCGCACCGCCTGTTCGACCACCTGCAACGGATCAAGCCGGCACAGCGCGCGGGTCAACAACAGGCACAGACGGAAGGGGGGCGGGGGCACGGGGTTTAGACTGGCTGCATGAAGACCTTGCTCGCCCTGGCCGCCGCAACGGCGCTGCTGCTGTGCGCGTGCGGCGGCGAAGCGACCCAGGATAGCCTGGCGATCGAGTTCCGCACCGTGGTTGCCGAGGGCGGGGAGCTGATCGACTTCGGCGATGTGCGCCTCCTGGTCGGACCCGCGCACGTCTTCCAGCTGGACTACGCCAACGTCGAATTGCTGCGCACCGAATCGATGCTGCGCTACGGCATTGCCGCGCAGGACCAGGCCGCCTTCACGCGCTACATCGAAGCCCAGATCGGTCGCAACGTGGCGGCGCGCATGTTCGGCGACACCATCGCCCTGAACGCGATCGGCGTGGCGATGCCGGTCGAGGGCCTGCTGCACCTCGGCAACCGTGCCGGGGCCGAAGGCCGCGCCGCCCTGCTGGCGCGCAGGCTGGGGGAGCGTTCCGGCGACTGATACCAGAGTGCAAAAAGGGCTGATTGGCGTTGCGTGAATCCGGCCAATGGGCGAGATTGGTGGAATGCGCATTCCCTCCCATTCCCTCACTCCGGTGGCTGTCGCTGCCCTCGGCCTGTTGTGGGCCTGCAGCCAGACACCCCAAAGCGAGTCTGCGGACGAGGTCGCAGCGGCTTCTCAATGGCGCGCCGAAGAACTGCGCGCCAGCGTTTATTCTCCCAGCACCCAGGCGCATGCCAGCGTGGCCGCCGACTCCCAGGGCCGCCTGATCACCGCCTGGGACAGCCGCCGCCAGGAGGGCGGCACCTATGGCGTCTTTGCGCGCCTCTTCGATCCGCTCGGCCGCCCGCTGAGCCACGAGGTCCACGTCAACCGCAGCCTGCTCGGCATGCAGCGCAAGCCGGCGGTGGTGAGCGCCGCCGACGGCGCGGTCTGGTTCGCGTGGGAGTCTACCGGCCAGGACGGCAGCGGCAGTGCTGTGGTGGCGCGGCGTTTCTCCGCCGACCTGCGCAGCTCCGGCCCCGAGATCGCAGTCAATCAGAAGCGCGATGGCGACCAGGCTGAGGTCACTCTGGCCGCCGGCATGAGCGGTGGGGTGGTCGCCGCCTTCACCTCGGTCACGCTGAAGGAAGATGGGTCGGCCTACTCCTCGATCCACGCGCGCCTGCTCGGCGTCGAAGGTCGTGCGCAAGTCGAAGTCGCCGCTTCTGCGGACGGCCGCGACAGCCTGCCCAAGATCACTGCTCTGCAGGATGGCCGCTACCTGGTGGCATGGGCGCGCAGTGCCGGCCCGCTCGAACACGAGGGGGGGGTGTACGCACGCTTCCTCGACGCGAAGGGACTGGTCCTGGGCGAGGAGTTCTTGCTTGATGGAAGCGTTGACGGCATCGAACCCAGCGTCGACGCGCTCGCCGGCGGCGGGTTCCTCGCTGCATGGATGCAGCAACAAGCCGAGGGTTACGCGGTGAAGTGCCGCAGCTTCGATGCCGCCGGAACGCCGCGCGGTGAAGTGATTCAGGTGGCCACAGCTGAGCACGCCTGGAACAGCGCGGTCGAAGTCGCCGCAGGTGGCGAAGACCATTTCCTGGTCGCCTTCAACCAGCAACACGCCGAGCACGATTCGGTGCAGATGCGGATCTACGATCGCGAGGGTGATCTTGTCTCGGCAGAGCAGGCCACGCGCCACGAAGAGGGCTCCCAGCAGCTCGACATGGGAGGTGGCCGCCACGCGCTGTGGACCGGTCAGGGCCAGCTCGCTCTCGCCTGGGCCGGCGACGGCGGCTTCGGCGACTCCAGCGCGGTCCATCTCAGCCTGCGCCTGCCCTTTGATCTCATTGCTCCGCAGCCGCCCGCGCTGGGCGTCGCGCAGCCCTTTAGCGCCGATTTGTCGGCGGCAGAACTGGCCGCGATTCCGCCGATCTACGACCCCAACTGGGTGCCGCAGGATCGTCTGGTCGGCCTCGCCGCCGCCGGCGGAGATTTCGGCTTCGAAGCCGTGCCCGGCACCGGCTGGACCCCGCCCGACCCCGAGGCCGCGGTCGGTCCTGACCGCATCGTGGTGATGACCAACGGCCGCATCGCCACCTTCGACAAGAACGGCAATCAGCAGTGGTTCGACGAGATCGAGAACAGTTTCGGTTTCTGGGGAAACCTCGGCGCCAACAACTTCGTCTTCGACCCCGAAGTCAAATGGGATCCGCACGCGCAGCGCTTCTTCGCCATGGCCTCGGAGCGCAGCAACAACAACCGTTCCTACTTCCTGTTCGCGGTGTCGAAAGATGCGACTCCGGATACCGCCGATGACTGGCACAAGTACCGCCTCGACGTGACCGCGCTGGCCGGCAACGACATCGATTCGCCCAACATGTCGGTGAGCACCGACTACGTGTTGCTCACCGCCGACTTCTTCGGTCCGGACAAGTATCTGATCTACGTCATCGACAAGTCTTCGGTGTTGGGGGGGGGTGCGCCCAGCGTCACCTCTGAGCTGATCTCGGGTGCACGTCAGCAATCGATGGGGGTGCCGGTGGTCTACAGCAACGACGCCACGCTCTACATCCTGCAGTCGACCGAATTCTCCACCAACACCCAGGTGATCTTCCACGCCATCACCGACCCCTTCACCGCCTACAGCCGCACCACCTTCACCCATACCGTCGACGCCTACACCTACCCCAACCAGCCGCCGCAGAGGGGATCGAGCAGCCGCCCCTTCCTGTTCGAACCGCGCTTCTGGAGTGTGGCCGAATCGAACAACTCGATCTGGGCTGTGCATCACGTCAACAACACCAAGGCGCGGGTGCGCTGGCACCAGTTCGACCTGAACGGCTGGCCGCACAGCGGTTCGAATCCGACCACGCGTCAGTCGGGCGAAGTCAATCTGGGCAGCGGCATCCACTCCTTCTTCCCGTCGATCCACGTGGATTCCGCCGACAACGCCGCGATCACCTTCGCTCGTTCCGCATCCAATGAGTACATCTCGATGGGCCGGGCCACGCGCGGTGCGAGTGATCCACTCAACACCTTCCGCCCGGCGCAGGTGGTGCAGGTCTCAAACAACGCCCACACCTCCGGGCGCTGGGGTGACTACAGCGGCACCCAGCTCGATCCGGCGCAGCCCGGCAGTTTCTGGGGCCACCATGAGTTCACCAACGGCTCCACCTCGTCTTGGCGCACCTGGGTGGCGCGTTACGACATGCGTGCGGCGCCCTTCGTCCTCGACGAGACTCCGTTGACCGCCGGGTCCCCGGTCACCCTGATGGCGCACGGCGCTGATCCAGGCACCACCGTCTACTTCGTCTACGGCCTCAGCAACACCGGATTGACCACGGTGCCGCAGCTGAACACTACCCTCAGCCTGGATGCGCCGGTACTGCTCGGCAGTGCGGCTGCCGACGCTGCTGGCGACGCCTCTCTGACCCGCAACGTGCCCAATGGCGCGGCGGGCCTGACGGTGTGGCTGCAGGCGCTGCAGAACCGCCACGTCACCGACTGGTACAAAGTCGACGTCAACTAAACGCTTTCGCTCAGAATGCTGGGGTGCGCCCTCCTTCGAGGCGCAGACGGCATCGGGTCTTCATTAAGGCCCGATTGTCGTTGCGAGACGGTCTCAATTAGGCCAGATTGGAGGAATGCGCACACCACTTCGCTACCTTCCCCCGGTAATAGCGGTCGCCCTCGGGCTTTGGTGGGCGTGCTGTCTGCCCCGTCAAACGACACCTAGCGATGGAATCTCAGTGCTTCCGTCCTGGCGCAGCGCGGAACTCCGTGCCAGTGTCTACACCGCGAGTACCCAAGGGCACGTGGCTGTGGGCGCCGATGAGCAGGGCCGGTTGATTGCTGTTTGGGACAGTCGCCGCCAAGAAGCAGGCACCTATGGTGTTTTTGCGCGCATGTTCGACCCGCTTGGCCGACCGCTGAGCCAAGAGGTCCACGTCAATCAACATCTACATGGAATGCAGCAAAAGCCCGCGGTGGTTAGCGCTGCGGATGGAGCCGTCTGGTTCGCCTGGGAATCGACCGGTCAGGACGGCAGCGGCAGCGCAGTGGTCGCGCGCCGCTTCCAGGCCGATCTGAGCCAAGCGGGCGCCGAGATCCCGGTCAACCAGGGGCGCTTAGGTGACCAAATCGAAGTCACTTTGGCTGCAGGGGAGGATGGCAACGTGGTTGCGGCCTTCACCTCGGTGATCCACGGTCAGGATGGTCTGGCGTATTCCTCGATCCACACGCGTTTGCTTGGTGTCGAAGGCGGTGAGGAGCCCGAGGTTGCTGTGACGGTCGATGGACACGACCGCTTGGCCAAGCTCACTGCGATGAGTGACGGGCGCTTCCTTCTGGTGTGGGCGCGCAATGTGGATTCACCCGGCCATGTGGGGGGAATCTACGCACGCTTCCTAAGCGCCACGGGCAGACCCATGGGAGAGGAATTCCGTCTGCAAGGCAGCGCACGGGGAATTGAACCCACCGTGGATACCTTGGCTGACGAGGGTTTTGTCGCCGCATGGATGAAGCCAAAAGGAGATGCGTACCGAGTGGAATGCAGACGGTTCCTGGCCTCGGGTTCCCCGGCTGGAAAGGTGATCGAAGTCGCGTCTTCGGATCAGGTCTGGAATAGTGCGGTCGAAGTCGCTTCTTCGAGCCAGGGCGGTTTTCTGATTGCCTTCAATCGACACCAGGCAGCCGAAGTTTCGGTGCAGATGAGGGTCTTCGACAGCCACGGCGTTTTGCAGCTCTCAGAATCTGCGAGCCAACACCGGCCCCGAGCGCAACAGCTTGACGTCGGTGGCGCCCGCCATGCCCTGTGGACCGACTGCGATCAACTGGTCCTTGCCTGGTCAGGCGATGGCGGCTACTCGGATTCCAGCGCCGCGCACCTCAGCCTGAGGCTGCCTGTAGGCATGAATGCTCCTGAGCCACCTCGGCAGCCGCCGTCCCCGCCATTCAGCGCCGACCTGTCGGCCGAGGCCCTCGCCGCTATTCCGCCGATCTACGATCCCGACTGGATCCCACAGGACACCTTGGCAGGGCTCGCCTCAGCTGGCGGGGACTTCGGCTTCGAGGCTGTGCCCGGGACCAAATGGACTCCTCCAGACCCCGCGGCAGCGATCGGCCCGGACCGAATCGTGGTCATGGTCAATGGAGAAATCGCGGCCTTTGACAAAGACGGCAATCAGCAGTGGTTCGACGAAATCGAAAACAGTTTCGGTTTTTGGGGGAGCCTCGGCGCCAACAACTTTGTCTTTGATCCGGAGGTCGCATGGGATCCCCATGCACAACGTTTTCTTGCCATGGCTTCGGAACGGACCAACTCTGGAGGATCGCGGTTCCTGCTCGCAGTTTCCAAGGACTCCACTCCTGACGACGTCGATGACTGGCACAAGTACCGCCTCGACGTCACCGCACTCGTCGGCATCAACATCGATTCTCCAAACATGTCGGTCAGTTCGGACTTCGTCCTATTGACCGCGGATTTTCATAACCCCGACCGATTCCTGATCTACATCATCGACAAGGATTCGATCCTGAGTGGGGGATCACCCGCGTTCGTGACCGAACTGATTACCGCCGCGGGTCAGCAGTCGATGGGTGTCCCGGTGGTCTATAGCAATGACGCCACCCTCTATATGTTGCAATCCACCGAGAACCGGGCCTCAGACAACACCGAGGTGATCATCCACGCGATTACCGATCCCTTCACCGCCTACCAGCGTACGACCTACACCCATCCTGTCGACGCCTACACCTTTCCTACTCAGCCACCCCAGAAAGGGACCAGCATCCGGCCCAATCTGTTCGAACCTCGATTCTGGAGTGTGGCGGAACAGAACAACGCCCTTTGGGCGGTGCACCACGTGAACGAATCCAGAGCCCGGGTGCGCTGGTACCAGTTCGATCTGAACGGTTGGCCGCTGAGTGGAGCCAATCCAACCACGCGTCAGACCGGTGAGATCGATCTGGGGAGCGGGATCTCCAGCTTCTTCCCCTCGATCCACGTCGACCCGGCCGACAACGCGGCGATCACCTTTGCGCGCTCAGCGGCCAATGAATACATCTCCATGGCCCGGGTCACCCGCGGCGCCAATGATCCGCTCAACACCTTCCGTCCGGCGCAGGTGGTGCAGGTGTCGAACAATCCACATACAACCGGGCGTTGGGGCGACTACAGCGCCACCCAATTCGATCCGGTCGTGGCCGGGAGCTTCTGGGGCCATCACCAGTTCAGCAACGGTTGCACAACTTCCTGGCGCACCTGGATGGCGCGTTACGACTTGCGGCCGGCACCCTTCCTGCTCGAGGAATCCCCCTTGTCCGCTGGGTCCCCGGTCACCCTGATCGCCCACGGCGCCACCCCGGGCAGCCAGGTCTATTTTGTCTACGGCCTCAACGACACCGGCCTCACCGAGGTCCCTCAGTTGAGCACCACGCTTAGCCTGGAAAGCCCGGTCCTACTCGGCCACTCAGTCGCAGACGCGGCCGGGGATGCCCTCCTGGCGCTCATCGTTCCCAGCGCTGCCGCAGGACGGACCCTATGGCTACAGGCGCTGCAGAGCCGTCACGCCACCGGTTGGTACAAGGTCGACGTGCTGTAGAAGGCCGAACTGATGCTGGGGCGGTCCTTCGGATCCGCCCCCGCCGTTCAGTGGGCCCGCTTCAACTCAATCGCCAAGAGGCGGAAATCCTCTTCTCGTGCGGAGTGCGGGCGCCACGCCAGGCCGATGCGACGGCCGGGGCGCGTGCTGGCCAGCGGCACCAGGGCGATCGGGTCTTCGCTGCGTACCTCGGTAGCCGCGGCCATTTGCGGCAGCAAGGTGACTCCGATGCCACCGGCGACCATGCGTACCAGGGTGTTCAGACTGCTGCCGCGAAAATCCCCGTGGGCCTGTCCGGCGGCGGCACCGCACGCCGCCAGGGCGTGGTCACGCAGGCAGTGGCCGTCGTCGAGCAGCAACAGATCGAGGCCTTCGAGGTCGTCTTCCTGCACCTGCTCCCGGCCTGCCAGCGCGTGGTTGTCAGGCAGCGCCAGCAGGAAGTCCTCATCGAAGAGTTCGAACACGGTGGCGCCGTGTAGCTCGGTATCCAGAGCCAGAAGCAGAAGGTCCAGGCGGCCGGTGTGCAGCTCGCGTACCAATTCGGAAGTACGCGCTTCGCTCAACAGCAGGCGCAGCTGGGGATATCGTTGCTGCACCGCAGGCAGGACCGCGGGCAGCAGATAGGGTGCGATGGTCGGTATCACTCCAAGGCGCAGATCACCCTGTAGAGTGCCGCCTGCGGCACTTGCGGCGCTGACCAGTTCCTGCACCTCGTGCAGCGCGGCGCGCGCGCGCGGCAATAGGGTGCGGCCGGCCTGGGTGAGCAGCAGCTTGCGTCCGCCACGCTCCAACAACTGCACGCCGAGCAGCCGTTCCAGCTGCTGCATCTGACTGCTCAACGCCGGCTGCGTGACCAGACACGCTTCGGCGGCGCGGCTGAAACCGCCTTCGTCGACGATGGCGACGAAATACTCAAGTTGACGCAGGGTGGGGAGGATCAATAGAAAACAGCCTACCCTGGTTTCAGGGCAGGCTGCGGAGGATGCGCGGGAGGGGAGGAAAAGGAAGCGGAAGACCGAAAGCTAAGGAGCCCGGCGGGGATAAACGAGACAATCAGGAAACGCGTTTTGTGCCTTTCTTGCTGGCTTCCTTGTCGGACTGCAGGCCGGCGAGGAAGGCCTTCTTGTCGGCGCTGCTGAAGAGGCGGACCTTGGATCCGCAGGCAACGCAGTAGGATGCGTCGATGCTTTGCAAGTAGCGCTTGTATTCCCGACAGTGCGGGCAGTACTTCTTCTGATTGTAGTAGTGAACGTTCGAGTTCATGGCTCGATGGATGGGACAGGAAAGAACCGGGCAAGCTGCCCACTCAAAACATAGGGTGAGATCGGGGCCGCAGTAGCGGATTCTTGCGCTTTTTTTTCTGAAAAAGCTTGCTTTTTATAGGAACACGGAAAGTGTAAACACCCGGTCCCTCCTGGTTTTCGGGCCGCAGCCGTAAAAACAAAGTTCCTGGGTTGTCAGTTCGCCAGGGCGGCGTGAATCTCTTCGATCACACTCGCCTGGTCTTCAAAACGGAGGCGCTCGCGCAGAGGTTCACGGACTTGTAAACAACCCAAGGCCCAGGCGGCGTGGCCGCGCACCAGCGCCGACGGATGGTGGGCGAGGGCGTTTTCCAGGGCGGCCCCCCCGCGGCCGAGGTTGCCGAGCACCACGCAGACGTTGCGCAACAAGCCCTCCCAGCCTGCGCGGCGCAATGTGCTGCCGGCGAAGATGGTGGCGAAGTCGGCTTGTGGGATTTCGAGGACAGACTCAAGACTGCGCGTGCCAATGCCGTCGTGCAGACCCCAGGCCGCGGCGTGGTCCCCGCTGTGATGACCGAAGGGACACACCTCGAGGCACACGTCGCAACCGAAAACCCACGCGCCGACCTGCGTTCGCAACGGGCGCGGTATCGGGCCGCGGTTTTCGATGGTGAGATAAGAAACGCACAAGCGCGGATCGAGTTCGAAGGGCGCGGTGAAGGCCTTCGTGGGGCAGGCTTCGAGACAGCGCACGCAGCTGCCACAGTCGGCGACGCGTGTTCGCGGGGCGGTGTATTCGGGCAGTTCACAGTCGAGCAGCAACTCGCCGAGCAACACCCACGGTCCGTGCTGTGGATCCAGCAACAAGGTGTTCTTGCCGCGCCACCCAACGCCGCCGCGGATCGCCCATTCGCGTTCCAGCAATGGCGCGGCGTCGGTGCAGGCACGGAAGGCACTGCTGATGCCGGCGCGGCGCAGACCGCGGCCGAGGCGTTGCAGGCGGCGGCCAAGGCGATTGTGGTAGTCGGCACCCAGGGCGTAGCGCGCGACATTGCCGCCCCCGGCAAAGCCACCTGCTGCGCGGGAATAGGGCACAGCAAAGAGCGTCACCGAGCGCGCCCATGGCTTCCACTCCGCCGGACTCTCCATCAATGGGCGCTGGCGCGGCAGATAGTCCATGCAGCCGGCGCGGCCCTGTTGCAGCCAGCGGTCGACGCGGTCCATGACCGTGGCGCTCAAGGCCGACAACGGCAGCGTGGCGCGCACCTCAAGCTCACAGGCAAGTGCTTCAGAGCGCAGGGCTTCCAGCGACATGGCGGGTTTTCTGTCCGGGTATTTGCGGAACGGTCACAGCTATTTGACCAGAGCGGTGATCGCCACTTGGTAGATTCCATAATCATGTTCATCTTCCGCTTGAGGCTGTTCTTTCTCGCTGCCATCACCCTCGTCGCCCTCCTCGGCGCCAACGCCTGCACACGCGCCTCCGGCAGTGCGCCTCTGCCGCCCCCCCCCGCGGGCAGCACCAGCTGGCCGCCGGCCACCGACCGCATCGTCAACCTGGACGGTCAGGAGGAAGACATCGTTCCGCTGGAGCGCCGCGGCATCTACGTGGTGCCGGTCAACCGCTGGCTGGTGGTGACCGACTTCACCGCGGTGGTCGACGGCGCCGAGCGCATCAATCTCGGCGAGGTCTTCGCCGGCGAACTGCGCATCCGCCTCGGCTACCTGTTCCTCGGCAACCTGGTCCACGAAGACCTGCACGCCTTCCACTCCACCACCGGCCTGGTCTTCCGCCCCGGCTCGGTCGTGGTCCTTGCCAGCACCAACACCCTGACCAACATCAACGACGACGTCCGCTACAACCTGGTCGGCTACCTGGCTGATCTGTAGCCGCCGGCAGGAATGGGGGTTGGTTGCTAGACTCGCTCGCGCCACCAGTCTGGATTGACACAGCTCCTTTGGCATGAAAGGGAAGCAAGCAGAGGTTGAGCGCTGGTTCAAGGCTTGGCTTAAGGTCAGGCAGCAGGGCGTGGTCCAGGCGGACGAGTTTCTGCTGCAGGTTCCTGCCCGGTCCAGGGCCGAAGTCCGCCGACTGATCCACGACCATCAAGAGTTGGATGAGGCTTTTCGCCAGGAGGGAAGCCGCCTGGCGTTCCAAACCGGCAGCGTATTCGGAGACTACCGACTGATCCGAGAACTCGGTCGCGGCGGCACGGGCTCGGTGTGGGAGGCGGAGCAGATCTCCCTGAAGCGGAGTGTGGCGCTGAAATTACTCAAGCCACAGTTCCGTTTCAGTCCGACGACCCTGCAGCGTTTCCAGCGCGAGGCCGAGGCCGGCGGACGCCTGCAGCACGTCGGCATCGTGCAGACCTATGGAGTGGGCGAGACCGACGACGTCCACTGGATCGCGCAGGAGCTCGTCCCGGGCGGCTTCACCCTTGCCGACAGCCTGGCCGAGATGCGCCAGCAGCAGGCGCCGCCGGACGGCTACTACCGGGAAGTGGCGGAGCTGTTCGCGCGGATCGCCGACGCACTCTCCCACGCCCACGCCAACGGAGTCGTCCACCGCGACCTCAAACCGGGCAACATCCTGCTCACCGAGGAGGAACAGCCCAAGGTCGCCGACTTTGGTCTGGCACATGTGCAGGACGATCTGGTGCTGAGCCGCACCGGCGACTTCCTGGGCACGCCGTTCTACATGTCGCCGGAGCAGGCTGCGGCC
>JAJFFB010000173.1 GCA_021776925.1 Planctomycetota bacterium | reverse complement strand
CAGGGAGCGCTCCAGAAGGCGCCGTTCCTCGACGGTTTCAAACAGGTCCCCGCTGACGATCTTGACCTCAAGGGTCAGACTGGCCCCGTCCAGCGCGTCGGTGGGCAGCAGGTTCAAGGGCAGCAGGAACTGCACGTGCTGATGGAGGAAATCGTCGGTGATGTCCCGCGGCGACAGCGTAAGTCCCGGTTCTGGTCGGTAGTTCACTCGCCACGCACCCGTCGGCGGATCGAAGGTCCAGGCGAGACCCTCGGCAGGGGCAGAGGGGGGAGTGCCGACCATGTGGAAGGCGGATTCTCTGGGTGCCCATCCGGTGTCGGCCAGTGGGTAGTTGGCGCGGATCGGCACAACGACGCTGATCACTTCGGGCACCATGACCAGGCCGTTGGCTCGGGCCGTATCGCTCAGCCGCAGGATGCGGCGCATATCCTGCGCGGCATCGATCGGAATCTGCAGCTTGGTGAGCAGGTCTCCTTTCTGGGTGAGTTGCTCGATTCCGCGCACTTCGCTCACCGGTCCGCTCAAGGTCACGCCGTTGGGGTCGAATACGATGCCGTCCCGAACGACTTCAAAGGAGTCACGCGGCGAACCGACGATGTCGACGTGGCCTGGAGCCAAGGGCAGGTGGTAGGTCCCCGCGCGCTCAAACTCGAGGGTTAATTTCTGTTCGCCGGCCTTCTGTTCGCCGGCCTTCTGTTCCCCGACTTCACTGAGCAGCACCTTGGCGTTGCTCGGTCGCAGCCACTCCAGCTCCTCGGGAGTCACATTGATGGTGAAATTATCGTCAGAATCCCCGGCGTTGAAAATGGCTTTATAGGTCGCGGCGCACTGCAACTCGAAGAAATCGGTCAAGTCGTCTACGGTGCCCTTGAACCTGATGGGGCTGCTGCTGCCGCTGCGCGGGGTGACCAGCAACCAGCCCTCCGGAGCCTCGATTTCGAGCGAATGGTCGACCGGGGTGCCGGTTTCAGCGACCTGGATGACCTGGAAGTTATGGCTTTGCGTGACCGCAATCGACAGCGCCACGCGCCACCAGACGAACACCGCGATCACCAGCGCCAGCGCCTTGCGGCCGAGATCGTGCAGGAACAGGCGGCGCAGTCGGTTCATGCCACGGCCTCCGCCTCGGGCTGCTCGCGCTCGGGCCTGGTCTCACGCAGCAGATTGATCAGGCGCTCTTCGACCAGGTCATAGGGGATGGCCTCGAACAGTCGCCCGGCGCTGGCCAGCGAAATGCGCCCGGTCTCTTCCGACACGATCATGGCGATGGCGTCGGTCTCTTCGGTGAGGCCGATCGCGGCGCGGTGGCGGGTGCCGAGGCGGCGCTGGATTTCGGGGTTGGTCGACAGGGGGAAGATGCAAGACGCCGCCGAGATCTTGTCGCCTTGGATCAGCACCGCACCGTCGTGCAGCGGGCTGCCGTGGAAGAAGATGGTCTCGAGCAGGATGCCCGAAATCGGGCAGTCGACCAGGGTGCCGGAATCGCGGAAGGGCGCCAGCGACACGCCACGTTCAAAAGCGATCAGCGCGCCCACGCGTTCCTTGGCCATGCGTCGGCAGGCGGCGGCGATGCGGCTGACGGTCTCGTCCTCGCTCTGATTGCGGCTGAACATGCGCAGGAAGCCGGTGCGGCCGACGCGCGCCATGCCCTGGCGCAATTCTGGTTGGAACAGGATAACCACGATCAGTACCAAAGCTGGGCCGACCACCTTCAGGATCGCCTCAAGCGTGGGTACACCCGGGTAATAGTCAAGTCCCTGAAACAGGATCACGCTGAGCAGCATGAAGGACGCCAGCCCACGCAGCATGCCGAAGCCGCGCGTGTTGCGCAGAAAGCGCAAGATGGCGTAGATCGCGACCCACAGCACCAGGATTTCGATCCCGGTGCGGAAGAGGGTATTGAGATTCCAGGCCGTTGGCATCAGGCGGGGGCTGCGGACGCGCTGGGCTTGCAGTGGCCAAGCCGGCCGATGGCCGCGGCAGCCACCACGGCGTCCCAGTAGGCGCCGGTGTGCAGGCGCAGGATAGCCGCTCCCTGCAGCGCGCAGGAAGCCGCAACTCCGGCGCTGGCGCAGTCGCGTGCGCCGGGCGCGGCACTCGCCAGGGCAGCGCCGAGGAAGGACTTGCGCGAGGGCCCGACCAGCAACGGATAGCCCAGCGCGCGCAATGCCCCGCACTGGGCCAGCAGGCTCAGGCTCTGCTGTGCATTTTTGGCGAATCCGATGCCGGGATCGAGCAGGATCGCCTCAGGATCCAAGCCGGCGGTGCACGCCCGCGCGGCCGCCGTCACCCACTCGTCGGCGACTTCGCCGAGAAGATCTGTGTAGTGGTCAAGGCCAGCCATGCTGCGCGGGTTGCCGCGGCTGTGCATCAGCACCAGCGCAGCCGAATGCTGCGCGCACACCGCCGCCATGTGCGGGTCCGACAACAAACTGACGTCGTTGACCATGGTCGCGCCGGCGGCCAGGCAGGCGTCGGCGACCGCCGCCGAACGCGTATCGACCGACAACGGCAGGCCCACCGCGGCGAGGGTTTCGAGGGCCGGCAACAGGCGTTGCAATTGGACTTCTTCCGGCACGTCTTCGGCGCCGGGACGCGTGCTCTCGGCGCCGAGGTCGAGCCACGCGGCGCCCATGGCGCGGTGTTCCTCGGCGCTGGCCAGCAGAGTTTCGTGACCCAGTTCGCCGCCCTGGTAATAACGGCCGCCGTCGCTGAAGGAGTCCGGGGTCAGGTTGAGGATCGCCATCCATTGTGGCTGCGGCGGCGCCGCCCGATGGGCGTGCCAGGCGGCCGCCAGCCGCGCCAGAATCCAGGCCCCGCGTTCTCTCTGCGGATCTAATATGGCTCCCCTAGCTCTATCGGCCTCCGCGGCTCCCGCGGCACGCGGGACACCCTCGCTTCCGGCATGGCCAGGAACAAAACCATGCACCCACCAGGGCGCCGGCCCGGCGGCAGGCAGGCGGTAGGCGGCGCTGCCGTCGGCGCGTTGGGCCACGTACTCGACGCCGGCGTTGTGCAGGACTCGATGGTCGTCGGCGCTGGCTGGCGCCGGACCACGCCAGCAGCCGCCGGGCAGCGGCAAGCAGTGGTGGGGGCGCCCATAACCCGGCACTTGCCAGGGTGCAGGAGCCGCCGCGTTCATCCTCAGGCCGGGCCGCCTTCGGGCCGCGGCGGAGTCGGGGGCAGGGGCGGCGACGGCGGTGCGGGCGGTGGCGCGACCTGGCCGCTGGGGTCACTTTCGGTAGCCGCTTGCGGCGGCGCCTCGACGGCGGGCAGCGGCGGCGGCGTGGCGCCGGTGGTCGGCGGGCGCAGATCTTCGATCGCACAGCCCTCGACCAGCTTTTTGAAATCTTCCTTGCTCACCGTCTCGTACTTGAGCAGCGCCTGGGCGACGCGCTCCATCAGGTCGCGCTGCTTTTCGAGAATGCCGCGCGCGCGCAGGAGCTGTTGCTCGAGGATCTCGCTGACTTCCTCGTCGATCTTGCGCTGCGTGGTATTGGAGTGATCGGTGCCCATGCCGTACTCGTTGCCGAGGAAGTCATTGCCGACGCGCTGGCCGAAGTTGACCGCTCCGAGGTTGCTGCTCATGCCCCAGTGGGTGATCATGCGCCGCGCCATCTGGGTGGCTCGTTCGATGTCGTTCGAGGCTCCTGTGGTGATGTCGTCGCAGAAAAGCTCCTCGGCGACGCGGCCGCCGTAGAGTTCGCAGATCAGGTCCAGCAGTCGGTTGCGCGACCAGTGCATGCGGTCCTTCTCCGGCAGCATCATGGTGGCGCCGAGCGCCATGCCGCGCGGAATGATTGTGATTTTGTGCACCGGATCGCTGTGCTCCATGAAGGAGTTGACCACCGCGTGGCCGGCCTCGTGGTAGGCAGTGATGCGCTTGTCGTCGGCGTCCATTACCTGCGACTTTTTCTGGCGGCCGAAACGCACCTTGTCACGCGCTTCTTCGAGGTCTTCCTGGCGCACGTAAGCGTGCTCACGCATCGCCGCGATGATCGCCGCCTCGTTGACCAGCGCGGCGAGTTCGGCGCCGGAGAAACCCGGGGTGCCGCGCGCAAGGATGCTCAGATCGACTTCCGGCGCCAGTTTGACCGCGATGGAGTGGACCTTGAGGATCTCCTCGCGGCCCTTGACGTCGGGCAGGTCGACCATGATCTCGCGGTCGAAACGGCCCGGCCGCAGCAGCGCGGCGTCGAGCACGTCGGGGCGGTTGGTCGCGGCGATGACGATGATGGTGGTGTCGGTGCCGAAGCCATCCATCTCGACCAGGATCGCGTTCAGCGTTTGCTCGCGTTCGTCATTGCCGCCGCCCATGCCGGAGCCGCGCTTGCGCCCGACGGCGTCGATCTCGTCGAGGAAGATGATGCACGGCGCCGCCTTGCGCGCCTGCTCGAACAGATCGCGCACGCGGCTGGCGCCGACGCCGACGAACATCTCGACGAAATCAGAACCGCTGATCGAGATGAAGGGCACGTCGGCCTCGCCGGCGATGGCCTTGGCCAACAGGGTTTTGCCGGTGCCGGGCGCGCCGACCAGCAGCACACCTCGCGGGATGCGCCCGCCGAGGCGGCGGAATTTGTCCGGATTGCGCAGGAACTCGATGATCTCGGAAACCTCTTCCTTGGCCTCGTCGATGCCGGCCACGTGGGCGAAGGTGATGCCGGTCTTGTTCTCGGTGTTGTAGACCACCGCGCGCGAGCGGCCGAAGGACAACAGCCCCTGTCCCTGTCCCTTCATCTGCCGCGACATGAACCACCAGATCACCAGGATGAACAGCAGCACCGGGCCGAAGGTGAACATGAACATGCTGAAGGAACCGGCCTTCTTGGTTTCCAGCGAGTTGACCGCATCGAAGTGCAGGAATTCCATTTCGCTGCCGACGCCATGCAGCAGGCTGTAGGCCGCCTGCACGTCGATGGTCTTGCCGGTCTGACCGATGACTTCGGCGTAGTGGCTGCCCTCCTGGTCGAGGTAGTCCAGGAACAAGCGCTCGCGCTGCACCGGCGGGCTTTCTTTGTCTCCGGGCAGCGACAGCTGGCGGATGGTCAGCGCGTAGGCCTTGAGCGGGCGCAGCGAGCTGTTGCCCACGCGGTCTTCGACCTCGGTAAGGCGCAGCGGCTTGGGGTCGAGCTTCTGCGCTTTGGCCTGCAGCGCGCGCACCTTTTCGTGCATCGATCCGGTGTTGTCGACGGTGACCTGGAAGGGCGTGGTAAGGCCACTGCCGTCGGCGCGGCGCAGTTTGCCGCTGAAGGTGGTCTGGTCTTCGGCGCTGACCTCGAGCACCCCGCCGGTGTAGAGCTCGAACAGGAACGCGTCTTCGCTGATGTCGCGCGAACTCTGCTCGCTGCCTTTGATCGCCAGCACCGCGAGCAACACCAGGAAGATCACCGCAAAGGGCAGGGAGGACCGGCGCTGGGGCTGTTCGCCCGGCTGCTGGTTGGGTTTCTGGGGTTGCGGTTCGCTCATGTCTGGTGGGCGGGACGGGTGAGATGGCTGCCCACCTCCATTACGATCTGTTCCGCCAGATCTTCGAAAATCTCTGCCAGCGCGGTTTCGGCTCGCTCGCCGGCGCCGGTCAAAAACTCAAGCTCACGGCCGACGAAACCGGCCACCTGCTCTTCGCCGGCAAGGTCGACCAATTGCCAGTCAATGCGCAGGCGGGTCGAACCGAGGGTGGCGCCGCCCTGGCGGTTGAGCACCGAGGCGTTGCGGTGGATTTCGCTGATGCGGGTATGCAGGACCAAATCCTGGCCGCCGCTTGCCGCCAACGGCAGGCCGAGCTGCGCTTCAAGATTGCGCCGCAGCGAGCGCGTGATGTCGGCTTCGGCACCGCGCCACTCGGTGTTGTTGACGGTGACCGGGACCATGATGGCAGGCTGATCGGCGGCGGCCGGATCGACCAGCCGATAACCGCACGAGACCAGCAGCAGCAGACCGAGGACGGACGCCGATCTCATCGAGAGCCCTGATCCGCGCCGACGTCTGTGGCAATCTGGTAGTAGCGCTCGGCGCCGGCCGCGTTGCCGATGCGCTGGTAGTAATCACCCAGACCGACGTAGTAGTCGTACTCCATAGTCAGCAGGCCGTCCAGCGCGCTGAGCGCTTCGTCGCGGTAACGTCCGGACGGATACATGCTGAGGTAGGTCTGCAGCTGATGGCGCGACGAGCTGATCATCGGCCGGTTGGTGGGGGCGTCCAGCGCGGTGTGGTAGCCGCACATGCCGAGACGATAGGTCGCCAGATCACCCCACTCGCTTCTGCGGTGGCGCGACAACAGCAGCTGATAGTCGACTGCGGCCTCGTTCCAGCGCTTGCGGTCGAAGTTGTAGCCGGCGGCGTGGGCCAGAGCCTCGGCGGCGAGCGGGCTGTCGGGCGACCATCCGGCCAGGTTCTGCAAGGTGACCAGGCCGCGCCAGCGGTTGCTGAAGATGCCCAGCGCCTTGTGCTGCCCGTCGACCAGTTCGGTGGCGATCTGGAACACGCGTTCTTCGGCCAGGCGCGAGTCTGCGGTCGGCCCGCGCAGGCGCAGGAAACCCTCGTAGTGGCGTAGGCAGGAGTTCCATTCCTCGACCTCCCAGGCGACCATGCCGGCCAGGCTGTGGAAGGCGATCAGGGTGGCGCGGTCGAGCTCTTCGCTGTCGACGGCGTCGACTTCGTCCCACGCCGCTTCCCATTCACCGGCGTCGGCGAGGGCTTGGATTCCGGCGAGGCTTTCGGCCGACAGCGGAACCGGGTTGGGAGTGGCACAGGCCACTGCCAGGACGGACAGGAGCCCCAAGGAGAATTGCAGACCTTTCACGATTGCCGGATCGGGGCTGGTGGACGTTGCTGGATGACCTTCCAGGCCTTGGGCGGACGCTCAAGGTGGAAGGCCAGAAACTCACCCAGGATTGTAAGACAATCCTCGGCGTGGTTCTGCTGCAGAACTGCGGCGGCGGCAGGATCGTGTTGCAGGTGGCGCAGGGCGTTCAGGACCGCCGGGGCGACCGGCAGCGCGGCCTGCTGCGGGCGCGGCGCGCCCTCGTCGAGCAGGCTGCCGCCGGCCATCTCCAGCCAGCGCGGCGCGCTGGCCTGGCCCTCGCCCAGTTGCGGGCGCAGGCCGAGCAGATCGAGGCTGCGGCTCAGGTGGGCGAGCAGACTGCGGCGGGCGTCGTCGCTGTGGCTCAGTTCCTGCAGCGCCTCGACCAGAAAGAGGAAGGCGGCGGAGCCGTGGCTGCCGGCCGGGGCGGCGAGTTCGGCGACCTCGGCGAGCAGGCCGGCGGCGGCGAGGCGGTCGACGTCCGCGGACAGACCGCTGAAGCGGTCGACCAGCGTGCTGGCGTAGAGTGAGTGCAGATCGCTGCGGCTGGCCGGGCCGAGTTCGACCTCGACCAGAGCGAAAGTGTCGAGCACCCCGAGCTGTCCGCTGCGCAACTGGAACACTCCCTTGGCCAGCGCTGGCAGCAGACCGGCGTCAGGGGTCAGCAGGTGGACGACCAGCGAATTCTCCGAGTAGGGCCAGCGCCGCAGAACCACCGCGGTGGTGTGCAGCCGGCTCACGCGGCGTCCGATTCGCCGGCGCTGCGCGTCGGGCAGATGCGCACCCGCTGCACGCGGCGGTCGTCGGCGAGCAGCACCTCGAGAACCGCGTCTTCCAGGATCAGCTTCTCACCGACCGCCGGGATGCGGCCGAGGTGGTCGAAGATCAGGCCGGCCAGGGTTTCGTAGGCTTCGTCCTGCGGCAGTTCGAAACCGTACTCCTCGTTCAGCTGCTGGATCGGAAGGCGGCCGTCGGCGATCACGCCGTGCTGGTCGGCGTGGTAAACCCGCGGGATGTCTTCGGCGGAGTCGTGCTCGTCCTGGATCTCGCCGACGATGCCTTCGAGCAGATCCTCGATGGTGATCACGCCGGCGGTGCCACCATATTCATCGACCACCACCGCCAGATGTTCGCGCCGGCGGCGCATCTCTTCGAGCAGATCGGGCACATGGGTGGTCTCGGGCACGAAGAAGGGCTTGCGCATGTGGCTGCCCACCGGTTCCTGAGCGACCGTCGGATCGGCGCTGAGCTTGGCCAGCACGTCTTTGATGTGGAACACGCCGACGACGTGGTCGTGGTCTTCTTCGAAGGCGGGGATGCGCGAGTGCCCGGCCTCGGCGGCCAGTTCCAGGGCCTCGGCGACGCTGGCGTCGAGCGGCATCGCGGTCAGCTCGGTGCGCGGCGTCATCAGCGTGGCCGAATCGGCGTGCGGCAGTTCCAGCAGGCGGCCGATCATCTTGGCAGTACTTTCATCCGGAGTTTCGGCGCGCACGTGGTCGTGGGCGATGCGCCCCAGGCTGGCGGCGAGGCGGCGCGACTCTTCATGGTTGGTGCGGCCGCCGAGCGCGGTCACCAGGCGGTGCAGAAGTAGCGCCAGCGGGGCCAGGATCACGCTGCAGGCGCGCACCAGCGGCAGTGCCGCCAGACACAGACGGCGCATGCGGCCGCCGCGCACCAGCGCTGGGACGCCTTCGACCAGCAGCGCCGCGACCAGCGCCGCGCCGGCGTAATAGAACGCCCGTGGCAGCGAATCGGCGCCGAGACCGCCGAGGGCGACGATCGCCGCGGCGCTGCCGACGAAAAGTGCGCGCAGCAACGCGGCCACCGAGGAAAAAGGCTGCGGGGCGAGAGCGGCGCGGCTGGCTCTTTGCTGCCAGGCAGGCGGCAGCGAGGCGGTCAAAGATTCGCGCAGGGGCGAGACCAGGAGACTCCGGAGGCCGCCGCACAGGGCGCCGAGGAGCAGGAGCAGGGCCGGAAGAAGACTAGGGAAAGGGTCGTCGTCCAAGATCGTGAAATGGGTGGATGGCTGCGGGGCCTCCTTCATAATACCCCGAGAAGATGGGGGAACGAGGCAACTGTGAGACCCTGGTTCACGGCGCAGGAGGGATCCTGGGCCAGGCCAGCCAGGCGCGGGCCGACGCTGTGGTCGTCGACCACGGGCAGGTGGTGGCTCTTGGCGTGGCCGACGAACTGCGCCGTGAGTGGCGGCCGCGTGAGGAAATCGACGCCGCCGGGCTGCTGCTGCTGCCGGGGCTGATCGACGCCCACACCCACCCGGTGTTCGCCCGCGGCCGCGCCGAGGAGTTCGACTGGCGCGGTCAAGGGATGGACTATCTGGAAATCGCCGCACGCGGCGGCGGCATCCACGCCAGCGTCGCCGCGCTGCGAGCCTGTGACGAAGCCGAGCTGGTGGACAAGGTCGCCGCTCACTTCCGACGCATGCTGGCCCACGGCACCACCACCTGCGAGGCCAAGTCCGGCTACGGGCTGTCGTTGGAAGACGAATTGAAATCGCTGCGCGCGATCCGCGCCGCCGCCGAGCGCACCGGCATGCAGGCGCACGCCACCTGCCTCGCCGGGCACATGATTCCGCTCGAGCACCAGGAGCGGCCCGAGCACTACCTTGACATGGTGTGCGAAGAGCTGCTGCCCGAGGTGCGGCGCCAGGACCTGGCGCGAGCGGTGGACGTCTTCATCGAAGCCGGTGCCTTGGATCTGGCGCAGGCGCGGCGCTACCTCGAGCGCGGCCGCGAACTGGGCTTCGCGCTGCGCGTGCACGCCGACCAGTTCCATGATCTTGGCGGCACCGAGCTCGCGGTGCAGCTCGGTGCAGAATCGGTCGACCACCTCGAGGTGCTGTCCGACGCCGGGCTCGAGGCGTTGGCGCTGGGCGGGCGCACCTACGCCGGGCTGCTGCCGGCGGTACCGCATTTTTTGCGCCAGAAAACCGACGCTCCCGCCCGCCGTCTGCTGCAGGCCGGGGTGCCCTATTTCATCGCCACCGATTTCAATCCGGGTTCGTGCTACACGCCGAGCCTGTTCGAAGCCGCCCACTTCGCCCGCGTGCGCCTGTGTCTGAGCGCTGCAGAAGCGCTGCACGGGGTCACCGCAGGCGCCGCCGGCTCGCTCGGGTTGGGCGCACACAAAGGGCGATTGGAGCCCGGTTACGACGCCGATTTCCTCCTTTGCGATCTTGCCGACGTGCACCATTTCGGCTACGGCTTCGGCGACAATCCGGTGCGTCAGGTATTCGTCGGCGGACAGCGCATCCGTTAGACTGTGTGGCTTCCCGCCGGCGGCCTACCGCGCATGCAAGCCTCCGTACCAGTCGTTTTCGTCTCTGCTTCCCGTACCCCGATCGGCCGCTTTGGCGGCGGTCTGGCGTCGCTGTCCGCGCCAGCCATGGGGGCGGCGGCGGTGCGTGGCGCGCTCGATCAGGCCGGGATCGCACCGGACCAGGTCGACACCCTGACCTTCGGCCACGGCCGTCAGGCCGGCCAGCGCCCCAACCCGGCGCGCCAGGTGCAGTTCCAGGCCGGGATTCCGCAGCAGGCGACCGCCTTCACCGTCAACCAGGCGTGCGCCAGCGGCATGCAGGCGGTGCGCATCGCCGCCGACGACCTGCGTCTGGGGCGCGCGCGCATCGCCGTGGCCGGCGGCATGGAATCGATGTCGCAGGTGCCGTTCATGCTCGAGCGCATGCGCGACGGCTACCGCCTCGGCGACGCCAAGATCATCGACGGCATGTACCGCGACGGCTTTCAGTGCCCGCTGTCGGACATGATCATGGGGCAGACCGCCGAACTGCTGGCGCAAGAACGCGGCATCAGTCGTCACGAACAAGACGCCTTCGCCGTTGCCAGCCAGGACAAGGCCGCCGCCGCGATCGCCGCCGGCCGTTTCGACGCCGAGATCGCGCCGGTCAGCGTTCCCGGGCGCCGCGGCGAGACCGTGGTCGCCGCCGATGAGCACCCGCGCCCCGGCACTTCGGTCGACAAGCTGGGCAAACTGCCGCCGGTGTTCGACCGCGAGGCCGGCACCGTCAGCGCCGGCAACAGCTCCGGGATCACCGATGGCGCCGCCGCCCTGGTGATGACCACCGAGGCCGAAGCCGAGCGCCTCGGCCTGCAGCCGCTGGCGCGGCTGCTCGACACCGAGGTCGCCGGCACCGACCCCCGGCGCATGGGCCTCGGCCCGGTCCCGGCGACCCAGCAGCTGTTGCAGCGCAACGGCTGGTCGCTGGAAGACTTCACCCTCTTCGAATTGAACGAGGCCTTTGCCGCCCAGGTTTTGGCCTGCCTGCAGGAACTGCCGATACCACAGGACCTGCTCAACGTAAACGGCGGCGCGATCGCGCTGGGCCATCCGATCGGCTGCACCGGCGCCCGCATCCTGGTGACCCTGCTGCACGAAATGCAGCGCCGCCGCGCCCCGCGCGCCCTGGCCACCCTGTGTGTCAGCGGCGGACTGGGCATGACCACCGCCCTAGAACTCGTCTGAACCGATGAAGAAACTCTTTCTGCTGCCTTTCCTTCTGCTCGCCACCGCGTGTGGCGGCGATGAGCCCGCCCCGGATGACAACGTCCGCCTCGGCGGCGGTACCGAAACCGCCGCGGGGCCGAGCGCCAACGGCGCCAACCCGCCGGGCACGCCCGCTGGCGGTGTCGAGGAGCCGCCCGCCAACGCGGCTAATCAGAACCCGGTGACCCCGGTGTCCTCGATCAAGGTGCCGGAAAACGGCGCCGCGGCGATGGCCGACCAGGGCATCCAGAACGGCGAACGGCCGTTGCTGCCCTCGGGCTACAAGGCCTCCGACCAGGGGCCCAAGCGCGATCCTCAGTTCAATTTCGAGCCCGGCGGTCCGATCAAAGATGAGCAGCTGACCGACTACTACGTCGAGATGTTCTGCAGCATCGACGGCAAGCCGATCGGCAACATGACCTTCGAGTTGTGGGGGGACAAGGCGCCGATCACGGTGCGCAACTGGCTGCGCTACTGCGACGAAGGCTTTTACGACGGCCTCGCCTTCCACCGCATCCTGCGCGACTTCATGCTCCAGGGCGGCGACCCGCTCGGCGATGGCTCCGGCGACGGCACCTACGGGCGCATCAAGGGCGAGATGGGCACCGGTCCGGCACGCGAGCACGGCTACGGCGTGCTGTCGATGGCGCGCGGACGCAGCGTCGATTCGGCGTCGTGCCAGTTCTTCCTGTGCTGCGCCGAGTCGCAACCGGTGTGGAACCTGGATACCCAGTACGCCTCCTTCGGCAAGATGACCACCGGCGTGGCCACGCTGGAACTGATGGCCATGGTGCCGACCACCAAAGGCCGCAGCGGCGAGCCGTCGATGCCGATGCGCCGCGTGCTGATCGACCAGGCGGTGGTCAGGAAAGGCGTCGCCCCCAAGGGCGAAAAGATCGAGCGCCCGCCGATCGACCTCAAGGGTGAACCGGAAAAGGTCACCGTGCGCCACGTGCTGATCTCGTTCAAGGGCGCCATTCCGACCGCCGAGCGCAGCAAGGAAGAAGCCGAGAAACTGGCCAAGGAAGTCCTCCAGCGCGCCAAGGACGGCGAGGATTTCGACAAGCTGATCCGCACCTATACGGACGACAACATTCTGGACAATGATCCAGCACCGGGATCCTATTTCATGACCAATAAGGGCATCAGTGACAAGGAGAACTTCCTGGTTCTCAAGGAAGTGAACGAGAAGCATCAAGATGATATTGCCAAGAAAATGGATGAGTTGCGTGCGTTGATTCAAGCCAAGAAACTCGAAATACCAGAGGCGGAGAAGAAACTCGCTGAGTACCAGCGGTCTCTTTATCCACCAGGTTTCTACCAAGCCAAAGACCGGGAAAAAATGGTTAAAGGTTTTGGCGATATCTCATTCAGCCTGAAGGTCGGCGAGATTGGCGTGGCCAACTACAACCCGCAGGATTCCAAGTACGGCTGGCACATCATCAAACGGATCAAATAGGGAAGTAACAATGAGCGACTACACCCAGACCGAACAGCTCAGCGACGAGCAGCTGGCCCAGACCCTGATCGACGTCGAAGTGAGTGTCGGCGGCAATCCTGTCGGCACCATGACCCTCGAATTCTGGCCACAGGCCGCGCCGGCGACGGTGCGCAACTTCGTCCGCTATGCCGCCGAGGGCTTCTACGACGGGCTTGGCTTCCACCGCGTGATCAAGGGCTTCTTGGTGCAGGGCGGGTGTCCGCAAGGCACCGGCACCGGCTCCGGTCCACACGGCAACATCCCTGGCGAATTCTCCTCCGATCCACAGTTCTCGCATCAACGCGGGGTGCTGTCGATGGCGCGCTCGCAGAACCCGGACTCGGCGTCGTGCCAGTTCTTCCTCTGCGACGCCGCGGCGGAATTCCTCGACGGCCAGTACGCCGCCTTCGGGCGGCTGGTCAAGGGCGAGGATGCTCTCAATGCGCTGGCCGGGGTCACCACCGGCGGCGGCGGCGAGGGCTCCACGCCGAGCGACCCGTGCCGCATCGAATCGATGAAGGTCTACTCGCGCGTTTGATCCTGCCTGGCGGAGACTCCCATGATCGAAGAAGAAACCCTGGATCCCGAGATCGATTTCGAGTACCAATTCCTTACCGTCGACATCGATGACGACGGCATCGCGCTGCTCACCCTCAACCGGCCCGATGCGCTGAACGCACTCAACGTCGAGGTCCTCGACGAGCTGCGCGACGCCATCGTCGGTCTGGCGCAGTCGCCCGAAGTCCTCGCCGTACTGATCACCGGGGCCGGGGACAAGGCCTTCGTCGCCGGCGCCGACATCAGCGAAATGGCCGACTTCGGCCCGCTCGAGGCGCGCGATCTGTCGCGCATGGGGCAGGACGCCTTCGCCCACATCGAGAACGCCCCGCTGCCGGTGATCGCGTTGATCAACGGCTTCGCTCTCGGCGGCGGACTCGAACTGGCGCTTTCCTGCCATCTGCGCATCGCCGCCTCCAGCGCCCGCCTCGGTCTGCCCGAGGTCACACTAGGCCTGATCCCCGGTTTCGGCGGCACCCAGCGCCTGTCGCGGCTGGCCGGTCCCGGAGTGGCGCGCGAGTGGGTGCTGACCGGCGACCACTTCTCCGCCGAGGAAGCGCACCGCGTCGGCGTGGTCAACCGCGTGGTTGCACCCGAGGACCTGCTCGAGGCCGGGCGCGCGCTGGCGCTCAAGATCTCCTCACGCGGTCCGCTGGCGGTGGCCAGCGCGCTCGAGGTCATCCGCGTCGGCCTCGAGGTCGGCCAGACCCAGGGCGAGGCGGCGGAGGCCGATGCCTTCGGGCTGATTTTTGCCAGCGAGGACATGCGCGAGGGAACCAAGGCCTTCCTGGAGAAACGCAAGCCTGCGTTCCAAGGGCGTTAAATTTCGCCCAAGGCGGATCTCTGCCCGTCGTGGCCTTGGTTGAGGCCATGCCGATGAAAAACCCGTCCC
>JAJFFB010000172.1 GCA_021776925.1 Planctomycetota bacterium | reverse complement strand
TCCGCCCCACGGCAGCGTCTTTTTCCCCTGGACGGCGTCAGCAGAACCCGCCCCTATCTAAAGATAGGGGCGGAACCAGCTTCCTTGCCAGGGAACAAAACCACTTGCCATGGAACGAAAGCACTTAATCCACGGCCAGCTTGCCACCGCGGGTGGTCTGGCTCGGATCTAGAATGGGGCACCTGATGGACCGACCCGAGCCCCGTGAACCGCTTTTTTTCCAGCGCAAGGCGAAGACCGCGGTGTGGGGTGGAACGGCTTTGGCACAACGGCTCGGGGTCGCCCACCCAAGCGGCTCTCCGATCGGCGAAACCTGGGAGTTGAGCGACTACCCTGGGGAGGAAACCGCAATCGTGGGGGGGGGCTGGGCCGGAAGGTCGCTGCAGGATGTGCTCGCCGAACACCACAATGCCCTGATGGGCGAGTCACGCCTCGATCCCGCTGGCCGTTTCCCGCTCCTGGTCAAGTTCATCGATGCCAAGGGCGATCTCAGCGTGCAGGTGCATCCGCCGGACGGCCCCTCGTCGCCGACCGGGGTAGGCAAGACCGAGGCCTGGTACGTGCTCGAAGAAAGCAGCGCCGATGCAGCCGTGATCGCAGGTCTGCGGCCCGGCACCAGCCCTGCCCGGATGCAGGCCGAGGCCGCCGACAAACGGGTTCTCGACCACCTGCTGCAGCACCCGGTGCGCGGCGGGGACTGCCTGCTGATCGAGGCCGGCACCGCCCACGCGATCCGTGCCGGAGCGGTGCTGTGCGAGGTGCAGCAGACCTCGGACGTGACCTATCGCATGTATGACTGGGGGCGCCTGGGTCTGAACCAGGAACCCCGGCCGCTGCATCTGCCCGAGGCCTTGTCGGTGCTGGACTACCAGGCGCCGCCCCCGGCGGTGGTGCGCGCCGCCTTCCCACCGCCGCCCGCGGGTAGAATTGCCACCGCTCAGGTCGCAGCCCTGGTCTCCTGCCCCTACTTCCGCCTGCATCTGGTCCGCCTCAACGCCGAGGCCGATCACGAGCCGCAGGGTTTCGCCCGGGTGCTGGTGGTGGTGCGGGGCAGCGGACGTCTGCACTCCGCCGCTGGCGGCACGCGAGCGCTCAAGTTCGCCGATACCGTGCTGTTGCCGGCGCGCATGGGCGGACTGAGCGTGACCCCTGACGCAATCGGAATGGAGCTTCTCGAGGCGGTGGCCCTGTGACCGCAGCTGGATTGCACCGAGACGCACTCGCCCGCTCCGGGCGCCCTAGGCAATGACCCGCAACAACCCCCGCAAGAAGCGCTCCAAGCGTGTGCCCAGCGGCCACCACGGCCGCGGCAAGCCCAAGGTAACGCCTGCCGAACAGCGCAACGCCCACGGGCTGTTGGCCGGCACCGACTCTCCTGAGGGGGGGGTGGAAGAGGCACGCCTGGGCGTGCGCCTGAACCGCTGGCTGGCCGAACGCGGGGTGGATTCGCGGCGCAAGTGCGACGCTCTGATTCAGGAAGGCGGCATCGAGGTCAACGGCGAGATCCGCATGGATCCGGGCTACCGCGTGCAGCCCGGCGACGAGATCCGCGTGGCCGGCCGACTGATCAAGGAAGTGCGACGCTTGTACTACCTTTTCTACAAGCCGCGCGGCGTGCTGTGCACCGCCGACAAGCGCGAGACCCGGCCACGCGTCGGTGACCTGGTCGATCATCTGGTGCCCGGCCGCATCTATCCGGTCGGGCGCCTCGACGAGGACAGCGAAGGTCTGCTTTTGCTGACCAATGACGGCGATTTCGCCCACATGATGATGCACCCCAGTTTCGGCGTGCCCAAGACCTACGTGGTACAGGTTTCGCAGCCGGTAAACGCCGACGACCTGGCGCGGCTGCGCGAGGGAGCCTGGATCGACGGCACCAAGGTGGTGCCCGACCGGGTCAAGCCGGTGCGCCGGACCAAGGGGTCGACGCAGGTCGAGGTGGTGATCCGCGAAGGCCGCAATCGCGAAGTGCGGCGCTTGTTTGCACGCCATGGATTCGGCGTCAAGAAGCTGAAACGGGTGCGCATCGGCGCCATCGGGGTCAAGGGAGTGCGCCGCGGAGGCCTGCGCCCGCTGACCCGCAGCGAGCGCGATGAGCTGGTCGAGATCGCCCGCGCCGACTCCGGCCGCGGAGATTGAATGCTGGACTACGCCCACGTGGTGCGCGACGCGGTGCACGGCGACATTGCGCTGACCTCTGAAGAGCTCGGCGTCCTCGACACCGCGGAGATGCAGCGCCTGCGCAACGTGCGCCAGCTCGGGGTCGCTTATCTGGTCTATCCCGGGGCCCAGCACTCACGCTTTGAGCATTCGATCGGCACCGCGCACCTGGTGCGGCGCATGGCCGAGGAGATCAATGGTGTGCGCGACCGCGAGGGGGGGGGCGGCCTCGGCGGCTACGATCGCCACGAGTTGCGCATCCTGCGGCTGGCGGCGCTGGTTCACGACTCCACCCACCTGCCCTTCGGCCACAACATCGAAGACCAGACCGGATTGTTGCCCCGACACGACACCGCCGAGCGCTTCTGCTCAGTACTCGGCGAGCAGACCGGGCTCGGCCGGCGGCTGGCTGCCACCGGAGTGCGCGAAGAAGTCCTGGCGATCCTGGCTCCTGAGGCGGCAGCTCCTGGTCAGCAGGTCCCCCAGCACTGGCGGGATCTGGTTTCGGGCACCGTCGACGCCGACCTGCTCGACTATCTTGCCCGCGACGCTCTCTTCACCGGGCTGCACCTGGGTTATGACCCGCGCATCTTCAACATGTTCCGCGTCGACCGCCGCAGCCAGCAGCTCTACGTCGATCTCGGCCGCCGTGGTTATCTGAAAGAGGCGTTGCTGTCGGAGATCCTGCGCTGCCTCGAGGCGCGTTATTACTTCAGCGAGCGTGTCTACTACCATCACGCCAAGATCGCCGCGGGGGCGCTGGTCGCCAAGGCGGTCGAGATCGCGCTGCTCGACGGCGCCCTGGCCTTCGACGCGCTGCAGCGCGCCACCGACGCCGGACTGCTCGACATGCTCGCCGGTGCGCAGATCCGGGACCCCGAGCAAGCCGAGCGGCTGCGCACCTTTGTCGAGGCGTTGCAGCGCCGACAACTGCCAAAACGCGCGGCGATATTTCCGGTGTATGCCAACGAGGGACACCAGGACCGCTGGATCGAACAGTTCTTCGGCGCTGGCAGTGCCGACAAACGGCGCCAGGTGGAAAGCGAGCTCAGTGCCGAGCTGGAGGCCGAGACCGGCGCAAGGGTGCCGGTATTGCTTTATTGTCCGGCTGCACGAATGCAGTTGAAACAAGCAAAATTATTGGTGCACTGGCCGGGCGAGTCACAACTGGCACCCCTTTCCAGCTTTCACGACCAGGTGCCACGGTTAGCCGACCTTGAGCAGGCTTATCGACGTATGTGGAAATTCTATGTCCTCGCTCTAACGCCCGAAGCAAAGGTTCTGCAGACGCTCGGGAGGTTGGCGGTTGAGCGCTTTCCGGGCGCGGTCAACGTGCTTGGACACAACCGATCGTTCGGATAAACCCTCTTGTGGGGGGGGGCTGCTGCGCTTGCGATTCATGGCAACCAAGATTGCCATTCATTCATACACCCAACCGACTGGAAGGTACGGATTGAGGTCGTATGGCTGTTTAGAACCAGGATTGTGAATTCATGAAAATATGACCTTTCATCGAGGGGCTCCAGGGTTAATTCGCGTTTGGGAGTCGTCATGTCTGGGGCGCGCGCCACCGCCCTGACACCAATGACCGCATGCAACCTGTCGCGCACATCGCCCTCATCCTGGTCTGTTTCTTCGGGCTGGCAAACAGAAACGGGCTCTGCGCGCAAACGACTTCCAACTGGGATATCCGCGGCCGGCTTGATGCGAGTTGGCGTTACCGCAGCCATAGCAACACCAATCAGAACGACCAGCTGGCGGCGACCTCGGCCTACCTTGATGCAACCGCCACCGACGAAAACGGGGCAAACGCCTTCAACTTCATTTTCGATGGCTTTTTGCAAGCCGATCTCAACGGACTTGAAGATCCTGGCGACTCATTCTTCGGCCTGTCCGACACACGGGAGCACTCAGTTCGCGGCTTTGTCTACGGTGCCTACGCGGAAGCCCCGGTGTTGTCCGAGGACCTGCGCCTGCGCGTCGGCCGCCAGGAGATCCACCGTCAAGACGCGCTCTATTTCGACGGCGCGATGGCCAGTTTCGACGATGGTGGGCCGATCAGCGCCACCGTCTACGCAGGCATGCCGGTGCGTTTCTACGAAGACACGCGTTCGGGGGACCTGCTTCTCGGCGCTGGCGTGCGCTGGCGGGTGCAGCGCAACTTCCGCCTGTCGCTCGATCAGATCTACCTGCGCGACAAGGCGCCTCCAGGCGATCCGTCCTTGACGGTGCGCAACGACCTGCGCATTCTCGGCCTGCAGTGGCTGCGCGACGAGCACACCACCGTACGCGCTTCGTCCTCGTGGCTCGACAACGAGCCGCGTCGTTCCGAAGTTTCGGTCTTCTTCAACTTCCCCGAACGCGGCTGGTGGACCCGCGTCCACCTGCGCCGGCAAGAGGATTACGGCGAAGTGGTGGCCACCGATCTTTCGCCCTTTGCAGTGACCCTGGGCGACGTCGCGCCTTACTGGACAGCTGGCGCCGAACTGCACCGCAGCTTCAGTGACAGCGCCGACCTGGGCATTGGTTTCCAGGGGCGGTGGCTGAACAAGAACGAGGACTACGGGGTTTTCAACCGCGAATACAACCGCTGGTTCGCAATTCTGACCGGCCACGACTTCTTGATGACCGACCTCGAAGCTGGCTTGCGTGCCGACGTCTGGAATTCTTCCGACGCCGACATCCTGGCTGGCGGCGCCTTCGCCGCCTACGAAATCGAAAAAGGACGGCGCTTCGAGGTAGGCACGGATTTCTCCAAGTACCGCTACGACCTCTTCACCGGCAACGAGTACCTAGACGATCGGCAGATCTACGGGCGAGTCCGTTACGCGGTCACCGACAGCGCATCCTTCCGCTTGCGGGTGGCGCGTAGCCGCTCGCAGTTCGGCACCGACGCATTCCTTGAAGTCTCGTTGGCCCTGGATTTCTGAAATGGGCAAACACAACGCATTTTTCTTGATTGCCGCAGCCGCTGCCATGCTGCTGACCGCGGCTTGTGCCTTCTTCGTGCCCGACGAACCGCCGGTGGTCGAGGGGCGTGCCGCGGATTTCCCGCACGACGTCCACCACAGCGACGATGTCGGCATGGACTGTGTTGAGTGCCACGACGGCGCCGAAGATCAGGAGCGCGCCGGAATGCCCACCCTGGGCCAGTGCTGGCAGTGCCACGAAGAGGCCAAGGAACTCGAGAAACCTTTCGAACGCCAGCTCGCCGGATTCGTCCTGCCCGGGGCCGAAGAGGCCACCTGGTCGACGGTGACCGCGCCGTCGATCGAGTTCACCTTCTCACACAGCGATCACGTCGCTGCTGACCTCGACTGCCTCGACTGCCACATCGGCGCCGACACCTCGGTCAAGGTCACCTGGGATTGGAAGATGACCATGAGCGAGTGCGTCAACTGCCATGACCAGGGCATCGCACCGGCGGTGCAGGATTGTGCCGGTTGTCACGATGGCCTGGATCAGAACACGGTCCTGCCCAGTCACGACGGATCCTGGATGCAGATCCACGGCGCTCTTGCCCTTGGCGGCCACGACTGCCAGGACCAGGCGAGCCGCAACTGCTCCTTGTGCCACCAGCGCTCCGAGTGCGACTCGTGCCACGCTTCGACCGAACCGATCAGTCACACCGAATCGTGGCGCCGGCGGGGTCACGGGCTTGCCGCCCAACTCGACCGCAACCGCTGCGCCACCTGCCATACGGAATCGTCCTGCGACAGCTGTCACCGGGTTGAAGAACCAATCAGCCACGGCGTCACCTGGGGCGGGGCCACGAGCTTCCACTGTGTTGGCTGTCACATCCCACTCGGAAGCGACGACAGCTGCACGGCATGCCACCGAGGAACTCCTAGCCATCGGACGGCATCCCGTCGACCTGGGCCGCCCCATCCAGGAGCCGGCTCGGATTGTCTTTCTTGCCACCTTCCTTTGGAACACATCATCAACGGCCAGGATTGCTCCCTTTGCCATCGCTGACCAATAACCATCAGCCCTGTTTGGAACCATGAGGCCTTCGCGAACCTACACCTCCCTGCTTGCCCTGGTGTCATGCACACTTGTGACAGGCTGCTTCAGTAAATCGGGAACCACTACGGAACCTGCAAGCACCGGCTTCGCTGGATCTGTATCCGACGGGGCGGGCCTGGCGGTCGCCGGCGCCACGGTTTTCCTGATTCCCACCTCCTCCCTGAATCTGGCCGCCATTTCCGCCGAAGATCTGCGTGACCGCTCCGCTGAGAACCGTGACGAACCTCTGGAAGACGCGGTTGCCGCTTCAGGTCCGGATTTTCTTCAGGACGTCACCGACGTCAACGGCGAGTTCTCCATCGACGGAGTTCCGGTCGAAGACCGCTTCTACGTTTACGTCGAGCCTGCCGGCACCGAGTACATTCCCGGTGGAAGCTGGTGCCGGGACTCTGTCAAGTCCGAGGGCCTGCGCAGCAACCTCAACGCCGAAATCAAGGTTTCGTCGTCACCAAGCGACAACGCGACCTACGTCGGCATGTCGAGCTGCCTGGTGTGCCACCAAGAGCACACGAGTCAATTGGGTTCCGCCCACCGCCTTGGCTACACGGTTCCGGGAAAGACCAGCACCTTGCAGAAGCTGGACGACCACCCCGAGGTGTTCGATGGAAACTCCTACTTCCTCGATGGAACCGCCTACACCGATGGAACCCCGGTCTACATGTACGACCCGGACTTCTCGCGCGGCTTTGACGACTTCAAAACCAGCATGACGCCGCCGGCAGGAACGGTCTACGCCATCTTGTGGTTGTGGAAAGACGCCTCTGGTGCCTACTTGATCACCATCGAGAACGTGATCAACCCGCTGGGCGATGCCATGTCTCCGGCAACCCGCGAGGTCAAGCTCAACTACGGGGGCGGTGTCAAGAAGCAGCGCTACATGATCGACTGGCCGGGTCGCAATGGCCTCTATCCGCTGCTGCAGTACCAATCGCAGGGCGACGAGGGCAAGTACGACCGCACCCGCAGGCAGTTCCGGGACTACCACCTGGACTTCTTCTGGGACAATAACGGCACCCCCACGGTCGGCACCGACGACGTGATCAAGACTCCGGACGTGAGCAAGAACATCAGCCGCAACTGCCTCGGCTGCCACGCTCCTGGTTACGAACAGTACCTGGATCCGGTCACCAACGAAGTCTTGTGCGACTCGGTCGAAGACCCTGGCGCCGAATTCGACATCGACGGAGACGGCTTGGTCAACGACCTCAACGTCGGTTGTGAAACCTGTCACGGCCCAGGTTCGGAGCACGTTGCCAACAAGGGCGGGCGCTTCATTGTCGCTCCGCAGAACATCACTCCATCGCGCGAGGTCATGATCTGCGACCGCTGCCACGACCGCATCGTCGGCAACGGCCCCTTCACCCACAACGACATTCCGATGGATCCGAATGGCAAGTTCCCGCCTCCGGGAATCAGCAGGGCGGAATACGTGGCCTCTTACGTAACCACCTACGGTCCTGCGGCGTCGAAGAACTGGCCGGATGACATCCATGCCAAGAGTCACCACCAGCAGGTGCCAGACTTCTACAAGTCGAAGCACTACCGCAACCCGTACCACATGATCACTTGCTCGAGCTGCCACGACCTGCACGGTGGCACCGGCAACTCGGCGATGCTGATCGATGACCCCAATGATCTTGATCAGGCGCTGTGCCAGACCTGTCACGAAAGTCGCATCGGTACTTCGGTGGAGCACTCACTGGAAATGACCGGAGCGGCGCACGGCAAGGCGGTGGCCACCTGCGTGGACTGCCACATGATCAAGACCGCCAAGACCGGTGCAGGTGACTACGGCGCCCTCCTGGGCGCGCCCACCGGCACCAGTGCGGATGACGAGATCACCTACTTCGAGAACGACATCACTTCGCACGTCTTCGACGTACCAAGGAAGTCCAATGTCGGTGTGGCCGGGGTGACTCCCGCCAAGGCGATGCCGATTCCGTACACCCAGTCCTGTGGTTCCTGTCACGACCCCAGTGCGCTGAAATACTAATCCTTCTTCCGACCTGGGCGGGTTGGGCTGCGGCCCGGCCCGCTCAGGTTTTTTTGCAGCAATGCCGCCAGGCGGGCAGCGATGCGGCGCAGCGCCTCTTCCAGAACCTCGTCCGACGCGGCGAAAGAGATGCGGAAGCTGTCCGGGCTGCCAAAGGCGCTGCCACCGATGCAGGCGACGCGGTCGGCCTCGAGCAGAACCTCGATGAAGTCGTCGCCATTGCCGATGGTGCGACCGGTCGCCGGGTCGCGGCGGCCGAGGAAGGGGCCGAGATCGGGGAAGGCATAAAAGGCGCCATCGGGCATCGCGCACTCAAGTCCGTCAACCGCCTGCAGAGTCTCGACCACGCGGCGGCGGCGGTGCTCGAAGGCCTGGCGCATCTGTTCGCGGGCTTCTCCGCCGTGGCGCAGTGCCGCGACGCTGGCAATCTGGGCGATGGCGCTGGGCGAGCCGGCAAGTTGGGACTGCAGCGCGCCGACCGCGGTCGCCAGCATTTGCGGCGCGGCGAGGAAGCCCATGCGCCAACCGGTCATGGCGTAGGCCTTGGACATGCCGCCGACCAGCACCGAGGTCTCTTGCAAGCCCGGCACCACCGCCATTGGCGAATGATGGGTGGCGCCGTCATAGACCAGGGAGGCATAGATCTCGTCGCTGATCACGCTGATGCCGTGCTCCAGCGCCCACTCGCCGATCTCGCGCAGCAGCGCCTCGGGCAGCACCGCCCCGGTGGGATTGTTGGGGGTGTTCAGCAACAGCGCGCGGGTGGCCGGGGTGCGCTGGGCTTCGAGGTCGGCGACGCGGGGAAAATTGCGCTCGTCGCAGCCGAGGATCACCGGCTTGGCGTCGGCCAGCTTGACCATTTCCGGATAGCTGGTCCAGCACGGGGTGGGCACCAGCACCTCATCGCCCTCTTGCACCAGCGCCAGCAGCGACTGCACGATGGCGATCTTGGCGCCGTTGGTCACCACGATTTGACTCGGCTCATATGCAAGGCGCAAATCCTGTCGGATATGCTCACAAATGGCCTGTCGCAGTTCCTGGGTACCGGCGGCGGCCGTGTAACGGCCCATCCCGTTGCGGATGGCTTCGATGCCGGCCTCCTCGGCCACTTTCGGCGGGGTGAAATCAGGTTCACCGGCGGTCAGGCCGAGCACCTCGATGCCCTCGTCTTGCATTTGCTTTACGCGCTGGACCATGGCCAAGGTGGCCGAAGCCTCCAAGCGCGCCACGCGGGCGGAAAGTCCGATCGGGGAGGATGTCTTCACTGCGTCCGGCCTGGGTCGTACTGGATTCCCAGGATTCTAGGCGCGGCACCCCGCGCCGTCCCAAAATAGTCACCCATGCCCGCCCTCGGATTCCTCGGACGCCTGCGCGCTTTCCTCACCAGCCGCCGCTTCGTCATCACGCTGACGGCGCTGGTCGGCCTGCTCGCGGTGCTTTATCTGGTTTTTGTCTCCTTCTTCTTCAACCCCTTCGAAGACGATCTCGAAGACACCGCCAGCATCGTGCCGCGCGAGGTCGATTACTTCCTGCGCTGGAAAGACGCCGGCAGCCATTTCGACTCCTTCCCTCTGCCCGCCGCGTGGGGGGACCTGGAAGACACCAAGTTGTGGACGGAAATGCAGGCCAGCGGGGCCAGCGACCTGTGGGACCAGCGCGTGGGGATTTCCCAGCTGCTCGCCGACCTGGGCGAGTCCAGCGCGCTGACTCCGGCCGGGCTGAGCATGAAGACCGACTTCCTGCGCGAGGTGGCGATCGCCGGCATGGGCAGCCCCTCCTTCGGTGACAGCTTCGGCCGCGAATTCAACGGCATGCTGATGCTGCGCGTGTCCTTCAAGGTCAAGGCCGGCATCGCGCTGCTCAACTTTGGGTTCGTGCGCAACAAGCTGCCGGAATCGCTCGGTATCGAGAGCATGGGCGACCAGGTCTACCGCCTGCCCGGCTTTGGCCCCTTCGGTTTCCGCGACGCCTACCTGGCGCGCATCCAGGACGTGCTGATCCTGGCCACCGGCGAAGAATGGCTCGACCGCGCGCGCGATCTGCAGGTGCGCGCCGGCGAGGACTCGCTGGCCTTCGCTTCGCAGTTCCGCGACGCGGTCGAGGCTTTCCTGGCGCAAGAGGACCAGCCGCTCGAAGCTTACGTGCGCTGGGAATCGGTGCGCGAGGCGATGCCGCAGTGGCCGCCGCGCGACGGCGACCCGGCCTATTTCCAGCGCGCGCTCGGGATCTTCTTCGACACCGACATGATGCGCGATCTGGCCGGCTACTGGCTCGCCGGCAACAAGTTCCGGGTGCGTCTTTCCGGCCGCGTCGACAGCACCCAGGCGCGCACCGAGTTCATGCGCGATTGGATCGAATCCAGTCCGATCTCGAAGAAGCGTCTGCGCGAGTTCGCCGGCGCGGCGCCCGCAGACAGCTTTTTCTTCGGCGCGGTAGCCGGGCGTGCCGACCGCGTCCTGCCGCAGCTCGAGGGTCAGCTCGACACCGAGCTCAAGCGCTTGCTCGACGAGGTGGTGACCGAGTCCGGCCAGTACAACGGCATGATCCACCTGCTTGAGTCGTTGGGCTCCTTGGTGCAGCCCGGACTGTATCTGGCACTGCGCCGCAACCACTTCCCCGATTTCCCGGTTGAGACCGGTGAGAACAAGATCGGGCACGACGACACTCCGGTGCCGGCCATCGTCCTGATGGCGCGGTTTTCTTCCTCCGGCGGCTATGACAAGGTCGAGAAGTTCCTGCGCGAGGAATTGAAACACCTCCTCGGCGACGCAGTACGTGAATGGGACGTGCCCCTGGTTGGCGGGGTGCGCGGCCGCAGCTTCAGTTCGATGGCGATTCCGGGTACTGGCGAGGTGGTGGTCTTCCCGCTGCCGCAACTTGATGGGGTGGCCATCACCAATTCCTGGGCCTTCGCCGAAAAGGTCCACCACGCCTCCATCACCACCGAGGCATCTGGCGATTCCATCCGCCGCAAGTTGTCCCGCCAACCTGGCTTCCGCACCTCACTCGATGCCCTCGACGGCGGCGCCAGCATGTTCCTCTATTTCGATCCGTCGCAGTCGTGGCCCTTCCTGGAGGAACTTTCCCAGGAAGTGGCGCTGGCAACTTTCCACGATCAGATGGAGGCCACCTACGCGCAGCAGCGTCCGGCGCTGGAGCGGCGCCTGCGCGAGGAGTTGTTCGGTTCGGTTTCCGGCGTGCTCTCCTCCCAGCAGACGCGCCAGCTCTCCGACGCGGTCGACGAGGAATTGGCGGCGACCACCCGCGACGAGGAATCACGCCAGGTGCCGGGCCTGGCGCAGGAATACCTCAATGGCTTGCTTCCGCTGCGCTGGCTCGACTGGGTCTCGATCGGGCTCAAGGCCAGCCGCCGCAACGCCAGCGCGGTCTTGTCCGGCGAACTCGATCTGGATTGAGTGCCACCGGCATGTGGGTGCGGCCGATCTGGATTGACGACGGCCGCGGCGGGGCTAGAATCTCTGGCCCCCAAGCCGGGATGGCGGAATTGGCAGACGCGCATGGTTGAGGGCCATGTTGGGATAATACCCAGTGCAGGTTCGACCCCTGTTCCCGGCACCAGAGCAACGGCCGCACCTTCCGAGGTGCGGTCGATTTTTTCTCCTGATGTCGCCCCGCCCCGGCTCAAGAGAGGAGCAGCATCACGGTGGCGGCGAGCGCGGCGGCCAGGGGCAGGGTGATCACCCACGACATCAGGATGCTGCGGATCACGCGGCGGTCACCACCGCCGCTGACCGCGCTGATGCCGAAGATCGAGCCCACCGATACGTGGGTGGTTGACACCGGGATTCCCATGCGGCTGGCCACCAGCACCAGGAAGCCGGTGACCAGATTGGCCGACAGGCCCTGGCCGTGGCTCATGCCGGTGATGCGGTGGCTCATGGTCTCGGCCACGCGGCGCGCGTGCAGCACGCCGCCGAGCGCCATGACCACGGCGATGCCGAACAGGCTCCAGCTCATGTTCAGCGCCTGGGCCACCACCAGCAGGCCGGCGATCTTGGGGGTGTCGTTGAGGCCGCGGGCGAAGGACACCGTGGCGGCGCTGGCGATGTGGCCGAGATCGAGCCCGCGTTGCAGGCTGATGCCCAGAACGCGGTCGGTGTAGCGGTCGACACACTCGGCCTGGTCGGCGACCATGACTTCGAGGTTGGCGGTGGTTGCCATGGGCACGGCAGTGACCTGATCCGGCGCCGGCTCGGCCACCGCTACCGCTACCGGCACCGGCACCGGCACGTAGCGGCGCGGCTGCCCGATGCAGATGCAGCTTTCTTTGGTCAGGCCGAGGGCGCGGCGGCTGCGGTGCGCGATCCAGTACAGAGCGGCGCCGAGCAGCAACGCCAGCAGCGGGCTGAGCAGCAGCGGCAGCAGGAAGACTTTGCCCAACTGACCCACCGCGACCGCGCCTCCGGCGCCGACCAGCCCTGCGCCGAGCAGGCCGCCGACCAGTCCGTGGGTGGTCGAGATCGGAAAGCCGAGGCGCGTGGCGAGCAACACCGTCAGCGCCGCGCCGGTGCCCACCGCGAGCAGGAAATCGGGGTTCTGTGCGACCTCGGCTGGCACCAGGCCCTTGCCGGAGAAGTGACCGATCAGGCCCTGGGCGAGGAATAGCGCGCAAGCGGATCCGGCCAGGGTGGCGGTGGTCGCCAGCGCCAGCGCCGGGCGGTAGCTCAGGGTGGAACTGCCGTAGAGGGTGGCGACGCCCTTGAAATTGTCGTTCGAGCCGTTGGCATAAGCCAACAGCAGGGCGGAGAACAGCAGCAGGCCGACCATGGTCCGGCTTCGGTGGCCTGGTGTGCGTGTTACAGCCTTTCACGCCGACCTCCCTTGTGCCTGACCAGGAAGGGGATTAACGGCTCCCGCAGCCTTTGCGCGCGCCTGCTCGGCGCGGGTGCCAGAGCGCTCGACCCCTCGCATGTCGCTTCCTCAGCCCACCCGCGTTCCCACCCACCGCTCGCTCGCTTCGCTGCGCTGCCTGGTGGGGCACACCCCGCTGCTGGCGATCGAGTGCCGATTGCGCGGGCGCGCGCTGACCGTCTACGCCAAGTACGAGGCGCTGAATTTCACCGGTAGCATCAAGGACCGCATGGCGCTGGCGATCCTGGACGAGGGCTACGCCAGCGGCCAGGCCACGCCGCAGTGCCCGATCGTCGAAGCGACCAGTGGCAACACCGGGATTTCCTTTGCCGCCCTCGGCCGTGCGCTCGGCCATCCGGTGCGCATCTACATGCCCAACTGGATGAGCACTGAGCGCGTCACCCTGCTGCAGAGTTTCGGCGCCGAGGTGATTCCGGTGTCGAAGGAGGAGGGCGGATTCTTGGGCAGCATCGAAATGGCGCAGGCCTATGCCGAGGAAGGCGAGCGGGTGTTCCTGCCGCGGCAGTTCGACAATCACGCCAACGTGCGCGCCCACGAGCAGACCACCGGACCCGAGATCCTGGCGCAGCTTTCCTGTCTGGGCCTTGAGCCCGACGCTTTTGTGGCCGGGGTCGGCACCGGCGGCACGGTGATGGGGGTGGGGCGGCACCTGCGCGCGCACGTGCCCGGGGTTTCGATCCACCCGCTCGAGCCCGAAGAGTCGCCGACGCTGCGCACCGGACGCAAGATCGGCAAGCACCGCATCCAGGGCATCTCGGACGAGTTCATTCCGTCGATCGTTGACCTGGACGCGCTCGACGAGATCGTCGACGTGCGCGACGGCGATTCGATCCGCATGGCGCGCAAGCTGGCGTGCGAACTCGGGCTGGCGGTGGGGATCAGCTCGGGCGCCAACTTCCTCGGTGCGCTGCGCATGGCGGAACAGCGCGAGGGGAAACCGGTGGTGGTGACGGTGTTCTCGGACAGTAACAAGAAGTATCTGTCCACCGATTACGTGCGCGAGGAGCCGCTGCGCGACGGCGATCTGGAGCCCGAGGTCGAGCTGCTCGGCTTCCGTGCGGTTTCGGCGCCGTAGTCAGCATCCGCGGCCGTGGCAGGATGGTCGCGCGGAATTGATTTGCACAATCGCAGCGGAGGCAGCGGTTTCATGGCAGAATTGAGGGGTCATGCTGCGTCCCCTCTTCCTCCTGTCTCTCGCCTCCTTGCTCCTCGCCGCCGCCGCTCCGGCGCAGAACGGGGTGGTGATCAACGAATTCGTCGCGCGCAACAACAACGGCATCCAGGACGAAGCCGGCCAGTTCGAGGATTGGATCGAGCTGCACAACACCACCGCCGCGCCGGTCGACCTGAGTGGCCTATTCATGAGCGACGACCCCGCGCTGCCGGCCAAATGGATGATCCCGGCAGGCACCATGATCAACCCCGGAGATTTCCTGCTGATCTGGGCGGACGAAGACCCGCTCGACGGGCCGATGCACGCCAGCTTCAAGCTTGCCGCCGCAGGCGAGAGCATCCTGCTGGTCGACCTCGACGGAGTCACTGTGCTTGATTCAGTGGTCTTCGGCCTGCAGCAGGCCGACGTCGCCACTGGCAATCTTTTTGATGGTGCCGGCCCGTGGGTTTCGCTGCTTGACCCCACCCCGATGGCTCCTGCCGAGGGCCCCGGCGGTGTGCGCCGTTACGACGCGCTGGACCAACTGCAGCATTCCGGTCGCGCCGCGCTGAGCGGCACCCCGAGCCCCGGCCAGACCGTCATCCTTGACCTGTCGGGCTTCCCGCCGTCGCTGGCCCTGACCATCGCCGTCGGCAGCGCCGCCGCCTACATCGACGTCGTGCCCGGTGTCGCCACCCAGCTGGTCACCACCGATCTGTTCCTGCTCCCGGTGACCACCGACGCCCTCGGCCAGGCCACCATGCCCTTCGCCATCCCCCCCCGCGCCGGCCTCATCGGCCTCGCCGTCTACGCCCAAGCTGGCGCCCTCGGAGCGGTCCCCCTGGCCAGCAACGCCCTCGAAATCGTCATCCAGCCTTAGTTTGCAGGCTCTCTCCAGTTCGGCTGGGTTGCCGAAATTTGACAGCCGGTCATCGAGGGACCAAAAGCTACCGGTTAACATGGCGCCATGAGGTGGCAGCAGCTCTTTCTTGTATTGGTTGGGATTGTATTTGCAGGACTGCTAGTGCATTTTTTTTATCCAGACCCAGATTCCTTGTGGCAGGAAGATACTGGGAGCGAGTCCATCGCCCTCAATCGGCCCCACGGTGCAAGCGTTCCAGTTGAATTGAATGAGAGCGTTCGTGAACAAGATGTTGTTGACGTGCCATCATCCCCCAACGAGTTTGCCCGTTGGTGGGAAAGTGAGTCATTTCTGGCCAGGGCCGCGGTTGAATACCCCGGTCAACTGGACAAAGCCCGCATGGAGGTGGACAGGTTCCGCAACAAGAGCACCGGGAGAGAACACCTCATCCGACAATTGTCCCGGGGAAGCCGACTCTTCGGATCGAAGGAATTCCCTCTCAACCTCGAGGACTTTCATGTCGAGGGCAATTTGAAGTGGGCGGATATGGGGAACTCACTGAGCACGATTGCTGCCAATTGGCAAAAGGCAGGGCAGAGCCTCTTTGATTTGGAGGAAGAAAAGCGTGCGGGTTTGGTCAGGTCCATTAACAAGAGACCAATGGATTACCCGCCCTTGATGGTCTTGGAGGCAGTTACCAATGAACGGATGTCCGAGTTGAATTCCGCGTTCGTATTGGAAGCAAAAGAGTTATACCTCCGAGAACTTCCACGTTTGGGCGATGCCAAAAGGGTAGAGGGGATCGGAAGTTCGGCGGCCTGGGCCACACTCATCGAAGTGGGGCTTCCCCAAGAGAACATCAATGACTCCTGGGCCCACCTGTCGAAACTCAGCTTGGAGATGGTTGACGGGCAAGAGCAAGTCACCGCGATTTTGAGAGATTTCATGATCGACTTCGAGGCTTTGGTGAGCCGGAACTACTATTAGGCGAACTGTTTTTTTCAGGTGTTGCCAGTCTGTAGAGCAATAATAGAAGCCAAGGCATAGCAAGGGCGATGCCTCTCCCTTCTAGGCGGAGTCGGGTGGCCCGATCAGCTCGTCGATATTGGACAAAAATTGATGACCCGCTGGCTACCCGGAGTTCACATTGCATTGGGTAGCCTCATGACATGCGTTGGCTGCTCTCCTGCCTGGTGATTGGTGGGGTCCTTTTCGTTTTGCTCCGGGGGAGTTCTTCACCCAACAGGGCTGCCCCTTTCTTGAATGAACCGGCGCAATGGGGGGAGCGGAAAGCTGAAATGGCCCCTTTTTCTCGGCAGGCAGTGAACGAGGGGAAGAGTAAGGGGAATAGTCGCAAGGAAGTCTTGGACGGACCCTTGGCCCTGACTGAAGAGGATCCGCCCTGGTGGGAGGATTCCGAATTCATGGAGAAGGTGGTTCAGGGTTATTCAATTCAGCTGGCCGCACCCCGCGAATCGCGAGGGAAGAAGACCACCGACCACGGAGCAGTTCAGGCCTTGCTGGAATCGAAACCGTTTTTCTCTGAATCTGGGGAATTCCCGATCGCCATGGACGAATTCCCTGTTGGGAGCATTCAGGATTGGGATGGAATTGCCTTGGTATTAAAAACCATGGTCGCCAAACGGGGCAGGGCAAGATACGGGTTCTTTTCTATGAGTGAAACCAAACAGTTTCGGATTCTGCAGGACATCGAAAAGGCACCTTTGGATTTCCCCCCACTCCTGGTCCTGGAGGCGGTCACCGGGGAATCCCAGAGTGAAGTGAACCCGACCTTTTTGGCAGAGGCCAAGGCTTTGTACTTGAAGGACATCGTGCGGTGGGTTGACGTCGTGAGCCATGGTAATACCCTTGAACTGGCGGCGATGATGACTTTGCATTCGCTCGGCCTGGGCTTCGATGAAATCATCTCTACCTATGAACGCGTTCCCGGCTTGCGGGCCGAAATCGACGCATATCGACAGGCTGAGGCCTTGATCCTGGGTGAGTTCATGTTCGACTTCAAAGCCCTGGTGAACCGGTATTACTGGTAGGGGCGCCATCGCCCAAACTGGCAAGGGGGAGATCGGATCGGAAGGGATCTCCGCGCAGATAAAATGCTGCCGATGCCGAGTCCGAAACTGTCCTTGCAGACGACCACCTTGTGGCGTTATCCGTCGCAGCATTATGGGCGTGGGGAGCAGGGCAGCGCGGATTACCGTGGCGCCACGCCCTCGTGGGTGATCTGGAATTTGCTGGAACGCTACACCGAGGCCAGCGAGGTGGTGCTCGATCCGATGTGCGGCAGCGGCACCACGCTCGACGTGGCGGCCGATCTCGGGCGTATGGGTATGGGATTCGATCTGCAGTCGCAGCGTGACGACGTCGAGTTCGCCGACGCGCGCCAGTTGCCGGTCGAGAACGAATGCGCCGACTTCGTTTTTGTCGATCCGCCTTATGGAGACAATCTGGTCTACTCCGATCGCCCCGAGTGCATCGGCAAGCTCGACGCGCGCGAGCAGGAATACTTCGACGCGATGAAGGAGGTGTTCGAAGAGATGTGGCGCGTGTTGCGGCCCGGCCGGTACGCGGCGGTCTACACGTGTGACGTATGGACGCGCAAGCTGTTCGTGCCGCTCGGCAGCCATTTCCTCTACATGCTGTCGCAGGTCTTTGAAGTGGTCGACCACATCGCGGTGGTGCGCGGCAACAAGGACCTCGACAAGGGCAACTATCACAAGGCGGCAGAAGAGACCAATTTCTTCCTGCGCGGTTTCAATCACCTGCTGATCCTGCGCAAACCCGAGGCCGATCCCAATCAGCCGCCACCGCGCGCCAAGCGCAAACGCAAGCCGCGCCAGGAGCGTTCGACGCCGCGGTCGCGACCGGCTGGTCAGGATCGATCCGAGCGGTCGCGCAGGTCAGACTCCTAGGGGCGATGCAGCTCCCGGCGCAAGGCATCGTCGACGTGCACGTGCACATCCAGCCGTGGGAGCAGTTGCGCGCCGAGGTGCGCGCCAAGATGACCGAGGGGCGGCCGGACATCGAGGCGATCGCCCAATTCCAGGCCGATCCCAACGCCTTCGCCGCTTATCTGGACGAGGCGGGTGTGGCGCGCGCGGGCCTGGTCAACTATCCGGCGCCGCGCACCATGGGTTTCGACCAGTCGACCAACGACTTCGTCGCGGCGTATCGCGACGCGCGGCCCGACAAGTTCATCGCCTGGGGAGGCATGGATCCAGAATGGGTCGACGACCCGGCGGCGGAGATGGTGCGCCTGCTCGAAGAACTGCGCCTGGATGGAATCAAAGTCCATCCGCCGCACCAGGGCTTCCGCGCCAATGCCTATCTCGACGCACTGCCGGCGCTGCGCGTGCTCTACCAGAGCTGTGAGGAGCGCGGCATCCCGGTGATGGTGCACACCGGCACTTCGGTATTCCCCGGCGCACGCTCGCGGCTGGGCAATCCGCTCGACTGCGACGACGTCGCGGTCGACTTCCCCGAGCTGAAGCTGGTGATGGCGCACTGCGGTCGGCCACTCTGGTACGAGGAAGCCTTCTTCGTCTGCCGTCGGCATCCCAACGTGATGATGGATCTGAGCGGCATTCCGCCGCAACAGATCACGCGGGTGCTGCCGCGCATCGAATTGCTCGCCGACAAGATCCTGTGGGGGACCGACTGGCCCAGCCCCGGGGTCAAGGACCTGTGCGCCAACGCCGCGGCCTTCTGCGCCCTGGAGGGTCTGTCGGATGAATTCAAAGGCAAGGTGCTGGTCGACAACGCCAATCGCCTGTTCCCGCCGCGC
>JAJFFB010000171.1 GCA_021776925.1 Planctomycetota bacterium | reverse complement strand
TGGGTGCGGGTGGGGCAGTGGGTGTTGGGACAGAAGGTGGGACGAAAGGCCATGGCGTGCTCCGGGTGCGGGGACACCTGGAAGACGCAAACAGGGCCGGAACGTTACGTCCCGGCCCTGTTTTTGCGGCCACCGAAGGGGGCCAGATTCGTCAGTCGCCGAGGATTAGGCGGACGTCTGCCTCAAGATCGCGGTCGACCAGATAGAACTGCGTGTTGCCGCCGACCGCCACCAGCGAGCGGCCGTCCTCCTGGGTCAGGTAGACGACGTTGTAGGAGCCGCGCTCGACCGGATCGAGCGAGCGCGACATGCGGATGCTGCGCCACAGCGGATCTGCGGGCGGAGAGGCCAGTTCCTGGCCTTCCATAGTCGCCAGGAAGCGCACCAGCTGCAACGCGCGTTGGCGTCCGGCGGCGGACAAGCTTGCCCCCCCCTTGCGCGCCCAACCCTTGGCTCCCTGGCGTAACACGGTCTCGGTCGAATCGCGCAGGATGCGCATCGAGACGATGTGGCCCGGCTCCATGTTGAGCAGGCGGCGGCTGCGCAGGCTATCGGGCGACAATTCGAGAACGGCGAAGTCGGGCGGCGCCACCGGCATCAGGTAACGGCGCTGCGGATCGAATACCACCCCGTGGAAATAGAACAACACCTGTTGGCGCTCTTCGCCGGCGGCGGTTTTCCGCCACAGGATCAGGCGACCGCCGCGCTCAGCCATTTCTTCCTGGGTGGCGGCCGGAGTAACGTCGTCCGGAAGGCTCTCGCAGCGCGCGCCAAGGAGGCGTTCGATCGCACTCAGCCGCTGCGGATCGACCTGCGCCTGCAGCGGCGCAGTGAGGCGCCAGCCGAGGCCACCCCGCTGCATGGCGAAGCCTTGGCCCTCGGTCGGCTCCCAGCGCAGCCGGCTGACGCGCGGGGCCGCCACGGCCACCGCGCGATCCCGCCATTGCGCGGCACTGCGTCCGAGGATATCGATGATGGTGCGCGCCACCAGCAAGGGCTGTCCATCAAGCAGCGCGTAGTAGCTGTGGCCCTGCAGGTTGAGCACCCCGACCAGCAGCTTTTGCCGACGTCCGTCGGCGAAGGTGAACTGCACTTCGAAGCCCGGAACATCGAGACCCAGTTCGGCCAGCGGGCGCTGGGAATCTGCGGCTTCCAAAGGCAGCGTAGAGGGCAGAAACACCCGCCGCACCAGGTCCTGCACGACCGAGTCCTCGGCGCGATCGAGGATGGGCTCGTGCAACTGCCAGACGCCGTCGGCATCGGCCTGGACGTGCAGGATCGACAGGTCGGGGCGATGCACCAGCACGCTGACCAGATCTTCGGCGCGGCCGTTCAACAAGGCGCCGGCTTCGATGCGCGGCGGCGGCGCGCCAGGAACGTCGGCCCGATCACTCAGGCGCTGCACTCCCCACGCGGCCAGGCCCATGAACACCACCAGCAGCAACAAGCGGCGCGGGTTCATCGGCGGCGGCGGAGGAAGACCAGGAGGGCGATCATCAGCGGAAGACCAGGCATGGCAATGACGGCGATGTTGGTCATGCGGATCTGCTCGGCGCGCGCCGGACGGAAGGGCAGCGACTCGACCGCCACCAGCCCCATCGGGGTTTCGATGCGCAGGAGCCAGCGGAACAGCGGGGCGATGAAATCGCGGGCAAGAGGCAGGTAGCGGATCAGCCCCTCTGGACTGCCGTAGGCCACCACACGCCCCGAGAGCGCCGGATCGGCAGCCTCCCAGCGCTCGGCCGAGGCGGCCAGAATCTGCCGCCCACGCCGTTCTTGCGGCCCGACGGCGAAGTCCTGATCGAGGTCGGCCCAGGCACGCGCGCCGCTGCTGGCCAGAGCGGTGCGCGCGAAATCGACGCCGCCACCGGCCAATTCGATCGGCCGGCAGAAGATCACTCCTTGCAGGCGGGTGGACTCGGCCAGGTGCGCGGTCGCCGGATGCTGGGTGGCGAACTGAGCCGCAGTCAATTCGAGGCTGGCGACCAGGTTGGTGCCTTCGTACACCTTGGCCTGGGGCCGCGCGTCGCACACCACCCCGGCGCCGAAGCGCAGACCATGGTCCGGCTCCAGGATCCCATTCCAGAAATCCACCACCGCCTGGGGCGCGCGCGGGCCGAGGACCAGAAAAAGCGGCCGCCCGGCGTTCACCCAGGCGCGCGCGGCCTGCGCGTCGGTCTCGAGGAATTGCCGCTGCTGACCCACCACCACCAGGAGGTCGAAGTCCTTGTCGCTGGCCGGACCGCGGATCGACACCGGGTCGATGCCTTCGCCGTGCAGCAACTGCAGTAGACCCATCAGTTCGCTTTCGGCGGGCTGCCCATAGCCACCGACGATGCCGGCGCGCGGAGCGGTCTGGTTGGCCAGGCGCAGCGCCGCGTCTCCCAGCGCGGTGTCGACGCGCTCTTGCAGAATGCGCGCCGGCATGCCCTCGGGGGTCGGATCCGAGGTCACGAACAACTCATGGAAGCGCAACGCGCGCCGCCCCCCCCCAGGGGTGGTGAGGATCAAGGTCTCGAGCGGCTGGCGGCGGCTGCGCTGCAGCTGCGCCTGTTGCTCGACCGGACTGGAGCGCACTCCGACCACGGTCACCCCAAGGCGGCCACGGCTGCGGATGCGCGCGTCTTCGAGCAGGGTGCGCAGACGCCCGAATGCGGTCGCATAAACCGCCGATCCATTTTCCTCGAGGCGCCGTTCTTCCTGAAAAAGGAAGGCGACCGCCTCGCTGCCCTCGGGCAGGGCGGCCAGGGCTTCTGCGGTTCGATCGGACAAGGCTGCGGTACCGCCACTGCTGAGATCGACGCGCCAACGCAATGCTGGGCGCGAGAAGGCCTGGAGCAGGATCATGATCAGGACCACCCCGCCAGCCGCAGCGGCGAGGCTGAGCAGGCCGAGACGCAGGCGCCGCTTGGCGATCATGGAACCCACCTGCGCGAGACCAGGCGCATCCAGGTCAGGTAAAGGAACAGCAGCGCCAGCAAGGGGAAGTAGAGCACCGCGTAGCTGTCGATCAGACCGGCAGCGAAACCCACTTCCAGCATTTGTGGAATGTTCATCGCGCGCGCCACCGCCGCGGTGCGGCCGGTGCCGCCGCTGAACATGGCCGGCAGGAAAAGGAGCATGTAGTTGACTCCGGCGCCGCCGGCCGCGGCCAGGATCAGATTTCCGCCCCACGACGAAGTCCATAAGCCGACCGCCAGGAACAGAGCGGAAGCCAGCAACGCGCCGCTGAAGGCGCTGAGAATGCGTGGCCAGTCCAGCGGCGCATCATAGAACTGGAGCAGCACGAACAGGGCGAGAACACCGAGCCAGAACACTAGGAAGAACAGACACGCGGCCACATATTTGGCCAGCACCACCGCCGCATCGGAGATGGGCGCGGTGAGCAGGGGTTCCAACGTTCCCAGGCGGTGCTCTTCGGCGAAGAGGCGCAGGGTGAGCAGTGGTGGGATCACCGGCAAGAGCAGGAAGGCCAGGAGGCCACCTGAACCGAACAGGTAGGTCGGCAGCATGCCGAGATTGCTCTGGACGTCGGCAGACCTAAGCAGGATGGAAAAAAACAGACCGTTGAGCAACATCCAGAAACCGATCAGCACCCACGAAAAGGGCGAGATCGCGAAGGACCACAACTCGCGGCGGAGCAGGGCGCGGAAGGCGGTCATGCGGTGCTGCTGCGGAACAGGTCGTCGAGGGTTGGAGCCAGGGTGCGGTATTCGGAGATCTCTTGCTCCTGGGCTGCCAGCCAGCGGAACAAGAACTGGCGGCGCTCGGCCGAGGCCGGCAACACGGTCAGGAAAGGCCCCTCGCGCTTGAGGCTGGAGGCTTCCTCGGGTAGCAAATCTTGCGCCAGCAATTGCTCCAGCACCACGGGGTCGCCTTCAGTGCGGAACTGCACAGGGGCTTCCTCGTGCGCACGCTTGCCGAGTTCCTCGATGGTGCCGTCGACCTGCAACCGCCCCTGGTGCAGGATGGCCACCCGGTCTGCGATCTCTTCGACCTCGGGCAGCACGTGAGAACTGAACAGCACCGCCTTGCCGACCTTGGCGAGGTCACGCAGGAAGTCGCGGAACTCCTGCCGCTGCAAGGGATCCAGACCGCCGAAGGGTTCGTCCAGCAGCAGCGCGGGTGGATCGGCGAGCAGCGCATCCGCGAGCCCGACGCGCTGGCGGAACCCCTTGGACAGCGCGCCGAAGGTCTGGCGCATGCGCTCGCCCAAGCCGAGCCGCTCACCGATCTCGGTCACCCGCTGGCGCGCGGCGCGGCGGCTCAAGCCCTTGAGACGCCCGCGGAAACGCAGGTATTCGACCACGCGCATTTCCTGCGGGGCGACGAAGTTCTCGGGCAGATAACCGATACGCTGGCGCGCCTTGAGGGACTCGCGCAACAGGTCGAGGCCGTCGATGCTGGCGCTGCCCGAGGTCGGCGGCATGAAGCCCGAGAGGATGCGCAGCGTGGTGCTTTTGCCGGCGCCGTTGGGACCGAGGAAGCCGAGGATCTCACCCGCCTCAACGCGCAGACTGACCTCGTCCAGGGCGAGTAAGGCCCCGTAGCGCTTGCTGAGGCAGGTGGTTTCGATCATGCGGAAGGACCGCTCAGTCCTTCACTTCGTAGTCGGCGTCGACCACGCTGTCACCCTCATCCTGAGCGGCCGCGGCACCCGCCGGGGCTGGTCCGGGAGCGGCGCTGGCGGCGGTGGCCTGGTACAGCTTTTCGCCCATCGAGGTCAAGGTCTGCTGCAGAGCGTCGGTGGCGCTTTGCACCGCTTGCAGATCTTCTCCTTCGAGAGCCTTATCGACCTCACCGATTTTTTCTTCGATCGCGGTGGTATCGGATTCGTCGAGCTTGTCCTCGTGCTCCTTCATCAGCTTGCGCGCCTGATGCACCATCTGGTCGGCCTGGTTGCGCTTTTCGGCGGCTTCCTTGGCAGCTTCGTCCTGTTCCTTGAAGCGCTCGGCCTCTTCCTTCATGCGCTCGATGTCGTCGTCGGAGATGCCCGAGTTCTGCTCGATACGCACCTTGTGTTCCTTGCCGGTGGCCTGGTCGGTGGCGCGCACGTGCAGGATGCCGTCGGCGTCGATGTCGAACTCGACCTCGATCTGCGGCACGTTGCGCGGGGCCGGCGGAATACCGTCGAGCTTGAAGTTGGACAGCAGCCGGTTGTCGGCGGCCATCGGTCGCTCACCCTGAAACACCTTGACGTCGACCGCCGGCTGGCTGTCGGCGGCCGTGGTGAAGATCTCTTTCTTCGAGGTCGGGATGGTGGTGTTGCGCGCGATCATCACCGTCATCACGCTGCCCATGGTCTCGATGCCGAGCGACAGCGGGGTCACGTCGAGCAGCACCAGGTCGCTGTCGAGATCGCCCGACAGTTGGCCTCCCTGGATCGCGGCGCCCATCGCCACCACCTCGTCGGGGTTGACCGACTTATTGGCTTCCTTGCCGAAAACCTCTTTGACGATCTCTTGCACCTTGGGGATGCGCGTCGAGCCCCCCACCAGGATGACCTCGCTGATTTCACCGGCGGACAGACCGGCGTCCTTGATCGCGTTGCGGCACGGCGCCTTGGTGCGCTCGAACAAGTCGGAGCACAGTGATTCGAACTTGGCCCGGCTGAGGGTCTGCATCAGGTGCTTGGGGCCGCTCTGGTCGGCGGTGATGAAGGGCAGGTTGATCTGCGTTTCATTGCCCGAGGACAGCTCGCATTTGGCCTTTTCGCACGACTCCTTGAGCCGTTGCAGCGCCATCGGATCCTGGCGCAGGTCGATGCCGTGGTCCTTCTTGAACTCGTCGGCGACCCAGTCGATCAGCACCGAGTCGAAGTCGTCGCCGCCGAGGTGGGTGTCGCCGTTGGTCGACAACACTTCGAACACACCTTCGCCGATATCGAGGATCGAGACGTCGAAGGTACCGCCGCCGAGGTCGAAGACCGCGATGCGGCCGACCTTGCTCTTGTCGAGACCGTAGGCCAGCGCCGCCGCGGTCGGCTCGTTGATGATGCGCTTGACCTCGAGACCAGCAACCTTGCCGGCGTCTTTGGTCGCCTGGCGCTGCGAGTCGTTGAAGTAGGCCGGCACCGTGATCACGGCCTCGGTCACCTTTTCGCCGAGGTAGTCCTCGGCGCACTCCTTCAGATAACCGAGCACGTAGGAGCTGATCTCCGGCGGGGTGTAGCTCTTGTCCCGCACGTGGATCTTGACCAGTTCCTTGGGCGCACCCTCGATCGAGAAGGGCACGATCTTTTCTTCGTCGCCGACTTCTTCGTGGCGGCGCCCCATGAAGCGCTTGACCGAAGAGATCGTGTTCTGCGGATTGGTCACGGCCTGACGCCGCGCCGGCCCGCCGACCAGCCGCTGGCCGTTGTCCTGAAAGGCCACCACCGAGGGGGTGGTGCGTCCGCCTTCCTTGTTGGGAATCACCTTGGCCTCTCCGCCCTCGAGGACGGCGACGACGCTATTGGTGGTTCCGAGGTCGATTCCGATGATCTTGCCCATGTCTCTGTTGGGAGCGGTTGGCTCCTTGTGCCTGAGTTGGCAACTGCCGTGCCAGCCCCGAACTGCCATTCCGGCAGATCAGGAGCGAGGTTCCGGATGCAGCCCGTATTTCTGGATCTTGCGGTAAAGAGTGCGCTCGCCGATGCCCAGCGCCTTGGCGGCGCGCTGGCGGTTGTGGCCCTGCAGCTCCAGCGTGACCGCGATCAGGTCGCGCTCGATCTCTTCCAAGGTGCGCCCGGCCAGCGCGCGGATGGCGTCCGGCACCTGACCGGGCTGGGCGCTGGCCGCGGCCCCATCGCCGCCCCCGGCCGCTGCCGTGGTTGCCACCGCCTGCGCCTGGCGCAGGCCCAGCGGCATGTCGTCGCTGCCGAGCTCGCCGTCCTGGTCGAGCACCACCATGGTCTCGATGGCGTTGCGCAGTTCGCGCACGTTGCCGGGCCAGCTGTGGCTGCGGAACCGCGCCAGCACCGCGTCGGCGATGCGCTCGATGGACTTGCCATGGCGCTCGCTGAAATCGCGGCGGAAGTGGTCGACGAGCAAGGGCAGGTCCTCGAGGCGCTGGCGCAGCGGTGGCAGGTCGACGGCGACCACCGCCAGCCGGTAGTACAGATCCTGGCGGAAGCGGCCCTCCTCGACGCGCTGCAGCAGATCGCGGTTGGTGGCGGCGAGGATGCGCACGTCGACCGATTGCGATTCGTTGGAGCCGACCGGCGTGACCTGGCCCTCTTCGAGCACGCGCAGCAGCTTGGCCTGGGTCGGCAGCGGCATATCGCCGATCTCGTCGAGGAATAGTGTGCCGCCGTTGGCGAACTGGAACTTGCCGTCCTTGTTGGTGTTGGCGCCGGTGAACGCGCCCTTGACGTGGCCGAACAACTCGGACTCGATCAACGATTCGGTCAGCGCCGCGCAGTTGATCGCCACAAAGCGCCGTTTGGCGCGCCGCGACAGGCGGTGACAGGCCTGGGCGATCAATTCCTTACCGGTGCCGGATTCGCCCAGCAGCAGCACGGTGGCGTCGGTCGGACCAGCCATGCGCACCACGTCGAAGACACCGCGCATCAAGGGCGAGTTGCCGATGATGCCGTCGAGGCCGAAGCGGTTGTCGAGTTCACGGCGCAGCGCCTGGTTGTCGGCGGCGAGCGCGCGCTTCTCCAGTTCGCGCGCCACGCGCGTGCGCAGTTCGACCAGGTTGACCGGTTTGGCCAGGTAGTCGGCGGCGCCCTGACGCATCGCCTCGACCGCGATCTCAAGGGAGCCGTGGCCGGTGATCAGAAACACCGATAGATCGGGCGCCACCTTGCGTGCTTCGCGCAGCAATTCGAGGCCGTCGCGGTCGCCGAGGCGCAGGTCGGTCAGAACCAGGTCGAAATGGCGCGCACCGAGACGGTCGAGCGCGGCGTCGGCGTCGTGGGCGGTCTCGACCAGGTATCCCTCGGCTTCGAGTGCGGCCTGCAGCGCCTCGCCGTGGGCGAGGTCGTCCTCGACGACCAGAATGCGGGCTTCAACCAGGGCCATGACCGCTCATTGTAGCCCGGCTGGAACCGGCAACAGGACCAGGGCACGCGTTCCATGTCCTGGACTGGACTGGAGTTCCACCTTGCCGCCGTGCGCCTCGACGATCCGGCGGACGGTGGCCAGGCCGAGCCCGGAGCCAGCACCCTTGGTCGAATAATAGGTCTCGAAGCAGCGTTCTAGGAGCTTGGCGTTCATGCCCGGACCGTCGTCGACGACCTCGATCAGGACGTGGCGGTGGTCGGCGGCCGCCGGTCGCGTAATCACGGTGATACGGCGGCCCTCGCCTTCGCTGTCGGCCAGCGCCTGGCGCGCGTTGACCACCAGGTTCAGCACCGCCTGCTTGAGACGCGCCTGGTCGAGCATCAGCAGCGGCAGATTGGCGTCGAGGAAGGTTTCTATGGCGACACCCTCGGCCAGCGCTTCGGGGCGTACGAACTGCACCACCTCTTCGATCAGCGGATTCAGCGGACCGAGCTTGAGGTCGATCTGGTCGGTGCGCGCAAAGCGCAGAAAGTCTTCGAGGATGTCATTCAGGCGGCGCACTTCCTGGTCGAGGGTTACCAGGGTGCGCACCGTGCGCCGCGCTTTCGGTAGTTCTTCATCCTGCCACTGTTCGCGCAGCAGCTGCAGGTGCAGACGCAGCGTGCTCAATGGATTCTTGAGTTCGTGCGCAAGGCCGCCGGCGAGCAGGGAAAGCGCTTCGGGGTCCAGTGCGGGGGCGCGGGTGGTGCCGTCGGACACGCTGCTAGGATAGCCCGCCCGAGCGCTCAGCCATGGCCGCAAAACCCCAGCTCCTGGACTGGAACGAGCACGCCGGTGCGCGCCAATTGCAGCAGCACCTGCGCGACGGCGGGATCGCCTTGCTGGCCACCGACACGGTGCCCGGCCTGGCCATATCGGCGGCGGTCGAAGGTGCCACCGCGTTGCTCGCAGCGTGCAAAGGCAGCGACCCGCAACGGCCGTTCAGCCTGCACCTGCGCCACGCCGCCGAAATGCGTGCACTGGTGCCGGCGCCGCCACCGGGGCTGGCGCGCTGGCTGGCGCGCAAGTTGCCTGGCCCCTACACCGTGGTGCTGCCGCGCGCCTGGGTGGCTTTGCCGGCCGCATGGGAGTGGCCGTGGCCGGCCGTCGGGCTGCGCCTGCCTGCCGCACCGGAGTATCTGCGCTTCTGTGCCGGCCTCGAGCAGCCGTTGCTGATGACCTCGGCCAATCCACCCGGGCAGCCGCCTCTGTACGGGCAGGCGCTGGCGTCCTGGCTCGAGCAGCGGCCGCAGGTCGCGGTCGCGGTCGACCTGGACCACCAGGACGAGGCCAGCGCCTCGACGGTGGTCGCCTTCGACCCGCTGCCGCAGCTACGCCGTGGCAGCGACGAGCCCGGCACTCTCAAACCCGGCCTGCGCGTGCTCGTGGTGTGCAGCGGCAACACCTGTCGTTCGCCGCTTGCCGCGGCGATGCTGCGCGCCGAACTGGCCGCGTCGTGGGGCGTCGCTGCCGAGCAGCTCGCCGCCCTCGGCTGGGTAGTCGAAAGCGCCGGCACTTACGCGATGGATGATTCGCCCGCCAGCGAAGGCAGCATGCAGGTGGCGGCCGAGATCGGACTCGACCTGGGGCAACACCGCGCGCGACATCTGGCTCGCGTGCTGGGCCAGGGCTGGGACGTGGTCCTGGGTATGGGTGCCAACCATCTGGCCATGCTGCCACGCGCGCAGAAGGGCGAATGGTTCGACCTGGATGGCGACGAGGTCGCCGATCCTTTCGGCGGTGGCGTCGGCCGCTACCGCGCCGCGCGCGAGCACTTACAGCAAGCGATCGAGGAGCGCCTGAAGGCGTGGTCGCTCTGGCCTTGAGGGCGGCTTCAGAAAGGCGTCAAACTTCTGTGACCGCGACCGCTCAGGCCCAGCAGGCGACGACCTCGTCGGCGCTGCCCGCGGCCACCAGACGCTCGCGGAAGGAGGCTTCGCTCAGGCGCCTTGCGATCTCTGTAAGTGTAGTCAGATGCAAGAGTTTCTCTGACTTGGGCACGAGCAGCATAACGATGATATGGGCCGCTTTGCCGTCGACCGACTGGAACTCGACGCCCTGCGGAAGAACCGCCATCGCAACCTTGAGACAATCCAATTCCTCCATCGCCGCGTGGGGAACCGCGATACCGTGTTCCATGCCCGTCGATACGGATTGTTCGCGGGCCACCAAGGCCTTTTGCGCTGCCTCATGAAGATCTTCGCTGAGTTCTCCAGCGGCCACCAGGGTTTCGACCAGGTGGTCGATCAGTTGCCACTTGTCCTGTACCCGGGGGGCGAGGACGACTGCAGCAGATTGAAGGTGTTCGAACAGTGCCAAGAGTTCTCCGCGAATTGGAAGGGGGGGCCTGCCAAGCCCTTTCAGATTAGCTTCCGTTGCGACCCAAATCCTGCAAACTTAGACCTTTGAGTTCATACCCGACCCGCTTTAGACTCTCGCTCACCAGCGGCCGGGAGCACGGCCGTCACGGCAACCCGATCGGCATGTTGTTCACCCTTCTACTCACCGCCATCCTGCTTGCCCCGGCGCAGGCCCAGGATCCATCCATCCAAGAGCCTGGCGAAATTCCGCCTGGGGTCGCCCAGGAAGAAGGCGATTACATCACCCTGCGTTTCACCGAAACCGAGGGTGAGCGCATGACCATTGCTCAGTACATCAAGCTGTGCCAGCAGGTCACCGGGCGCAACTTCACCATCGACACCGATAGCAACCGCGTACAGACGGTGCTCGGCCAGCAAGTGCTGCTCTATGGTCCCAAGCGGCTGCGCAAGGACCAGTTCTATTCCTTTTTCCAGGTCCTGATGAAGATCAACGGCCTGGTCTGCGTGCAGCAGGGCGCCGGCGACCTCGCGGTGATCATGATCACCAGCGCCAAGCTCACCGGCAACACGCCCAATCCGGAGGTGGCCGCCAACGCGATCCTGGTCGAGCCGGATCTGGTGCAGCAATTCGCCCACGAACCCGGAACCTACATCGCCACCGTGGTCAAGCTCAAGTGGGCCGATCCGACCGGGATCTCCCCCACCCTCGGCAAGCTGCTCGGGCAGAGCAACAACGCGGTGCAGGCGCTGACCAACGACCGCGCCCTGATGATCCAGGGTTATGGCCCGCTGGTCGCCTCGGCGGTGCGTTTCGTGCGCTACCTCGACGTCGAGCCCGACATCGAACGCGCGATCTTCAAGAAGGTGCGCCTGGAAGAAGCCAGCGCCGAAGAGATGGCCGAGCAACTGTCCGAGATCATCGAGGACATCCAGCTGTCGGCCAACCCGCAGGGTCCGCGGGTGGTCAACTCGCGCAGCTCGCGCTCCAATA
>JAJFFB010000018.1 GCA_021776925.1 Planctomycetota bacterium | reverse complement strand
CTCGTCGCGACCAACAAGCGCAAGCGTGAGATCCATGTCATCTTGGACAACTTGTCCGCCCACAAGACGCCACATGTCCGCGAATTCCTCGACAACAACCCAAAGGTCACGCTGCATTTCATCCCGACCTATTCCTCGTGGCTGAATCAAGTCGAACTATGGTTTTGGAAGATCGAGCGAGATTTGATCTACCGCGGCATATTCAAGTCGACTCGCGACCTCACGCGCCAGATCATGAAGTACATTCGCAAGTACAACGACGATCCCAAACCCGTGAAGTGGACCTACAACGAGCCGTCTCGACGAATCAAATCCACTAAACGTTCAGATGTTACAGTCCACTAGACTTGGATGACTGGACGCGGCTGATCCAGGCAGGGCCTGTGTCGCCATGCCCTGACTTCAGCTCGATGTAGTACAGCCTATTGTCTTTCATCTCTGTCAAGATATCGGAGATGCGGCCGCAGGGCCATTTTTGAGGGGAACTCCATGATGGCTGCGCTTGCCATGAAGAAGGAGAGGGCCGTAACCAGCCATCGGCCGGCGCGCGCCGATCCTTCAGCCTTCCAGTGAGTCCTGCCATGATTCGCCTCATTACCCCCTTCCTTGCCCTTATCGCGCTGTTTTCCGCCACGGCCGGCGCTTCCAGCCAGGCGCCAGGCACGGTGCTTTGGCAGTTCCCGGCCGGCGACGACATTTTTGGAGCGCCGGTGCTCGACTCCACGGGCAACGTCTATTTCGGTTCCATGAACGGCAAACTCTATTGCCTCGACTCGGGCGGCAGCCTGCTATGGAGCTACGCCGCCGGCGCGCCGCTCCGCGGAACGCCGACCCTGGACAATAGGGGCTATCTCTACATCTCGGACCAGCGCGCCTGGGTTCACAAGCTGCGCACCACCGACGGCTCCCGCGTGTGGCGGGTGTCGCTTCCGGGGGCGCTGCATTCGGATCCACGTCCTGCGATCTCCCCGGACCGTAGCCTGGTCTTTGTCGGTAGCGTGGACAACGCTCAAGAAGGTCGGCTGTGGGCCCTGAGCACCGCCGACGGCAGTGTGCAATGGACTGGGCAGGTCGTCCAGTGGCCGCTCACCGGCATGTTTGACCGCTTCGAGCGGAACGACATTCTCATCTCCCCGAACGGCAATGTCGTCGCCATGGGATGGGACGCGGGCTCACTGGTGACCTTCCGCATGGACGGCACCGAAGTCTGGAGCCTGCCAAGCGCTCTCAACAACTACCCTTCGAATTTCGTCCTCGATCCCCAGGGAAGGGTCTTCGGGTTTTCCTATTGGGGTTTCCGCGCCTTCGACTCGGGCGGCAACTCCCTCTGGGACCGCTACGAATTCCTCTACGCCGGAAGCGATGCCCTCGCCGTGGGACCCGACGACCTGATCTTCGCCGCCTACGGGGGCCGCGTAAGGGGCTTGGACCGCGACAACGGCAACGTTCTCTGGTCGCAGCCCTTTCCCTTCGGCGCCATCCAGGTCCTCTACGAGCCGGTGCGCAGCACGTTGTACGCAGTCGGAACCGATTACCAGCAGCACGAGATCATGGCGTTGAACCGCTTCGGCGCGATCCAGTGGAGCGTTGCCTGGCCGGGTTTTGCCAACCGGACACCGGTGGCTACGGAGGACGGAAGCGTCCTTTACATCGCCGACCTGGACGGAGTGCTCTACGCCATCTCCACCGGTCCACCTCCTCCCGGACTCGACCTTTCCGCTGGCTTGCTGATCCGGGGTCTGCCTTCCGATCTGACGGTCCAGGCCGCTATTGCTGGCGAGACCGTCCACTACCTCTACAGCCTCCAGGGCACCGGTTCAGGCCCTTGTCCGGGTCAACTCGGCGGGCTGTGCCTGGACATTCTCAAGCCCATCCATGTGGCCGGCAGCGCCGATGCTGATGCGAACGGCAAGGCCGTGCTGCGCGTCTCGGTGCCGGCAACAGCTCCGCTCATCGACGTCCACTTGCAAGCCGTAGCTATCCGCGGATCGGGCGGGGCATTCTCGGCGAAATCCAACACCGTGACCACTCCGATCTACTAGCCCCCCCGGGCGCGCGAACAGGCGCGGCCGCAATGCCCTCCGGAGACCCTTCCATCAAACTCATCTCCAAATCGCTCCTCCTGCCGGCCCTGACAATCCTGCTGGCAACCTCCGGCCTCAGCGCTCAGGATTACAACATCATCGACCTGGGAGCGATCGGCTACGACACGAGCCGCGGCCACGACATCAACGAGCTCGGCCAGGTCACCGGCGACACCCTGAACGCCGCCGGGAAGTGGCGCGCCTACGTCTGGACCGACGGCAGCATGTCTGAGATTCCTGCGCTCAGCGGTTACGCCAGCGACTACGGTTACGGCTACGGGATCAACGTCCATGGCCAGGTGGCGGGCGAGTCCGGCTACACCAATCCATTCCTGTGGGATGGGACAACCACGATCGTGCTCGGCAATCTGGGCGGGATGGACTCCGGTGCCGCCCACTCCGTCAACGACTCGACGCAGGTGGTGGGCTACGCCAACCACACCTCGGGGTACGACCGTGCCTTCTTGTGGGAGAACGGGACGATGACTGACCTGGGCACCCTGGGGGGAGGTCTCTGGGGAAGGAGCGAAGCCCGCGACATCAACAACGCCAGCCAGGTGGTCGGGGTGGCAGCCGACATCAACGGCGACTCGCATGCCTTCCTGTGGGAGAACGGGAGCATGACCGAACTCGGCGGAATTGGCACCGGCGACTCCATCGCCTACGCCATCAGTGAGAACGGCTTCATCGCCGGGTCTTCGGACGTCAACTACCGGCCCCGCGCCACCCTCTGGGCAGGCGGCTCCGCCATCGACCTCGGCACCCTGAAGAACCCGGATCTGAGTTCCAGCGAGGCCCGCGACGTCAACAGCCTGGGCCAGGTCGTGGGATGGTCTGACGCCCACAACACCTTCAACTGGCACGCCTTCCTCTTCGAAGCCGGGGTGCTGAAGGACCTGAACGATCTGATTGAAACCGGCACCGGCTGGGAACTGGAGGAGGCCTATGGCATCAACGATGCCAGCCAGATCGTCGGCTACGGCCACTACCAGGGATACCTGCGTGGTTTCCTCCTGGTGCCGAGAGCGGGCACCGACCTGTTTCTCTCCAACCCGGTGCCGGGAATCGCCGGCGTCCAGAACACCGCGCTGGTGAGTCTGGCCACGCCCGGTGCACAGGTGTACTTCACCTACGGCACGCAAGCCGGCAGCACCCCGGTACCCGGCTGCGTCGGCCTTTCGGTGGGGATTGCCGCTCCCAAGGTGGCGCCGCCGCTGATCGCCGACTCCGTCGGCCAGGCCCAGCTCGCCCAGCTCGTGCCGTCTTCCGTCGCCGGCCGCAGCGTCCTGATCCAAGTGGTGGAGCCGTCCAGCTGCTCGCTGAGCAACCTGGTCACCTACACATTCCAATAGGCCGAGGCTGAGGGGTGACCGCGGAGGTCACCTCCTCACTCCAAGCCTGCAAAGCCTTCCTCATGGCTACGACGCGATCGGGGAACTCGGTGGCAAGATCGGTCCGTTCGCCGATATCGGCATCCAGGTCATAGAGCCTCGCAACCGGTGCCCCGTCGCCGCCTTTGCCCACGATCAACTTCCAGCTCCCGTCGCGCATGGCCTTGTGGTTCCAGAACAACTGGCGCCTTCCCAGGGACTTGCCGTGCAGGAGCAGGGGCACGAGGCTGATGCCGTCGAGGGGTCGTTCGGGAACCGGTTCGGCTCCGGTCAGTTCGAGCATGGTGGGCATGAGATCGAGGCTGATCGCAAGCTGATCAGTGACCGCACCGGCCTGGATCCTGCCCGGCCAGCACACGATCGCCGGCACCCGGTGTCCCCCTTCCCAATTGCTCCCTTTGCGCCCACGCAGAGGACCGGCGGATCCCGCGGCGGGGCCGTTGTCGGAAAAGAAGAAGATCAGGGTGTGGTCGGTCAACTCCAGGGCGTCGAGTTTCTGCACGATCTGGCCGACACCCTCATCCATGGCGGTCATCATCGCCACCAAGGCTTCGTCCTGCGACGATCGTGGGGCGTCCTGGTTGGCCTCGGGCCCGCGCTGCGCAGGATCACCGGGCCCCTGCCAGGGTGCATGCACGGCTTCATGGGCAACGTAGAGGCAGAACGGATGGTCGCGGTTCTCCTCGATGAAATCCAGGGCGTGCCGGGTGATCAGATGGGTGGAGTAGCCGGCTTCCGTAGCGGGTTCCAATCCGTTCCACCAGTCGTACTTGCCCATGCGATCATAATGCGAGATGTAATCGATGTTGCCGCTGACGAAGCCATGGAAGCGGTCGAAGCCATGATGCAGTGGGTTGTATTTCCTGGTGTATCCGAGGTGCCATTTGCCCATCAACGCGGTGGCATACCCCCGGGTCTTGAGCCGCTCGGCAAAGGTGACCTCCTCGGCCTGCAGCCCGCCGTGATGGGCCGCAACTTCAGGATCGGCGTTGACGACCTCGTCGAGACCCGCACGGTATTGATAACGCCCGGTCACCAGCCCGGCTCGGGTGGGACTGCAGACGTTGCCGCTCGAGTGGAAATCGGTGAAACGCAAACCGTTCTTCGCCAGCTGGTCGAGATGCGGCGTCTTCAAGGTGGTGCTGCCATAGCAACCGGCATCGCCATAACCCATGTCATCGGCCAGGATGATGATGATGTTGGGGGGTCGCGGCTCCTGTCTCGCTTCAAGAACAGGAGTCAGCATGAAGATGAACGCGGCGAAGAACACGGTGAGTTCATCTTAGGAAACGGGATGAGGGCGACGCCAGTACGGTCCCGATACCGCAACGGGTCAGGCTGACCCCTTCGGCGTGTATACCTGTGGAGGGGACAGTGCGATGACGTTCACGCAATCATTGCTGCCGAGCACCATGAATTCACAGGCGGAATCGCCATGAATCAAGAACTTGCCCTGTTTGGCGCATTCCTCCAACCAGCCGCCTTCTTCGATGCGCCAGAGCCAGCCCTCGCTTCGCGTATCTGGATCCCAGTACTCGGTGAGATCTCCTTCATCAAGCATGCGATGGCCGATCGAGTCCGAGAAGACGACGTAGGCAAGGCGGTTGTCTTCCAGGCGGACCGAGACCCGCAATTCCCAAAGGTCATAGCTCAGGTGCTCCAGTTCGGGAACCTGAGTGCCCTTCAGTGAAATGGGTATCTGGCTGGTTTTCATTTTGCTTGGTTCCATGTCGAGCGAGGTCAGTTCACCCGTGTCCAGGTGTTGGAATGGCACAGCCAGCGGAGATGCTGATGACCTCAGGCATGATCTGGTTCGGCAGCTGGTCAGCAGGCATCCTCGGACTCTCCAGATTCCAACGAAATCCGCAGTTCCTGCAACAACTCCGACAGCTGAGCATTTGAAATTACTACTCTGGCATCACCGCCATGTCTTTCTGTGACAACGAATTCCACGTTCCCGTCCAGCTCATACAACAGCAGGATCGCGGGTGATCCTTTCAGGGTTTTACCACTGAGTTGAAGAATGGGTTTTCGATCTACCATGAGGATTCTCCGGCTGGTGCACGGGCTGATTGGATGGTTCATTCCTCAGCGGATGGTTCGGTGAGGTAAACGGACACCTCGATCTCCAATTGCGCCTGTTGGCAAAGCGAGAGGAAGCTCAGCGGGAACCGATTGCACTGGATCAGGCTGTCCGTAGGGATTTCCCAGCCAAAGTCCAAAGCGCCACCTTCGATCCCCGCCCGCGACATGAGTCGCTGGATCGCGGCCAGGTTGCTGGACAGGAACTCCGCCGCCTCGCTGATCTGCACTGGCACGTGATCTCCATCGGCTTCGCTGACGGTAAACAAGAAGGTCGATAGGTCAGATTCCGTGGCCTCGCCACGACTCCGCGCCAGAGCAGTGGCGCGAGATTCCACCAACGGAATGAAGGCATGATGAACCGCAGATTCCAATTCTCGGTGCGGCCCCCACAATCTAAGGACACAGCCTGGCATCGAATGCACTATATCCACGGAATGTTAGCAAGCATCGTCTGATCGGTCATTAACCTCAAAGAAGGTCACGGTGCGGCCGCCCTTGAACGTCAGCACCACACGCGCTCTGGCCTCGGTAGGCTCGGAGTCTATCGAGGCAAGTCTCAACCCAAGCAGGCCGTGCTTGCGGCCGATATCGTCCAGTCGATACTCGGCCTGAATCTCGGGAGCATCGAAACCCTTCGGAGGCCCGGCGCCATCACGCCAGAAGATGATCCCGCAGTCGAAACACAACCGGTACCAGCAATATGTGAAGATATCTTCGAGGTTTCACTCCTTGTCCGCCCAACGTATGAGTAATGCGGCGGCGCGTAGCGCCGTCGGCTTGAAAGATTGGTTTGACCCTACTGTTTGCGGAGCTTTACTCACGTCGCTATCACATCCCGCGCCTCTTGAAATATTCTCGTAGCCGCTGGTATTGTGCATCTCGCACAAGCCCTCGTGCGGCCTGCTCGATCTCGTCCAAACATTGCCCCAACTCCCGGGGCGCCCACTTTTGGTCGGTAATCACAGCATCCAGCAGGCGCAGTACGTCGGTCGGATATCTGCTGCACAAACCCGATTCGTGCAGAAGATGCACGACGTAGTGTGGGTGTTCTATCGGTTTCAGCCAGTCCTGCACTGCAGCCAATGCGGCCGGGAATTCGCCTCGGGCTCCAATGATCAGCCGGGTCAGGGATTCCGCGATCCGCGGGGTGGCTAAATCGCGAGACTTAGGCCAGATCTGCTGCCAGAACGGTTGGACACGGTTTTCCCAATAGTCCTCGCGTTGATCAGCGGTTCCTTCGAGAGCCTGGGAGAGCGCCTGCGCGGATTCCTCGAGCCCGTCTTGAGGAAGCGCGCCGATCGCTGATCGGAATTCATCCACGGTATATCCTTCGGTCGGACCCAATGCTGCATAGGTCAGGAAGGCCGCAAACTGTTGCCGGTGCTCGCCCAGGTCGTTGTAGTGGTTTGCGTTCTCCAGAAACTGGGGTTTGAAGGCTTCCAGCAACGGCTGATACAAGCGGGGTGACCACAAAAACCCTTCCCACACAGCTTTCGCTTCTGCCGGATTGTTCCAACTAAATAGCGGCAACAGGTATTGCTCGGTCCACAGACGGTCCACGCGGAAAAACGCGATCAATCGTGAACTCAGCAGTACCCGGCCGTGGCGGAATAGGTCCACCTGCACATCGCACAGTTTGGTGAAGAAAGGCTTGATGTCGGCTGGAAGCAGATCGTTGTCATTTGGGTTCCGTTTGAACCACAGGTTGATCAATGCTTGCGTAACGTGCCCGACTGGGTTGTTGATGGCAGCGGTGACAGGTTGTCCAATTGGCTCGCCGTTGCCCGTCATCACGGTGCCCGCTTCGAGTGGCAGCGCCAACATGCGGCGGCACAGGTCCAACAGGATGTCCTCGTGGCAGTTGATCGACTTGGACGCAGCCTCGATCCACCACGATACGCCGTGGGCGATTTCCTCAATGACTGTGTCGGGCATGGTCTGCATCAGCGGTGCGGCAAAGCGCCACGACCGTAGCACCATGCCTTCTTCACTCCAGACCTGCAGGGCCTCACGCCATCGCCCGGCCGGCCACACGCCATCACGTGCCAGATCGCATAGTGCGAACAGGCTATGAAAGAAGCGAGTGCGGCAGACCTCGCGCCACGTGTCCTCGTAGAACGGTCGGCGTTCGGGCTGTGGCTTCTTCAGCCATTGCACTAGCTCGTGCCGTTTGCGGGGAGCGATGTCAATGTCCCGGCTTTCCTCGAAGTCCGGATCGCCGGTGCCGCTCATCCAGTGCGAGAACTCGTCGCGCTCATTGGCCGCCAACTGCCATTGCGGGTAGGCGCTGGACAATTCAGCCAATCGTGCCTTTGCGGCGGCGCCCAGGGCGAGGCCGAATCCGTTCAGCTTGGCCAGATGCAGCCAAACTGAACGTGCCACTAGATCTTGCCATCGATCTGGTTCGAGGTCGTCTCGATACATCTCGCGGGGCGGGCCGGCCAGGATGGCCTCTTCCAATCGATCCTGAGTGACCCCTTCCAATTGGCGCCCTTGCAGCACCAGCAGTCGAAATACCTCCCGCCCCGTACCCGCAGACCACAGCCACCAAGCACCATCGGCCAACAACCAGTCCACCCAATGCTCAGATGCAATACATGCGTCCTGGCTGGCAGCAAACAACGCCAGTCGTTTAAAGGTGGGATAGGGCTGCTCGAACCACGTCTGGGCAATTCGTGTGGCGCGAGCACTGTCTTGGCTGCAAACCGCCAGCCAAGCATCGCGCAGCAACTCGACCAAGCTCACCCAGTCGCGGAAACCCCGGTTCTGGCAGTGTGGAGTGATCGATGGCAGATCCCAGTGCGAACGGTCGCTGCGGTCGTCGGCCTCACCCAACTCGCGCATCAAGTCTAGTGCATCGCGCAGCAGTTGCTGGAAGTCCTCTAGCAGCAGCGGCAATGCAGCCGTCCAGGGCTCGTCGGCAAGGTCACACAAGGCCGTATGCACGTCATCAGCGGCCAGTACAAGATCCCAGGCAACCAGGTTCCGCAAGCTCGTTGGCTCGTCCGTGTTCTCTACTTTATCGCCCCAGAGAAACGGCTTCTTCAAAGCCACCTGGGGTACGAGCAACTCGCGCAACTCCAGGCGTAGCGTGGCAGTCAAACCATCCCGATTCAGACGATCTTTCCAGCGATAGAGATTAGTATCGCGCCAATGCGATTTCACCCGCCCGCTGAGCAGCAAACGCCAGAGCGATCGCATCGAGGGACCGGGGATGGCATTCGGCGCCTGTGAGCGGATCTCCTCCAGTTCGGCGGTCTTGCCCTCGCGCTCAAGTGAGTCAATGCGATCCAGTTCGTGTTCGATCAACCCCCGCCAACGGTCGTGCAACTGGCCGCCGCGCTGCGCGATCCAAATGACAAGCCTTGGGTCGTCCAGGTGGCGCACCAGCCAGCGCGCCAGATGGTTCATCACGTCATCCCACTGGCTACTAGGGATGGCGCCGGAAGCGAGCAGCATCTGCGGTGCGCGGTCATAGGGGGCCGGCCGCCGAATCAGGCTGAAGCGCAGCTGGGCGTCCACCTCGTCGTGAGGGGGCACGCGGAAGCGGGCCAGATCGCTGTGCTGAAAACGCTCATCCGAGAAGGCCTCCAGCAACCAGTCCAGCGAAGGGACTGGATTGAAGTCGGCAAAACGTTTGGCCGGCAAGCCCGACTTGTCCGACAAGGCCCACAACATTCGGCCGACGAAGTCGTCTTGCTGCGTACTGGCCGATGGCCGTGCCAAGGCGTGACTGACGACAATTCGCTCCTTGCCCAGCACGCCGTCGCGGTAGGTGTCTGCCCAGACGTGCAAGGTCTGATGCAGCGCCGAATGATCGTGGCTGCCGGCGGGCACTTCGTACAGGATGGGCATGACTCCCTTGGCTTCCCACTCGATGGTTTTGCGGCGCTCTTGCCCCGGCTCGCATTCGCCCAGTGCCCAGGCCTGCGGCGTTACCTCGCCCAGCATCCGGTCGGCGGCCAGTGCATCCATCATGTGACGCAGCACCGCGTCGTTGATGCTGTAGCCCACGAAGCAGACAACGTAGTTGCGAAACAGCTCGCTCACGAAGCGGGCTGCCCAGCGTTCGGTGAGGTAGGCCAGACCGAAATCGCCGCTGGTGACCACCAGCCGATTCAGGGACGTTGGGTCAGGTTTTTCGGGCAGCAGTCCGTGCAGGTAGACCAGACCGTTCAAGCGGCTGTTTTTCGGAATCGGCAGCATCGGCGCGGAAAAAACCTGGAACGCTTGGCCGGTGCGCTTGGCCGCTGAGTGAAACACGCGATCGAAGTTCGTAGTGACCAGCCGCAGCGCGCCCTCACGGCTGCGCGCCAACCGCAGCAAGGCCGCCTGCGTATCGGTGGCACCCTTGCGGCGCAACTTGGGTTTCAGCGCCTGCGCCAGCGCGCGGCGGACGGCCAGGCGCTGCCCTGGCAGGCGCCGCTCCAGTAGGTCGAGCGTTGCGTCGAACTGCCCTCGGTCGAAGGCCTCGCGCTCGATGTCCGAGAGCGCCGTGCCGTTCAGCCGGTAGATCTGCTCCACCAGCCCCTTAAAGCCCGGCAGGCCTGCAGGGTAGGAAATGCCCGCGCCGCAGAAGAACACCACGCGGCCCTCTTCGTGCGCCTGCAAGAGCGCATCGGGAATATCGGGGCCGTGCGTGATGAATTGCATTCCTTCTGTTCTCAATCCAATGCGAGCGTACGGGCGAGCAACTGAGCTCGCCGTGGGTCTAACGAATAAAACTCTCAGGGGCGCGGAGAATCCGCTGGTGCGGCTGGTTTGGCAAACTCGATTTCATTAAATGGCGCTTCATTCTCACGAACTCCGACCAATGAACTGTCGGATGCCTTCAATCATCAAGCGAACCTCCTCCTGATTAGTCGAAAAGGTCGTCGGTTGGTGTGCCGCATCGTTTCGAAGACCTCCCCATCCAAGGATGAGTTTCGAGTCCGTGGGCGAGTACAGCATAGTGCCTGCTTTCCTGGCGACAGCGATGGCGGCATCGTAGTTGGAGATAGAGCCGTTCCCCGACCCCTGCAGGGCGTTCTTGATGCAGAGGTGCCTCAAGTGCGATTCGAGGGCTCCGCCTGCAAGCACCGCCGCAGCGACGAGGTAGTTCTTGTCGCCCAGATGGGCGGCTTGATCCAGTAACTCGGACACTGCCTCCTCACGCACGCCATCGACAAGACTCGTCACGCGCCCTTGCTCCAGTAGCTCGAGAGCCGCCTCGAACACAGCCCGCAGTTTCTCGAAGTCGTGCTCATCGGTCACGCTTCCGTTATTGCCAGCAACCCTCTCCCATTGTTTCCTCACGGGGTGCTCCGGAGGAAAGATAGACTCCATGGCGGTACGCGCTGCCACCAGCCACTTGGTCGCGCTGCTGCGCTCATAGCAATGGACAGGGTCACCTGTTTCCAAGTAGGTGCCACCCGAAGCGTATTTTTCGACCTGCGTGTCAAACACCTCCCTCATGAATTCCAGCGCTTCTTTCTCATTCATCGTGCGAATACCTCTCTAGATTTTCCTGCCCAACGGAAGAGCGTTAACCGACAAGCGGCTGTCTGGTGCCACGCTTGGTTAGCTTGTAACTACCGTTGTTCCAAAAGCCTATCACGAATGAGTATGGGATTTCCTTTTATGAAATCAAGAATGTCAATCCCAGGGCAGAATTCTTGGAGAATTTTTCTTTGCATCTCTTCTCGCTGATCTGGGCCAATATATTCCTTGCCTTGAGTTGGAAAGAACACCGATGACATTGTTAAATCCACATTTGCAAATATTCGGTGCCCAGAAACCTTAGAAGGGCGGTAATCCGGATGGTCATCAGCGAGTTTAAATGTCCAGTAACTTGTCGCGAGCCTCATGAATGTAGGACTGGCCGAGCGATAGTTTTCCTCCAGTGACACCCCATACCTTTGTGAAATCAAATCTCCTGAAAAGAACTCGTGGCCACTTATTCCGAACAACATTAATCCTCGGAAGGCTATCTCCTCGAGATCCTGCAGGATCTTTTTCTGCTCAAACGCTAACCGAGAAATCTTAATTTCGAGGATCTCAAAATCTTGAAGCTCAACAGCCAAGCCTCCCTTGGCCAAAAGAATTTTCACTATTTCATTTGGATTGTTCAATTGGGCTTTTGAAATCCGCTTCCCATTACTCCGGTCAAGCAATCCCAAGGATTGTAGTGAGGAACCACTACGGTCTCCTTTAAGCCAATCCACAACCCATTCTTCCGTGGTTGAATGTTGGCGCATTGGACCAACTCTTCCTTGGCTCACCTCTTTTCGCAACTGGACAATCCCCAGCAAAACCCTTAATTCGGGGACAACAACTACCAACAGGACTGTGCCCCACCATGGCAAAGATACCGCACTCCATATCCCAAGCCCCATCAAAGCAAAACACCCAACATGACCCATTGGATTCCAAAAAAGCTGAGGTTTAAAAAAAGTTGGCCTTCCAATGAACACAAAATAGTACTTTGCAACGGCAATCCCAATGCCGAAGCCAAACCAAGGAAGGATTTCCAGGACTATTTCCATTCCAGCATTCTCAGCTTATCAAGCTAACGGGTTTGCCGTTCAGCAGCCGCAGCCGCAAAGCGGCGGAGGTCTGTCTGCAACGGCGGGTTAGACCGGAACACACTATAGGAGCCTTGAAATCCTCTCCCAATCATCTTTGTACTTCTCAACATCTCCAAGCTCCATGTGCCAACGAACCCACTTAGCCTCATTGGCCCAGCCAGCACAGTAAGCCACAACATCCTTTGATGGAACCACGTAGGCAACTGGAGCCGAGTCAGGTTCCCGCCCTTTCAGATCAATGAACACATAAAGAAACCTGGAACTCTTCAGCTCTGCGGCCTTGCGCCCAAGGGGAAACTCCACGCGGTGAGGAGCCCGGTTCTTGCCCCTTCCCTTTTCGCGCATTGCCCACTCAGCAGTCTTCACCTGAATCGCCACCGTCTTGGAACCATCCAAATTCGTAGCGAGCAAATCAACCGCTGGTGACCCTGCTCGCGGAAGGGCCACAATATGGCCAAGCTGAGCCAACCGAAATGCTACGTAGTGCTCTCCGGATGTACCAACGACTTGAGTGTCGTGTCTTGCCATGGGATTATCTCGGTCTAACTCGCATTAGACAGCGCCTTAACATTCTACAACCATGTACACGCAGGAACCGCATTCCGGATCCTGGAACTCGCGAAACAGGCGGAAGCCAGCCTTTGCAAACGCTCGAATGGCTCGTTTGATTGATTCCGAAGCTCCAATACCCGCAAGCGACACGCCACGGTCCTCCCGCAATCGCTTCACCAGCAAGCCGGGGGTGGTCGGCTTGCCCAGCAATCTCAAACTCATCCTGAGTGGGCTTCTGCCAACACTGAAAGCCAACAGGGGTTCCATCCACGCGAATAACAGCGCAGGTCTCTCGTGGTCGCCGTTGGGAGTCCTCAAAAGCCAGATGGGGATCTCCCCACCACCGAGACACGTGTGGTCGGTGTAGCCAGTCCCGCAATATCTGCCCGTGAAGTTCCGGGCTGTAGGCTTCGAGGTTGACCTCCCGCGTGGGCATTACATCACCTTAAGTCGGTCTGGGGTATTGGGGTTCAGCTGCGGGGGATTCTGGCGCCCAAGGGGTGCAAGCGACCAGGGTGAATGATGCGATCCATCGGCAGCAAACCTTGGTCAGGTGGCTCTCACGGTGCTTTTGGGAACCCATCCGGAATCTCCTTTCTCGTTCTCAACCCACAGCCAGCCCTCCAACTCATTCAAACCCGAGAGGCGCTCGCCGACCTGTGTGTTCAACTCACGGGCGGTGTAATCGCCAATCGCAACGCCATCCTGAGCGGTGTCGATTTGAAGGATGGACTCCGGCGCCCACCCTTCGTTGCCTGACGGGCTGGTGACCCAGATCCAACCAGGGTACTCGGCGTCTCTGCGGCCGAGTGTTACAGCGTCACCAGGCTTGAGGCAGATCGGGTCTGGGTACTTGCTCTTATGCGAACTCACAGCGACGTAGTCCATGGGAGTTGCTTTCATGCCTATCCGATCCGGACGTCGCTCCGACGCGACTCGGGTGTGACCTTCAGGTCCACCAGGATCCCTTCGCGCACCCGGCCTTCCACCGTGGTTTGGCGTGGTGCATGGAGTTTGAAGTCGACATCCCACTCCTTGGGCCAGGCCGGCAGGAGGCGGATTTCTTCGCCGAGGGTCTGCATCAACATTTCCTGCAAACCGATCATGCCGCTCCCGCCCCAGTTGTGATCGGGCACCCAGTCGTGGCCCGGCCCCCAGAAGGTGGGGAAACGGCGCGGGCTGTCCTCGAGCTTTTTCGTGTTGTAGGCGGCGGCCTCTGTGGTCATGCCCATGCGGGCGAAAAAGATGCCGTCCTGATGCCAGCTGATCACCATGTTCTTGGGAAAGGCGCCGTGCTTCCATGTGTCGCGAAACACCTGCAGGTGGTCTCTGTCACGACCAAGCAAGTTGAACTGGTTGAAGGGGAAGAGCGGATAGAACTGGGGGCATTCGACGTTTTGATAGCGCTTCCAGCTGGCGGCGGGCTGCAGGATGCGAACGCCCTGGGCCTCGCCGTAGGTGTAGGGCGGAAGCGTCCTTAGGAATTCTCGATAATAGGCCTTGTCGCGCAGCTTCAGGTCCTCGTCGTCGAGCGTGAGAATCCCGGTCAGGCAGGCGTGTAATCCCGCCAGCACGTCGGTGGGATTGGTCGCGCCGCGATAGGACTCGCAGGAGGTTGAGGGAAAGATCACCAGGTGACCATCGGCGTCGAGTTCGCGCCCCGAGCGCATCTTCTCCCGTTTCTTGTAATGCTCGTTGAAGAACACCACCGAGTTCTCGATGAAGGGAAGGTAGCTGGTGATGTCGGCTCCGGTGAAGCGTCGGTACTCGAGGATCATGTAGGCGTGTTCGAGCTGGGACTCCCAGTGATAGCTGATCGAGTCGTTGGGCATCACACCCGCTTCCACCAGGTCGTTGTAGCCTCGGGTGCCGTCGGCGCGCGGATCGCCAAAAGGAATTTCCGTTCCGCGTTTGCGCGGGCCACTCTTCCAGCCGTATCCGGCCCCGAGAGCCAGGCCCGGCGCGTTGTTGTATTCGCTGTAAACGGCACCGTCGTGCTTGAAGTGCGTCCGGACCCGCGCCTGGGCCCCGGGCAGGGATTTTCGATAGAGTTCAAACTGCGGCAGGATGGCATCCGTGTCGCCGGCTTTGAGCATCGGCCAGTGCAGCAGCCGCTGGTTCTGGGCAGTGAACACGCCGCCACCCCAGTTGCGCCAGTCGGGGCCGAAGCCGGCCCCCGCGCCGCCCACCAAGTTGGCGTCATAGGTGAAGTTGCCGCCGTTGAACTTGGTCGGATATTCGCCAAAGGCGTTGCAACCCAGCTGATAGCGGAACAGGTTGTAGTTGCGCGCCACGCGCCACGCCTTGTTCGACGGATCGGGTTTGTCAGGGTGGATTATGATCCAGCTGCGGTCCCAGAAGGCCGCCCACCAGGCAAGAGTGCTTGCTCGCGCTTCCTCAATGTCGTGCTTCGAGGCGTCAGCGGTGGCGGTCAACTCCTTTTGCCATGTTCCCAGCGTTTTGGCCTGGGCGATGTGAGTGACGACCCGCAGGTGGTGCTGGCGGCTTGGTTTCTTTGAGCGGAGAGCCCACCCCCGGAAGGGAGTGGATTGGTATTGGCCTTCCGTCTCCCCAGCCGACTTGAACCCGGCGCCGGTCATGAGCCCGCCGAAGGTTCGATTGCGCAGGTCATTGACGATCTTGTTTTGGGAAGCCTCAAGCCCCTGCTGCCTGGCCAGCATTTCGGGAAGGGTGTCGTCGCCCGGGTTGCGATGATGGAAGAGAACACCCTCAGCGGTGTGTGCAACGTGATCCCTGCTCATCTCGACCTCGCCGGGGTAGTTGACCAGGGTGAAGAAGGAGCGCCGACGGTTGTTGTTCGGGATCATCTCGTCCTCCAGACGCCAACTCTCGTACATGGCCGTGGCGTCGATCGGCTGGCTGGAGCTGACCTCGACGTGAATGATCGGACGTTTCACCTCCACCCAGATGCGCACGGTGGCATCGACGGTGCTGCTTGCCTGAATCTCGACGTAGCCCTCACGCAACTTCAGTTGCTGGCGGAACTCGGCGTCTGGTGCAGCGAAGGGATTCGGCTCAAGGCGCAGGCGCACCCGGCCCAGCTTCAGTACTCATTGGTTTCGGCAAGGCTGCCGCTGCGCTGTATGTAGAAAAGCACGTCGCCGTCCTCGACCCACACGTTCAGCCCGATGTCCCCTCCACCGCACGGCATCGATTCTGAAGAGTCTTTGCTCGGCGCATCCCATGCGACGTTGTAAGACTCCAGTGGGTAGGCGGTCTTCGCCTGCCCCATCAAGGGTGCGCAAGCAAGGACGAATAGCACGAGGCGGATCACGGTTGGGGATGGAGCTTGGAACCGCATGGGGAACGAGCTTATCGCTTCCTCGCAACAGGTTTTGTACGGCTGGTGCTTCGAATCTTGCAGACCTGTTCGCCGTTCCGAATAATGGACCCATGCTGCCGTCCTACTTTTGGTGCCGGAGCCTGTTCTGGGCATTCGGCATCACCACGTTCTGCTCTTGCACCAATTCCTCCCTCGATCACGACCGGTTCCTGAAACCCGTCTCAGACATTCGTGGAATTTTCGAAGACAGCAAAGGCAACCTATGGTTCACCTCAACCGAGTGGGTGTGCAGGTACGATCCATCAGCCCGTGAAGCGGACGATGGCGGATTCACCTACTTCACGCAAGATGAGGCCGGGGGCATCCTCGGTGGCTTCCAGGAAGATTTCGAAGGGCGGCTCTTGAGGCAGGACGCCAACGGGATCAGCGTCTTCGATGGAAACAAGTTCACACCCATCAATAATGTGAACTTTGACGCCAGGTACCAATGGGAGAAGCGCGATGGCGACTTGTGGTTCGGAGTCGATCAGGGAGTCGCCTTCAGCGAAGAAGAAGGGCAGTGGGGCGTGTATCGCTATCGCGATGGCGCATGCACCTTCCTCGCCTTTCCAGAAGCTCCGCCCGGAGAGCGTCACCGTTTCTATACCTTGACTTCCGAAGCCATGCACGCAAAGGATGGAATGCTCTGGTTCGGGACCTTCAATGCGGCCTTCGGCTTCGACGGGGAGTCCTTCGATATCGTCGGCCGGGAAAGGATGGGACGCGCAGACGATCCACAAGACATCGGCATTCGCGGCTATCACCTGGACAGCCAGGGCAATCTGTGGATGGCCGATAATGGTGCTGGGATCTACGTCTACGACGGAGAAAGCGTCGTCCACTTCACCGCGATGCACAATCTCCGGGATGTAGACACCGATGGGAATTCGCTCCACCGCGCCTTCTCGATCGCGCAAGACAAAGACGGGAACTTCTGGTTCGGCACGGTCTATTCCGGCATCTGGCGCTACCAGCCATCCGCATCCGACCCCATTGGAAAAGGCAGCTTCACCAACTATGACGACGAGCAGGGATTCCCCTGCGAGAACACCTGGACGATCTACACAACCCGAAGCGGTGAATTGCTGTTCGCCGGCGAAAATCCCGGCGGAGTCTACCGCTTCAATGGGGATTCTTTCGAACGGATCTTCTGACTTCATAGGATCTCTCGCTCTCCTCCTCCAGAGTTATGCAGAGCAAATCATCCAAGAACAGGATGACCTCTGGGCCCACTGGTCCGAAGGCGAAATCATTTAACGGGTCTGCCTTCAGCAGCCGAGTGTTGCAGTGCGAAACCGATGTCCGTTTGCAACGGAATGGTCAGGGCGCTCCCTCACACCGCGAGAATACCAGGACATCTTCTCGGCACCAAATGTGCTCAACCCCAGACCAGTAACCGCGCAACCAGAGAATGCCATCGAGCTTCCGTAAATAGAAACCCTTTGGCGTTCTATCTGCTTCGTCCAAGGGCTTTGACGCGATAGTGATTGCCCCATGAGGCGCTCGGCCCTTCGCCGCCGGCCGATCAATGGGAATCTCGGGCTGATTAAGAAACTGAAGCCTAAGGTAAGGACCAAGTTCTAGCGGGCATTCAATCAAACCACTTTGGAGCGCTCGCTCCATAAGTTGCTGGTAGGTGGCCCCAGATGGGAAACCCAAATCCAAAACGGAAAGTGCTTTGATTCCTATGACCTTGGCCACCTTCGTGGGCTTGAAGCGGCAATCGGTGAACAGATCCTCAGCCGCTCGATTGAGTTGAATATTTTGCTCACGTAGAGCCTCGAGAAGTCGCGGCTTGTCCCAATTGGAAACAAGCACCCTTGTGGGCATCAGGCCTTCTATGGATTCAAATGGGTTCGCCATAATCCATCGCCTGCTTGCCTAACGCCTTCGACATGAGCGGCTCAATGTTCCTCTGCGCCGGTGTCCAGCAGGAGCCGATCGAAGCTCCCGTGGAGGACGAAGGGCTTCGGCGGCCAACCGAGGGGCGTCCCCGTTTCCGCATCTTCGCTGCGAGCGAGCTCGATGTCGAAACTGCCGCTGAGTTCACTGGAATCGGGCAACCGAGCAGCGCTGAACGTTCCGACAGCCGGGTCTCTCGGGCGGCAGCGTATCCTCCGGAGGCTCCCCTCGAATTCGAGCTCAAAGACTACCTGGGTGTCTGGGGCCACGCGCCCGTCGTCGTCGAGGACTATGACCAGTACCCAGTCGGCAGACCCGAGTTCGAGGCGCCCGGGGCCGACGCTGCCGATGAGGGCGCCGGTGCTATCCGAGTCGAATCCCAGGTGGGCTTCGAGCCCGAAGAGCTGGGGCGGCAGGAGCCCGCCGAGCGGCAGGCCGAGGCGCGGCCGGATGATCTGCACCACGAACGCCGGGCCCGATGAAGACCCCGGGACGATGGTGGCGACCGGGCGGTCCGGCCGGTAGGCGACGACGGCAAAGAAGACGACGCCAATAAAGGCGGCCAACAGCACCAGCCGGCGGGGAATCCGCGACGGTTTTGGATCAGGCGTCATGAGTGGCTCTTAGGTCTAGTCCGCCCAACGGGTTTGGCGATCTGCAGCCCGCGTAGTGAGTCTATCTGCAACGCCTGATTAGATAGTACGCTTTACCTAAGGAGTCTCCGAAACCAGTTTTCTGACTCAGGTGAGACAACCAGGAGGCGCGTGACCACCACAAATACTCCGCCGCTCAGGAATGACCAAAAAAAACCGTGCCCTCACCTTCATAGGTCACTCCATACTCCCATCCGAACACAAACCAGAGAAGTGAAAGGAGCACCCATTCCAAAGACTATAGCTGAAGCAGTTCCAACAGTTAGAATGCGGACAACACCTGCTGGTGCCTCAGTACCGAATGGACGATTATCATTCATTACCTATCCATCGCCTTGTCAGGCCCTGCCATAGTAACGTTTTGCTCGCTCGGTGACCCCGACGATGAAATCCGTCTTGCCACGGGTGTACCCCACCCGATCCCGCCGCGAAGTGGATGCCAGGCGGCTCTTGAGGGCCGCGTATTCTTTGGCAATTTCCGGATGGTCGATCAGGTAGTTACGGAAAAGGAGCCGATCCCAGTGTTCGGTGAAGTGACCCTCGACCATGTGGATGTGGTGTGTGCGGGCTCCAGTCCGCGCCTCCCGCTTGATGAACCAGGCGTAGTACGGCGGGCCGTCGTCTCCGTGCGTCGGGCGCCAGAAGTACTCGTAGCCCTGCCCCTCGAGCAGGGGCGCGATCTGACCCCGGGTAGCCTGCAAGTCGGTCACCTCGATCAGGATGTCCACGATCGGCTTCGCCGCGAGCCCCGGGACAGCCGTACTGCCGAAATGCTCGATCCGTCGGATCAGGTATGTCGGCAAGCATGAGCGCAGATAATCCCTTTCGCGGCGGAACGACTCTGCCCAAGCCGGGTCGTACGGCGCGATGGCGACCTCCTCGCGAGTGACTCGTTCGATCCGCTGCTGTGCCGTTTCCTTCTCGTTCCGTATGGGTCTAATGCCCTGCGATAAGCGGCGACCGTGAAGCGGTCGTCCGTCTGAACCGCCTGCTTCGACGGCGCCATGTAGTTGCGCAACCATATACCTGCACGGGCCGGATTCCGGGTCCTCGAAGTCTCTGAATAGGCGAAACCCGGCCTTCTCAAACGCTCTGATCGCCGGACGGTTTGAGATCGACGTCCCGACGCCGGCGAATCTCACCCCCTCGCCACCCAGTCTCGCAAGGAGCAGGACCATTGCTCTCGGACCCACCCCACGGCCCAGGAACTCTGGTTCGCCGATCAGAATGTCGATATCCACCAGATCCTCAGGAAGGTCCGTGAGTCCTGCGGCCTCAAATTCCGCTGGTGACGATCTTTGCCAGCACAGGTAGCCGACCTGTCTGCCGTCGGCAGTGATCACGGCGTGTGAGTCCTTCGACCGCTGAGCTAGCGCAGTCAAGTGCAGGTCCTGAGTCCCCCACCATCGGACCACATGCGGACTCCGCAGCCAGCGCTCGAGCAATGGCAGGTCCGCTTGCAGATCAAGCACTTTGAGGTCAACGTCGTTTACGTGATCCACTCCGTTCATTGTCTCGTGTTCGTCGATCGAGGTTGCCGTTCCCTTCCGCCGCTGTGATCAGCTCGGCCAACGCCGCGTCCATGACCTCCTCACCCGGCGCGCCCGCCCACTTGTAGCGGATCACTCCCTTGTGATCGATCACGTAAAACATTGGCGTCGCGGAGTGATTCCACTTGGTGGCGATCAGCCCCGCGCCTGCGTCACCCACGTCGACGAACGACCTCCAGGGCAGGTTTTCCTTGTCCATGATCTCTTTGAGTTGCTTCGCGGGGATGCCGTCGACGTGGACGCCAATGAGCGTGAACGGCCTGTCCTTCAAGTTCTTCACGAGCGACCGCCCGTGGGGCCATTGTGCCCGTCACGTCAGTCAGACGTGGCTCCAAAACTCGAGCAACACCACCGTTCCCCGGTAGTCGCTCAACTTGAATCGCTTGCCGTCTTGGTCGTCGCCTTCGATGTCCGGCGCTTCTCTGCCTACAGTCAGGTTGCGAATCTCAAACAGCGCTGCTCTGGCACGCTCCGCGACCACCTTGCCTCGGGCCAACTTCACCTCGCCGTAATCCTTTATGGCCTGCTCGAAGACGGCTTCGATTTCTCTGGCGGCCGTGCCGCGGTCCTGCCGTTGCAGTTCTGAGAGGTACTCCTTCCCGTAGAGCCCCGCGAACTCCTTCGACAGCCCCGGCTGCTCCCGGAACAGATCGATCCGTTGCAAGCGGTTGTTCAGAAAGTGGCCTAGAGAAAGGATCGCGGTGGCGCGAATACCCTTATGGGGATTCGTCTCCGCTGCCGCGCGCAGAAACGCCTCGTACTCCCGCCTGAACCCGCGGCAGACGCGCTGACAGAGCGGGCCAATCTGTTCGCTGCGGATGTGATCGCGTAGGATGATTTCGAATACCCTGCCGCGGGCAGTGTCTTCGCCGACGAGTTCCACCGGCCAGGGCGTGGTGTTTACCTGCCAGGCTGCCTTGATGAGAGCATCCAAGGCGATCGGGTCATCGGGGTGCTCCTCCGCCAGTGCCAGGAACTGTTGCGCGAGCGCGTTGCGATGTTTGTACACGCGGCCGATGAACTTCAGTCGCTCCGCGTCGGTCAGAAGAACATCACTATTTGCTGCCTTGTCGTATGCCTTGCGCAGTGTCTGGTACTGCTCCGACGGCGTGACTGGCGTGTCCTGACCGCCGCCGTCGCCCGCCACGACCAACACGCTCAAGATCAGAAGCACGATTCGAAGGAGAAGTCGTTCCATGGTCACGTTCGCACGGTCTTCCGCTCAACGGTTTTGGCGTTCACCTGCGCGGCGTACCCGCGTCAGGTGCGGCGGATTGGGTGGCGTCCGGTTGCCCGACACGCCTTTGAAAGGTGTTGATCACGTCCCCGTTGTACTCCACCTTCACGGCGTCATCCGGGAATTGACTGTCGACGGCCAGTTGCCAGTAGAACGCAAGCATAGGGCCCACGGAGTCTTCAAGTTCGCTGGCGCGATCATAGTCGGCGTACAGGAGATCCGTGACGTGGACACGATTGACCATGGCGGCCGCATCGATCGGGTCGAGATTCTCGCGCCACCGCTCCCAGTTGTCATGATCATATTGGTCTGCGCGAACGACCACACCTTCGACCTTCATGTATGCCGGGTAGAGCAGGGCACCGTACTTCAAGAGGTCCTCTGCCCTGGCCGTGGCCTGCACAAAGTCATCGAATGTACTGAGAGGGGGATCGGAGCTTCGCCACTCGAGCAATGAGGCCAGATCCGCTTCGACCTTGCCACAGATTTTGAGAGGATCCTTCATCGGTTCATGTCCGCTCAACGGGATGGCGGTTCATCGGCCTCCGCAAAGCGGTGGCCAGTCTACAGCGTCTGGTTGAGCGGTTGTATTATTGATGTGTTCGGGCTCTGCACTGGGAAATGAACAAAAAAGAAACCGAGCTAACCAGAGCTTCCTTGGTTGAAGACTAGAATTCAACCGGGTCACTGATCGACAAGCACGAGCCCGCATTGATGAATTCCACGGCTTGGACTCCGAAGCGCCTGGAGTAGGGCGGCAGCTGCACCTCACATTCAAGCTCACCGTTGGCTTGCGGATCAGCTGGTACTTCGCAAAAGAAAACCGGATTGAGGAACGCTGTTGTGCACCCCCAGTAGATGGAATTGCCCGGACGGATTCCATAGATGAAGCGAATCGAAGCATCCGGCTCTACACCGTAGGTCTTGAATGTGTTGGGGCCAGGCATAATCTTTGGTGAAATCGAGACCCGGCCTGTAAAGCTCGCACTGTCGCGGTCAAGGTCAATGACCTGAACCATCTTCCCGACGCGCGCGCCGCCCAGAGCAAGCCTCCTGGAGCCTTTGATACCGAGCGCGACACCACTCCCGAATCTCCATCCGCTCTCCCCATAGACCGGGTTCCGATCGATGGGTGCTGCCCATGCACCTGGACCGGTGCGCTCCCAAATCTTCATTTCGCCTGCGTCAAGATCGCGGGCGTCGCTCTGTTCGATACCAACGGCAAACAATGCTGTCTCCGGTCCAGTCTTCACAAGAGCCACGTCTAATCCGAACCAATCGTCCTGGTTGACGCCCTCAACGCGCAAATCCGGAGCGGATGGCCAATCCGTGGGACCTCTCTTGAATACGGAGGCTGCACCAACTTTCGTGAGCCCACCGACATCCTCCGTATAAGCACCGACGGCGGCATAGTCTTCGTCGATAGAGACGTTGATTCCAAATCCATCTCCAAAGGTGCTGCCAGGACCGGCAAGCGTCGTGTTTTCAACCCACAAACCTCCGCTGATGGAATGAAAGAAAACGGCATTTCCAGCGCCACCACCGGGAGCGCCGACGATGATCTCCCACTGACCAGAAATACTGGGGTTGGCAGTAATCCCGACCGCGCGCCCGAAGAGGGAGCCGCCGCCCGTTGTGGATTGGATTGTGGTCTGATAGATCCAATTCAAGCCGTCGAACTCATAGGTCACTACGGTGCCTTCATCGTTAGCCCCAACATCCGTACGAGGAGCCCCGACGATCGCAATCGGAGGATTCGTGGAGGCGCAGATATCCACCGCGAACCCGAACATGTCCCCATCACCGAATCCAGCAGGAATAGGCAGGCGCGTCGGCGGAGCAGACGGATGGACGAGATCGTAGATGAATGCCGCGCCGGAATTGTTGACGCCACTATTAGGGTCATCACCACGATAGGCACCGACAATCAGGTACCGGCCATCACCTTCAACAGACCAGCCAAAGCCGTCATCCTGCGAAGCGGTCGCATCCCGCAGTTCGCCGGCCAAGTTCCAGTTTCCCTGGCTGCTCCTTTCGAAGACACTGACGGCACCTCTCCCATCATTGTCATCTGGGTCTCCGACGAAAGAAAAATCTCCGGTTATCCACAGCGCATTGTCTTTGCCAAAGTTGGCGGAAGTGGACTGAGGGTCGGCAAGAAGCTGGTCCTCCATAATCTGAGAGTAGACTGGAGCACCTAGGAAAAGGACTGAAACGATTGCAGTAATAAAACGCATTAATCTAAATCCTGGGTTGGGGGAACGGGTGAGAGTTATCTGGCCGTGGATAAAGTGCTTTCGTTCCATGGCAAGTGGATTTGTTCCCTGGCAAGGAAGCTGGTTCCGCCCCTATCTTTAGATAGGGGGGGGTTCTGCTGACGCTGTCCAGGGGAAAAAGACGCTGCCGTGGGGCGGAATGACTTTGTCCACGGTCAGTTATGGCGTAGACATGCCAGGCAATGCCATTTCAAACTACATAATTTTCGCGATTGCGTCAATTTGAATATCCAGGCGGCGTAATTCAAGGCCAAGAAAGAAGCGCGGTTTTGCCTATTTCACGACAATGCCTGAATCCGCGCGAGCACTTAGCCAAGAATCGGGTGGCGGTCGCAGCGGCACGCCGTTGGCGCGTCCGTTTGCATCCCCTGGTTGCCCGAATCCTGACCGGTTGTCTCACAGGGAATACTGCGGGATCTTCATCCGTTCGCCATCTCGCAGCGCCGACTTGTGCGCCACGATACCGGCCACCGTCATGTTCAGCGCCTGCGCCACGTCGACCCAGGGTTGGCGGTCGCGCAGGATGGCATCCACAAACTCGGTGGTGAGATGGCCGTGCGATCCGCCGTGCCCGCCGGAAGCAACTCCGGGCGGAAGGGGCGGCCGGGTCACCGGCCCCGTTGCGCTCTTCTGTCCATACACGCGTCCACGCTCTCCGCCCGCGGCAGGAAGATCCCAGCAGACGGCCATGCGCGAAGTGCCGCCGTCATTGGTTCGCAGCAGCGCGATCTCGGACCCGAAGGGGTTCTTGTACGCGTTGTTCTCGGCGCGGAGATGCGGAACGATGCTAGGCACGCCCAGACAAGAAACGTCGATGAAACTCCCCCCCGTCACACCCACGTAATACGCGTTCGAGTGGGTCGGATACCACTGCGGCGGCAAACCGTTGCGCCATCCACCGATGTCCACTTTCTTGGTCTTCGGGTTGTAGCCGGCCAGCGGTGATCCGAAGTAGTGGTAGTACTCGCCTTCCGAGTAGAGGATCTTCCCTAACTGACCGGCCTTGTATTGCTGGTGCCAGGTGTAGAGCGCGCTGTGAAAGTACGAAGTCTCGAACATCATGTACTTCAGGCCGCTCTTCTTCACAGCGTCGAAGAGCCGGTCCGCGTCTTCGAGCGACCCGAACACGGCCGGCACAGCACAGGCGACGTGCTTGCCGCGTTGCAAGGCGGCGATGGCCAGCCGCGCGTGACTCGGTGCGTCGGTGGCGATGAAGACTGCCTCGATCCTGTCGTCCTCAATCATTTCCTCGCAAGACGCATAGGTCTTCTCGCATCTGCAAGCCTTCGCCAACGCAGCGCGGTTCGCCAAGATCAGATCGGTGACCGCGACGACCTCGACGTTTGGGTGGTTTTGAAAACCGAACGCCGCTCCGAACTTGCTGAGGCCGAATCCAGCGATACCAACACGGATCTTCCGATCTGAAAACGGCTGCCAGACCTCCGTTGCATTCGGATCGGCCTGCGTCTCTTCGAATCCGGGGATGACCTTGCCGCGGGCATCCACGGGTTGCTGGAGCGAATCCTTCGCACCCGCGGCCGTGACACCGCTCAGTCCGAAGACGGCCCCGGCCAGGCCCATTCGCTCGACGAATTCCCTGCGCGTGATGTCTGTCGTCCGCTTCTCATTCATTTCGCTGTTCCTCGTTTCAACTGCCTAACGCTAGAATTCAGCGGCCCGGTCGGCCGCAAAGCGGGCGGCCGGTCGGATCCTCTGCAATGATTGGTTAGGCGTACCCTGCATACCCTATCGTTATTTCTACCTATCCTGTAAATGCCGCCTTCAGAGCCATTCTACGATATCGACTCGATGTAATCCGATGGGAAGCTAAACTTGGAAAGAACCGCACGGAGCTTCTCAGCATATTCGGGGTTTGCCTCATGGCGACCTGGTTTTTCCCTGAGGTTGTAACAAAGGGCAGGGAGACTCTGGCTCTCGAGCGTAGTAGCGATCACTGCCTCGGGATAATACTCACGCAGACCTGGCGCCGAATAGAGCCGATCAAGGTCTTCATGGGTCAGAGCGTAGACAACGCCGTACGAGCGCGCGCCTTCGCTAGGAACCAGGGTGGAACGACGGCCGATGCAGAGTTCAAAGTCGTCGACATAGGCCTTCCGAGGATTCAACGATGTCACGGATTGGCCATTGAGGACATCGCCATCCATGAAGAGACCGTAGAAGAATCCATCAATTCTGCGCTTGTTCATCAGATCATTCCCTCGAGTACGCCTAACGGGCTTGGTGTTCGACAGCCGTACGAAGCGCGGTCTGTCTGCAACACCTGGGGAGGGCCATTATCACAGCGCAGACGATCTCCCGCAAAGGCCAAGGTTAGCTCGCTCATTTCATGCGCTCCAACTCTCATGGGCCACAACCCAAGCAACTCCAAAAAGGAGAAATACCACCATTAGGGCAAAAACGCAGTAGGCAGCCCAATCTGATGAAACCACTTTGCCATTCTCTCCAATTGCCATCACTCGAGCGC
>JAJFFB010000170.1 GCA_021776925.1 Planctomycetota bacterium | reverse complement strand
GCCGGCAGGTCCTTGGCCGCGCCGACCGCGCCGTCGAGATCGAGCCAGTTGTTGTAGGACAGCTCCTTGCCGCCGGGCAGCACGCGCGCGCCGCCGAGGCCGAGACCGCTGGCGTCGGGGTAGAAGGCGGCCTGTTGGTGCGGGTTCTCGCCGTAACGCAGGCCGGCGCCGGCTTCGCGCTGGAACCAGCGGCCGATCGCCTGGTCGTAGGCGCCGGTGCGTTGGAACACCTTGCGCGCGAGTTCGTTGCGCAGCTCCACAGTGGTGCCGCCGGCGGCGAGCTCCGCGGCCACGCGCGGGTAGTCGGCGGGATCGCACACCACCGCCACCGAGGCGAAGTTCTTGGCCGCCGAGCGCAGCATGCTCGGGCCGCCGATGTCGATCTTTTCGATGATCTCGTCGTAACTTCCGCCCGCCGCAACCGTCTCCTCAAATGGGTAGAGGTTCACACACACCAGATCAATCGCGCCAATGCCATGTTCTTCCATCGCCGCCAGGTGCGCCGCGTCGTCGCGCCGCGCCAGGAGCCCGCCGTGAATCATCGGGTGCAGCGTCTTCACGCGCCCGTCCATCATCTCGGGGAAGCCGGTGTACTCGGCCACCTCGGTGACCGGCAGGCCGGCGTCGGCGATCGCCTTCATAGTGCCGCCGGTCGACAGCAGTTCGGCGCCCTGTTCGACCAGGGCACGCGCGAGGTCGACGACCCCATCCTTGTAGAACACGGAAAGAAGCGCGCGACGGACCGGGGTGCGTTCGGACATGGTGCGGGGTTCGTTAAGGGCCGAAGGCTCGGTCGGGGCTTGGGTCTGCGGGGAAGTCATCACTACGAAGATTTCGAGCGCAGGTATTCCTCGATGAAGGTGTCGAGGTCACCGTCGAGCACGGCCTGGGTGTTGCCGGTCTCGTGATTGGTGCGGTGGTCCTTGACCATCTGGTAGGGGTTGAGCACGTAGGAGCGGATCTGCGAGCCCCAGGCGATCTCGCCCTTCTGCCCGTACATCTTCTTCAGCTCGTCGTCGCGCTCGCGTTCGCGCAGCTCGAACAGCTTCGACATCAGCATGCGTGTGGCGGTGGCGCGGTTCTTGTGCTGGCTGCGTTCGTTCTGGCACTGCACCACGATGCCGGTCGGCTCGTGGGTCATGCGCACCGCCGAGTCGGTCTTGTTGACGTGCTGCCCGCCGGCGCCGCCGGCGCGGTAGGTGTCGACGCGCACTTCGTCCATGTTGATCTCGATCGGCGCGTCGGCGTCGAACTCGGGTGTCGCCTCGACCGCGGCGAAGGAGGTCTGCCGCCGCGCCTGCGCGTCGTAGGGCGAGATGCGCACCAGCCGGTGCACCCCGCGCTCGGCCTTCAAGTAGCCGTAGGCGTAGGGGCCCTTGATCAGGAAGGTCGAGTGGCGAATCCCGCCTTCGTCCGACTCGGTGATCTCGATCAGCTCGGCATCGAAACCGCGACGCTCGACCCAGCGCAGGTACATGCGCTGCAGCATCAGCGCGAAGTCTGCGGCATCGGTGCCGCCGGCGCCGGCCTGAACGGTCAGAAACGCGTTGCGATGATCGTTCTCACCACCGAGCATGACCTGGAACTCGAGCTTCTCCATGCGGCTTTCGGCGTCGAGCACCATCACTTCGAGGTCGGCTTCGACTTCCTCTTCCCCCATCTCCTCGCCGAGTTCGCCCAGCGCTCGGATGTCCTCGAGCTCGGCGCGCGCCTCGTCGATCGGGTCGACCACCGCACGCACCAGCTTCATCTTGCTGATGACCCCCTGCGCCCGTTCCTGGTTGTCCCAGAAACTCGGCTTGGCCATCGCGGCTTCCAGTTCTTCCTTTTGTTTCAGATTACCGGCGTAGTCAAAGCCGGCCTCCGATCTGCTGCAGGCGGCGTTCGATCTCAGCGGCGCGGTCGAGGAGGAGTTTCATCGTTTCAATTTTCAGGCAGGACAACCAGCTGCAGCCAACGCACCATCGAGCGCGTGGTACAGAGTAGTGTTGACGGCGAGGGTCAGCGGCAGCAGGCCCTCGCGGGTTTCGCGCAGGAATTCGTCGCGGCGCGGGTAAACCTCGGCCTCGGGCAAGGTCATGATGTTGTCGAGGCGGTCGGCGCTGCGCACGATCTGCACGTCGCGGCCTTCCCAGCGCAGCGTTTCGAAGTGGCTGATGTTGCGGTCGTACTTCGACTGCCCATCGCGCGGTTCCTGCAGGGTCAGCGAGCGCACCTCGTCGGCGACTTTGTTGCCGAAGACCTCGGCGATGTCGTCGTAGTCGACCTCGGTGTCTTCGAGTAGGTCGTGCAGCAGCGCGGTGCACAACACGTTGGCGTCGTTCTGACCACAGAACTCGTGCAGAATCACCGCCACGCGCAGCGGGTGGCAAGGAAAGTCGCTGCCATCGCGGCGCAGCTGCCCGTGGTGCTTTTCCTTGGCCCACTCGACCGCGGTGTGCACCGGGGGCCACGTGCTGGTGCCCACCGAAACCAGCAGGCGTTCGGCGAGCGCATCAGAATCGAGGTTCTGCAGAGAATCCATGGTGGCGCGAAATTCAGGTGGCCGGAGCAGTTTCCGGCCGGTGGTGGGTGACCGCGGTGCCGTCGGCGCGGCCCTCGATGACCAGGTCGCACAGGCCCAGGAACAGGCCGACCTCGATCACGCCGGGGATCTGTGCCAATGCTGCGTGCAGAGCTTCCGGGTCTTCGATGCCGAAACGGAAGCGGCAGTCCAGGATGTGGTTGCCGTTGTCGGTAACGAAGGCCTCGCCGTTTTCCAGCGTGCGTAGATAGGGCTGGCACTCCAACGCGGCCACCTTGCGGCGCGTGGCTTCTGCGCCGAAGGGCAGCACCTCGACCGGCAGCAGGAAGGTCGAGCCGAGTTTTTCGACCTGCTTGTTGCCGCCGACGATGATCGCCACGCGTTTGGAACACGAGGCCACGATCTTCTCGCGCAGCAGCGCACCCCCCCCACCCTTGATCAGGCGGAACTCGGGGTCGACCTCGTCAGCGCCGTCGATCACCAGATCCAGCTGCGGAGTTTCGTCGAGGTCGCTCAGCGGAATGCCAAGCTCGCGCGCCCTGTCTGCGGTGGCGGTGCTGGTCGGTACGCCGACCACCTCGATGCCGTCGGCGCGCATGCGCTCGGCCAGCGCCTCGAGAAAGTAGGCGACGGTGCTGCCGGTGCCCAGCCCAAGCTTCATGCCGTCTTCGACCAAGGCTGCGGCGGCCACACCGGCTGCGTTCTTGGCGGAAGTCGCGGTGCTCATCGGGCCGTAGTTTACCCGCGCGAGCAACTCTTTCGCAGCGCCCCGCGGGCCGCAACTCCCGGTAGGCAGCCAACCGCGGGGCTACGCCGGGGCGGTGCCGTCGGCCTGTTGCAGGTCGCGGGAGAAGCGCATCACGGCTTCGAACACCCGGGCGACGCCGTCGGGGTCGAGGCCGCGGGCTTCGGCGAGCTGGCGGCGCACGTCGAGCAGGGCGCGTTCGCGGCCGGGGTCGCGCACGCCGTGGCCGTGGCCGGCTTTGATCGCGCCGGCTCTACGGGCCAGCAGCGCGCGACGGGCGAGCAGCGCGACCAGCTCCTCGTCGAGGGTGTCGATCAGCTCGCGGGTTTCCTGCAGCTCGGGCGCGCGCTCGGCCAGCGCCGGGATCGGGAACAACTCTTCCGACAGCGCCTGGTCGTCGGGCGCCGATTCGAGCTGCTGGTGCACCGACTCGAGCGCCTCGAGCAGCTTCTGGCGCGCCTCGGCGGCGTAGCTGTTGGAGCGCTCGATCGACAGGAAGAGGTGGCCGGCGTCTTCCTGCACCGACTCGATGGTGGTCATCATCGCGCGGAAGGACGGCGGGAAGAAGCTCAGCCGCTCGAGCTCGCCGAGGTCGAGCATGCCCTTGGCGACGAAGAAGGCCAGCGCGTGGCTGTAGGCCATGCAGCGGTCGTGGCTGGCGGCGTCTTCGAGCAGGACTTCGCAATCGAGCTCTCGATACAGGGCGGCGGCCTCCTCGGCGGCGGCCGGGTGCTGCTCGTTGGGGCACACCACCGCGCGCAGCGGGCGTTCCCCCAGGACGATGCTCGATGGGCCGAACAAGGGGTGGGTGCCGATCCACGGATGATCCGGCCCGAGCACCTCGGCCAGCGCGTAGCCGGGGCCGTCCTGCACGCTGGCGACGTGCAGCACCAGATGATCGGGGCGCAAAAAGGGCCGCAATTCGGTCGCCGCGGCGGCAATCTTGTCGATCGGCACCGCGAGGATTAGGAGATCGGAACCCTCGGCCAGGTCGCTCAGCGAAGCTGCGGCCTGCTCGGGCGGAATCTGCGCCCTCGGATCCCAGGCCCGCACCGCGACACCCGCCTCCCCGGCCAGGCCCGCCAAGGCTGCCCCGAATCGACCGAACCCCAGCATTCCGAGCCGTTTCATCGAAGGAATAGCCTAGCGAACCCCCTCTTCAGGACCTATACTCACTCAGGCTTTTGCGACCGAGTCTCAATAAAGACCCGCAAGGATGAATCCACCCGTCGGCACCCTCACCCTCGCTGACCTGCGCCGCTTCGGCGTGGCGCGGGTGCAGCGCGTGGTCGGTGAGGGCTCCACGGCCGAGCGGCTGCGCGAGCTGGGCTTCACCCCCGGCACCGAGGTGTGTTTCGTGCGGCAGGCCCCCCTGGCCGGGCCGATCGTGGTAAGTCTACGCGGTTACCAGCTTTGTATCCGCACGTCCGAGGCGCTTCTGGTCGAGGTGGTGAGCCCCGGCGATATGCAGGGTTCTCCATCCACAAGGCTGCGCGGCTACCAGCCCGACGACGAGGAACGCACCGCATGAAGCGCATTGCGCTGGTCGGCAGCCCGAATGCGGGCAAAACCACGCTGTTCAACGCCCTGACCGGGCTGCGGGCCAAGACCGGCAACTACCCAGGGGTCACCGTCGACCGGCGCCAGGGGCGGTTGGTGGTCGAGGGCGAGACCATCGAACTCACCGACCTGCCCGGCACCTACAGCCTGCACGCGATTTCCGAGGACGAAGCGATCGCCGTGCGCGTGCTCAAAGGCGAGCTCGAAGGCGAGCCCGCGCCGGACGGCGTGGTGATCGTTGCAGATGCAACCACTCTCGAGCGCAGCCTGCCGATGATCGCCGAGGTGCTGCTGCTCGGCCGCCCCACGCTGCTCGCGCTGACCATGGTCGACGAGCTCAAGGCGCGCGGCGGCGACATCGATCTGTTCAAACTGCAGGGCGCGCTCGGCGTGCCGGTGATCGGCGTGGTCGGCAACCGTGGCCTCGGTGTCGGCGATCTGCGCGACCGTCTGCCGGAGCCAGAACAGTGGTCGCCGGCCAAGGAACTGCCCGAGGGCGACACCGAGTCGCGCTTCGCCTGGGCCGACCGCCTGCTCGAGCGCGTCACCCGCCACCCCCTTTCGGAAAGCACCCTCACCCGCCGGCTCGACAACTTCCTGCTGCACCCTTTCTTCGGCGGGCTGGCCTTCCTCGCCTTCGTCACCTTCTTCTTCCAGGCGATCTTCACCTGGGCCGGCCCGGCGATGGACTTCTTCGCCGGCGCCATGGACGGCCTCGCCGAAGCCACCCAGGCCACCCTGCCGAGCGGCTGGTTCACAAACCTGCTCGCCGACGGCGTCATCCGCGGGGTGGGCGCGGTGTTCGTGTTCATCCCGCAGATCGCGCTGCTGTTCGCGCTGATCCTGTTCTTCGAAGCGTCGGGTTACATGGCGCGCGCGGCCTTCGTCGTCGACCGCATGATGGGCTGGATCGGTCTCGAGGGGCGCTGCTTCATCGCGCTGCTCAGTTCCTACGCCTGCGCGGTGCCCGGGGTCATGGCCACGCGCAGCATCCCCAGCCCCAAGGACCGCCTCGCCACCATCTTGGTCGCACCCTTCGCCACCTGCTCGGCGCGGCTGCCGGTCTACGCGCTGCTGATCGCGGCTTTCATCCCGGCCGACAAGGTGCTCGGCCCGATCACCTGGCAGGGGCTGACCCTGATGGGGCTGTATCTGCTCGGCGCGCTATCGGCAGTGGTCTTCGCCGCGATCTTCAAACGCGGCATGCTGCGCGGCGCCAGCCTGCCCTTCTATCTGGAGCTGCCGCCCTACCGCTTCCCCTCCTTCACCAGCCTCGGCCTGCAGGTGTGGCGGCGGGTGAAGATGTTCATCAGCCGCGCCGGCCGCGTGATCCTGACCGGCTCGATTGTGCTGTGGTTCCTGCTGCATTTCCCCGCCAATGATCCGCCGGCGGGCATGAGCGAGGGCGAGGGTCAGGCGTGGGTGATCGAACAGAGCTACGGCGCCGACCTCGGCCGCGCACTCGAGCCGGTGTTCAAGCCGCTGGGTTACGACTGGCGCATCAACGTCGGCCTGGTCGGCAGTTTTGCCGCGCGCGAGTTGATGGTGTCGACGCTGGCGCAGGTCTACGCCTACGAGGGCAACGGCGATCAGGAATACGCCGGCATGTCCGAGCGCATCACCACCCCCGACCCGGCCACCGGCGAGGCCCCGGTCAGCCTCGCCACCGGTCTGTCGCTGATGGTGTTCTTCGTCTACGCGATGCTGTGCATTTCGACGCTGGCGGTGGTGCGGCGCGAAACCAACTCCTGGCGCTGGCCGCTGTTCATGCTCGGCTACATGTCGGTGGTGGCGTGGCTGGCCGCCTTTGTGACCTATCGCATCGCCCTGTGACCGGCGGCGTGGCCGCGGCCCAAGAACACCCCCCCCATCAGCGACCGTCTCCGGAGTGCTTGAAACTTCCTGCGACTATGGACGATAGGGTGCGTACGGGAATGAGCGTGCGCCACCTACTGCCTGTCCTCCTGCTGCTCGGCAGCTGCAGCACCTGGATGCCTGCGGCGCCGGAGCATTCGCTACAAACGCCGCTCGGCACCGCCTTCGGCAATTCGCCCGACGCCGCCAGCCGCCTGGTCGACAGCTGGATGCGCATCGCGCCCTCGATCCAGCTCGGCCTGCCCGGCTCCAAAGCGGACGAACGCGTCGACATCTGGCTGGTCGACCAGGACGAAATCCCCGACCCCTTCAACATCGGCCACCCGATGGGCGGCATCACCTACAGCGTCGGCGGCGACGCCAAGCTGATCCAGGTGCCCGACACCCACAAGCTCGACTGGGTGCTGGCGCACGAGCTGACCCACGCGCTGCTCGGCCCCGAATGGAACACCCTCGGCGGCGTGCTCGAAGAGGGGCTGTGCGAGTACATGGGGTCGCTGTCGGCGCCGCAGCTCAAGCCGGTGCGCATGCTGCAGGTGCACATGGGCGCCGCCGCGCTCTACGGCTACGACCAGGCCGGTCTGTTCTTCGCCCGCGCCGAACGCCAGGAAGACGACCAGATCGAAATGAAGTGGCTGGGCGAAAAGGGCAACTCGCCCGAACAGATCTGGCAGCCGAGCGACCTGCCCTTCTACCTCGGCCTGCTCGACATCGGCCCCTACCCTGAGCTGCGCGCCGGCCTGCAACGGCTCGGCACCTTTCTGGTGTTGCGCATCGTCGAGCGCATCGGCCTGGAAGGGCTGCACGAAATGTGCGTGCGCGCCGAATACCAAGACCACGACGTGATCCCCTTCGCCTGGATCATGCGCGCCGCCGACCTCGACCCCGACGGCGAGCGACTGCTGCCGGAACTGCTGCGGCCGCTGCGCGCGCGTTCCGCGCACCGCCTGTTCCGTGAGCACGGCGTCGAGATCGGGCGCTACATCGCCTCGGAATACGCGTCGCACTTCGTCGGCTGGGACGGCCCCAACTTCGTCCACTTCAGCGCCGGCACCTTCCGCAGCATCGACGGGCGCAACCTGGCGTTGTTCGACTACGAGCCGATCCGCACTACCACGCGCAACGAGTGGCCGCTGCGCAAGAACAGCGTCGACCAGGTCATGCCACCCTTCGTCGTCACCTGGTGATCCAGCCGCCCAACCCCGTCACCCCGGGCGCGGTCAGATGTCGAGGTTGTCGATCTCGTGCGCGTGATCCTCGATGTATTTACGCCGCGGTTCGGTTTCGTCGCCCATCAACATGGTGAAGATCTGGTCGGCACTGAAGGCGTCCTCAAGAATGATGCGCTTGAGCAAGCGCGTTTCCGGATCCATCGTCGACTCCCATAGCTGGTCCGGGTTCATTTCGCCCAGTCCCTTGTAGCGCTGCACCTCGACCTGGCTCTGGCCGGCCTCGCGCAGCGCGCCGAGCACTTCGCCGAGCTGGCCGACGGTCTTGTGGAACTTGCCGTGGTCGATGCGGAAACCGCCGCCTACGGTACGGTCCACCAACGGCAAGCCCTTGCCCAGAATCACGTCGAGGGCGCGCTGCGCTTCTTCGGCCTCGTGGAAGTGGAAGGACAGAAGGTCGGCTTCCTCGCGCGGCACCGCCGAACGCGGGCCGTCCCACACGCGCAGCCCGCTGGGTGTCGCCGCAGCCTCGGCGCTGTCACGGGCGGAAGAATGGTTCTCTGCAGCCTCGGCGAGGAAGGCGTCGCGGTCGGCCTCGTTCCAGAAGAAGTGGTATTGCTTGCGCTCTCCGCGCGTGTCGACCAGCAGATACTCGGCCAGGCGCTGCTCGCCGTTGGCCGACTGCAGATACTGCAGAGCGCCCACGCCACGACGTTCGCCGCGGAAGGTGGTCAAGCTGCGGTTCAGGTCCGCAAAGAGCACCACCAGTTCGCGCAGGTCGTCGCCTTCGCACAGAGAACGGTCGGGCAGATGCAGGCGCGCGCCGTCGAGCCCGGTCGAGAAGATCGCCGCGGTCAGTTCGTTCTCGTTGTGGATGTACTCGAAGTCCTTCTGGCCTTTGCGCTGCACCCGGTACAAGGGCGGACATGCAACAAAGACCCGACCGCCTTCGACCAACGGCCGCATCTGCCGGAACAGGAAGGTCAGGATCAACGTGCGGATGTGACTGCCGTCGACATCGGCGTCGGTCATGATGATGATCTTGCCGTAACGCACCTTGCTCAGGTCGAAGTCATCGCCGACGCCGGCGCCGATCGCCTGGATCATCGTCTGCAGTTCCTGGTTGGCAAGAATGCGGTTGGCGGTGTTCTTCTCGACGTTGAGAATCTTGCCCTTGAGCGGCAGGATCGCCTGGAAGCGTCGGTCACGACCGGTCTTGGCCGAACCGCCGGCCGAATCACCCTCGACCACGTACAACTCGGTGACGTCGGTGTCGCGCGACTGGCAGTCGGCGAGCTTACCGGGCAAGGAGCCCGAACTCAGCGCGCCCTTGCGCCGCACCAGGTCGCGTTGCTTGCGCGCGGCCTCGCGTGCGTCGCGCGCCAACAAGGCCTTGCGGATCACCGCGCGGCCGGCCGCCGGATGCTCTTCGAGATAGGTGCCGAGACACTCATTGACCACGCTTTCGACGATCGAACTCGCTTCGCGCGAACCGAGCTTGCCCTTGGTCTGTCCCTCGAACTGCGGATCGGGCATCTTCAGCGAGATCACCGCGAACAGCCCGGCCTTGTAGTCGTCACCGCTCGGCGGATCGCCCTTCCTCAGCAGCTCGGCCTGCTTGCAGTAATTGTTCAGCGTGCGCGTCAGCGCGGAGCGAAACCCCGACAGGTGGGTGCCCCCCTCGGAGGTGCGGATGTTGTTGGCAAAACTGAATACGCCCTCGTGCCAGTCGTTGGTGTAACGCAGCGCGACTTCGACGTTGAAGCCCTTGCCCTCGTACTCGACCGACTTCTGGAAGTGCACGATCTCGGTGATCTCTTCCTTGCCCTCGGTCAGGTCGCGAATGTAGGCGACCAGGCCTTCGGGAAAATGAAACACGTCTTTGCGGCCGTCGCGCAGATCCTCGAGTTCGATGCGCAGATTCGAGGTGCCCATCAGATAGGCCATCTCGCGCAAGCGGCTGCGCACCGTCTCGTAATCGAAGTCGTCGTACTGGAAGACCTGCCGGTCGGGGCGGAAGGTGACCTGGGTGCCCTGAAGCTCGGTGGCACCGTTTTCCTGCAGCGCGGTTTTGGTCAGGCCGCGCGAGAAACTGATCGCGTGCACGATCTGGTCCTTGTAGACCTCGATCTCGGTCCATTCGCTCAATGCGTTGACCACCGAAATACCAACGCCGTGCAGACCACCGGAAACCGCGTAGGCCTTGCCGTCGAACTTGCCGCCGGCGTGCAGCTTGGTCATGACCAGTTCGACCGCGGGCATGCCCTCTTCGGGGTGCATGTCGACCGGAATGCCGCGGCCGTTGTCGCGCACGGTGGCCGAACCGTCGTCGTTGATGGTGACCTGCACGGTGTCGCAGTGACCGGCAAGCGCTTCGTCGACGGCGTTGTCGACGATCTCCCAGAGCAGATGATGGAAGCCGGCGAAGTCGGTGTCGCCGATGTACATCGCCGGACGCTTGCGCACCCCCTCCAGGTCCTTGAGGAACTGGATCGAACCGGAGTCGTAGTTCTGTTGTTTCTTGTCGGCGCTCATGGCCTTAGGATCGGCGGAATTCGAGCCGCTGCACCAGCACGTGGTGGCCAGCGGCGGACAGCTTACGGTTGATCAGTGCCAGCATCTCGGACTGGCGAAAACAACGCAGTTCATCGAGCAGCGGCGCCGATTCGATCACCAGGATCAGCTTGCCGCTGCGAAAGGAAACCGGTCGTGCGCGCTTGCCGATTGTCGCTGGCACCACCTGCAGCCAGGCGTCGAAAACCGCACGATGCTCGGCCCCGCGTGACCAGCCGCGCTTCTGCATGAGGCGTGCGATCACTTCCGAAGCCGGTTCAACCGGGCGGTGGCTACGGTCGAATTTCAACTCAGTTCGCCGTGCTCAACGGCATGACCACGTAATCGAAACCATCGCCGAGCACGAACTTGGCCGGCCGGTTGGCGTCTTCCATCTGCAGTTCGACCTGCTCGCTATGCGCGGCCTTCAGACCCTCGAGCAGGAAGGCCGGGTTGAACGCCGCGCTCAGACCTTCGCCGACGTAATCGACTTCGAGCGCCGCATTGGCGCGGCCGCGCCCCTCGCTTTCGGCCAGCACCTCCATGCGATCGGCAGAGACCTTCAAGCGCACCACCGCGGCGGCGTCCTGGGTCAGGTGGCTGGCCAGACGCAGCTTCTTCGACAAGGATTCGCGGTGCGCGCGCACCCGGTGGCGACCCTCTTTCGGAATCACGTTGTCGTAGCTCGGGAACTCGCGGTCGAGCACGCGGCCGAAGGACTGCAGCTTGCCGATGCGGAAACCGATCAGGTTGCCGAGGAAGAAGACCTCGAGCTCGTCGCCCTCTTCGTCCTGGCCGTAGCGCGCGAGCTGATCGAGCACCTTGGGCAGCAGCACTGCGCGCTGGCGGTCCTCCTGGTGGGTCAGCGAAGTACGCCGGATGCACGCCAGGCGACGGCCATCGGTGCCCACCAGGGTGACCTCGTTGCCCTGCATGTCGATCAGCACGCCCTCGGTGGCGAAGCGGCTGTCGTGAACGCGCGAGGTGGCAAAACGCGTTGAGTGGACCATCAGCAAGAAATCGTTCTTGTCGATGGTCAAGCTCGCCTCGCCCTCGAGATCGGGGATCGCCGGGAAGGACTCGGGGCCTTCGTTGGGCGCCTCGCCGCTTTCCAGGGTGACCAGTCGGCACACGTCTTCGCCGGCGCTGAGCTTGCACAGGTTGTCTTCGGTCAGTTCGACCTGCACGGTCTCGGCCTCGAGGTCCTTGACGATTTCGACCAGCTCGCGGCCGGGGATCACCGCCCAGCCAGTGCGGTCGACCTGGACCTGATCGGCGCGGTAGCGCACGGCGATGTCGAGATCGCTCGCCATCAGCAGCACCGAGTCGTTGTTGGCCTCGACCAGGACCCCGCCAAGCGCCGGCCGCGTGGGCTTCCGATCGATGGCCATTTCCACGCGCTGCAGAGCGTCGCGGAAGGCGAGTCGGTCGATCAGGAATTTCATGGCGCTGGCCGTACCGGGGGCCTGGGGCGAAGTCTTGATGGAAGGTCTATGAACTGAGTTCGTCATCACAGTATAGGCCGGCCCAAGCTGCGGAAAACGCTGCGAATGGGGACCGTAAGCCTATGGTTGTTCTGGGTTTACGAATTGCGGTGAGGGGCGTTCCGCAGTTGGCGGGCGGTTGGGCGGTGCGGGACAAACGGGGGAGAACCATGCCAGTATTCCACAGGCTGGCCGCAGTCGCGAATCGGCCGTGGAAAAGGCTGGATTTGTACCCCGATTCCTCTCCCATCCTGCCCAGATAATCCACGTGTTTTCCACCGAAAAAGCGAGCGGCCGCACCCCTTTTTGAGGGCGCGGCCGGGGTCGGCGCGCGGTGTTTCGAGCGCGCATCAGTCATGCGATCCGGCCTGCTGGCGCACCGCGCGGATGAGTTCGGCCACGGTCATAGCGAAGTCGGCGTCGACGCGGCGCCTTGCTTCGATCTGCTCGAAGGAATAGACCACGGTCGAATGGTCGCGGCCGCCGAAGAAGCCGCCGATCTCGGCGTAGGACAAGGTGGTCAACTGGCGGGCCAGGAACATTGAGATCTGGCGCGGAAAGACCACCGAATGGCGTCGGGTCTTCGACTGCAGCTCGTTGAGCTTGACGCCGAAGCGCTCGGTGGTGACATCGATGATGTCGTCGATGCGCACCGGTCGGTTGGCGCGGCGCAGGGTGGCGCCCATGACCTCGCGCGCCAGGCCGAGGTCGATGGTGCGGTTGGTCAGCGCCGCCATCGCCTGGATCTTGGTCAGGGTGCCCTCGAGTTCGCGCACGTTGTTCTCGATGTGCTCGGCGATCAGCTTGAGCACCGGATCGGGCAGCACCAGGCCCATGTAATCGGCCTTGGAATTGAGGATCGCGACCCGCGTCTCGAAGCACGGCGGCTCGATCTCGGCGACCAGGCCCCACTTGAAGCGGCTGACCAATCGTTCCTGTAGGGAAGGAATGTCCTCGGGCGGCGCGTCGCTCGACAGAACGATCTGTTTGCGGGCGTTGTGCAGCGCGTTGAAAGTGTGAAAGAATTCTTCCTGGGTGCGGTCCTTGTTGGCGAGCATCTGGATGTCGTCGATGATCAGCACGTCGGCCCTGCGATAGCGGTTGCGGAAGCCGTCGAAGTCACCTTGCTGCAGCGAACCGATGAAGTGGTTGATGAACTGCTCGCAGGAGAGATAGAGGATGGACAGATTCTGGTCGTCATCGAAGAGCCGGTGACAAACAGCCTGCATCAGGTGGGTCTTGCCAAGACCGACCGAACCGTGCAGAAACAGCGGATTGAACGCGGTTCCCGGCCGATCAGCCACGCCCAGGCAGGCGGCGTGAGCGAAACGATTGCACGGGCCGACGACGAAGTGGTCGAAGTGGTAATCGCTGTTGAGGACCGGCGCGTTGCCGTCGCGGAAGGGGGCCGGCGCGACCTCTGTGGGCGCCGCTTTTTTGTGCTTACGCGCGGGTGCGATCTCGGCCGGCAACCTGGTCGGCTCGTGGCCCTCTTTGACCCGCACCATCAGCGAGGCAACGCCGAGGACTTTGCGCACCGGGTCGATGAATTGTTTGCGAATCCGCTCGGCGTGCAGATTGCTCGGCGCCACCAGGGTGGCTTGCTCCACCTTGAGTTCGGCGAGCTCGGTGCTTCTCAGCCAGCTGTCTACGGCGGGGAAGCCAATGGATTTTTCCAGTTGCGGTAGGGCTTCGGCCCAAACCAGGCGCAGGTCGTCAATGTTGGAGTTGTTGGCCACGAGCTACGAAGGGGAGGGGGGGGGTGTAACTAGCGAAAAGAAAATGACTTGGGGCGTAAGTCAGGTGCCGGACACCCTATCCCTCCGTCGCCGAAGCGACGAGCAAGTTTTTTTAGGCTTGCTCTAAAACACGCTCTGAGCAAGCCTAACCAATTGCAAGTTCGTAAAGGCGCGCGACCGCGCCGGCCAGGCGAGCCCCCCCCTCAAGGGCATAGGCCGGGGTGCAAAGGTGGTCCATGGAAATACGCAAAGTGGCCCGTGCCAGGTCTTCGCTAAGGCCCGCAGCGAGGAGCACGGAGGAGGGGGTGGGAGCGCCCGAAGAGCAGGCCGAACCAGTCGATACGGCGATTCGTGTGGCGTCGCAGGCGGGCATCAGCAGGCGCCCGTCGAGCCCTGGAAAACTGATGCACAGGGTGTTGGGCAAGGCTCGTTCTGGCCCCTGCGGATGATTGGCGAGCGGCCGCGGAGCGCCTGGGCAGGCGCTGTGCAGGCCGCCGGTCAGGGCGAGCCAGAAGGCCTCGCCGCAGGCGCGGGCGGTGGTGGCATAGGACTGTTGCTCGGCGAGTGCCAGGTCCAGCGCACAGGCGAAGGCCGCCGCCAGAGCCGGGGCCTCGGTGCCAGGGCGTCGCCCACGTTGCTGTCCGCCGCCCCCAAGGAGCGGCTCAAGGAGGCCGCTGCCGCGCTCGATCAACACGCCGATCCCCTTTGGTGCACCGAACTTATGTCCAGAAAGCGCATAGCAGTCGGCGCTCTGCAATGCCGCCGGCAAGGGCAGCTTGCCGAGCCCCTGCACGGCGTCGCAGAAGAAGTTGGTGGCGGATGCGGCGTGCTCGGCGACCACCTCGAGAGGCTGCACCACCCCGGTCTCGTTGTTGGCCCACTGCAGAGCGACGAGGTCGGCGCCGGCTTCCAGGGCCTCGCTCAGCGCGGCCTGGGGCACGCCCCCATGGCGGTCGACCGGCAGCAGCTGCAGGTGGTGCCCTTCGGCCTGCAGCATGCGCAGCGGACCGAGCACCGCCGGATGCTCGCTCGGGCTGCTCAACAGACGCAGTGGCGCGGCGGCCGCGGCGGCCTGGCCGCGCACCATGCCGAACAGGGCCAGGTTGCAGGCTTCGGTGGCGCCGCTGGTGAAGACCACGTCGCGGTCCTCGCAGCCGAGCAGGCGCGCGACCTGGGTGCGCGCGTCTTCGAGCACGCCCTGCGCGCGGCGCCCCGGCCGGTGCAGCGACGCCGGGTTGTAGGGGGTCTCGCGTTCCGCCTGGATCAGCGCGGCGAGCGCCTCCGGGCGCACCACGGTGTCGGCGTTGGCGTCGAAATAAAGGCTAGTCTTCGCCACCGCGGTCCCCCACGGTTTCGGTGGCCGTCGACGGAGCCTCAAGGGGCGGCACCACTTGCGGTGGCATGGGCGGCTTGAGCACGTGGTCGACCAGTTCGACGATTGCGGGCGGGGCCTCGTCTGCACTGGCCTGGCGCCTGCGGGCGCTCAGGCCCAGGCGCACCGCCAGCTCGGCGGCGACCGCACGGAAGTCTTCGGCGCCGGCGCAGTTGCGGTCGTACTCGAAGATCGTCATGCCGTGGCTGGGGGCCTCGGCCAGGCGCACGTTGACCCGCACCAGCGTGTCGAAGACCACCTCGCCGAAGTGATTGCGCAGCTCGGCCACCACCTCGCGCGACAGATTGCGCTGTTTGGTGTACATGCCAACCAGGATGCCGACCAGGTCGAGGTCCGGATTCAGGCGCCGCTTGACGCGCTCGAGCACGTCGTGCAATTGCGCCATCCCTTGCAGAGCGAAGAACTCGGCCTGTACCGGGATAATGACCGACTTGGAAGCGCATAGTGCGTTGAGCGACAGCAGGCCCAGCGCCGGAGGGCAGTCGAGCAGCACGACTTCGGGCGGGTCTTCAAGCTCCTCGAGCTTGTACAAGGCGTCGCGCAACAGGATCTCGCGCCCGATCTCGGCCGAGAACTCCTGTTCCGAGCCGGTCAGGTCGAGGTTGGTCGGCGCGATCGACAAAGCCTCGATCGAGGTCGGCTGGATCACGTCGACCAGGCTGTGGGCGCCGGCCAGCATGGTGTAGACCGAGGGGTCGCCCGGATCCGGCATGCGGTCGAAAGCGATCGACAGGTGCGCCTGTGGGTCGAGGTCGATCAGCAGGATGCGGTGGCCGGCGAGGGCCAGCGCGGCGCCGAGATTGGAAACGGTGGTGGTCTTGCCGACCCCGCCCTTTTGGTTGATCACGGAGATGACCTGCACGAGATCAGGATAGCGATTGGCATAGGCAAATCCCACTCTCGGCATTCACTATGACGGTGTCTTGTGGGCCGGCGCCGTGAAACAATTGGCAGTGTTCCACGAGGCGGTCAAGATCCAGCCGGAACAAGGCTGCGGCGCACACCAGGCCGAGGCATTCGGACTGCACCCCGCCGCCCGGCCGCACCGCCTGCGCCAGGGCGTGCACGCGGCTGCCGCGGATACCACGGCGGTTGCGGTGAAAGCGCTCGGCGGCGTGCTGATGATCGCGCAGCGCGCGTTTGCCAGTGCGGCGCAGGCGCGCCCACGAGCCGAGCAGGCCGGGACCTTCGCTCAGGATCGCCTGGCGCAACTGCGCCAGACCGCGCTCGAAATCGGCGGCCAGCGCAGCGCCGGCCAGGTGGGTGCGGCTGCCATCGCGCTGCTTCACCTTGTGCAGCAGCGCGTCCTCTCCGGCCAGCGCGTCGCCGGCCTCGAGGCCTAGTTCGGCCAGCGCCTGGAAGTGTCGCGGGCCCATCCACACCACCGTCGGCATCGTGGTGAGGTCCAGCGCGCGATCTTCGGGCCTGGCCTGGAAATCCCCGGCTCGCACAACCCTCAAGCCGCCGCCGCCGCCCGCAGTTCCGCTGCTGCTGCCGCCGCCCCCCCCGCTGCGGCCTCCGTTATCCCTGCGGTCACTTTTCCCGCCGCTGCCGCCGAGCAGTTGCGACCACAGGGCGACTGCGGCGTCGAGCCAGGGCATGCCGGCAGGGGGCAGCAGGCGTTCGAGGGCGGGACCGGCTTCGGCGGTCCCGGGCATGCGGTCGAGGGCGGCGGCGAAAAGGGCGGCGCGCTCGGCGGCGCTGCAGCCGAGCGCGGGCGTGCCCGGCAGGCGCAGCCAATTGCCCTTGGCGTCGAGGGCGCGCAAGGTGTCATCGCCGTCGGCGGCGCACGACTCGTCGAGCACCAGCAGCGCAGATGCATTCTCCTTGGCGGCGCGGTGCAGCAACCACAGGCAGCGGTTGAGCATGCCCAAGGAACCTCCGGCGAAAGCCGGCGCCTGGCGCAGGATCAGGCGCCGGCCGCATGTGCGGTCTTGCTGCGGAGACTGGCCGGGCATGCGCTCACGTCGCGGCGCGGGCCGCATCCTGCACCGGGCGCAACGCGGCGATCATCTCGTCGACTGCGCAGTCGGTGCGCGCCTGCCAATCGCCCAGGTGCTGCAGGTCTTGGCGCTCGTGCGCCCACAGGATGCCGCGGCTGGAGTTGACCACCGCGCCGTGGCCGTGCGCGTCGAAGGCGGCCTCGAGGCCCTCGGCGGTGCCGCCCTGAAAGCCAAAACCGGGCAGCAGCCAGGGCGTGTGCGGCATGCGCGCGCGATAGTCCGCGAGCTCGGCGGGCCGCGTGGCACCGACCACCGCGCCGACCGACGACCAGCCGTGGGCGTCGCGACGGGATTCGCCCCAGCGGTGTACGGCGGCGGCGACGTGTTCCGAGAGGCTCGGCTGACCGAGGTCCTGGAACAGGCCGGCGCCCGGGTTCGAGGTGCGCACCAGGAAGAACAGTCCGGCACCGACGCGGTCGGCGACTTCGAGAAAGGGCTGGCACGCGTCTTCACCCAGATAGGGATTGACGGTCAGCGCGTCGGCGGCCGGAAAGGGGGTGTCGGGATTGAGGAAGGCGTCGGCGTAGGCGGTTGAGGTCGACCCGATGTCGCCGCGCTTGGCGTCCATGACCACCAACAGCTCGCGTTCGCGGCACGCCTCGACGGCGTCGGCGAGCGCGGCGAAACCGGCTGCGCCGAGCACTTCAAAGAAGGCCGCTTGCGGTTTGATCACCGCAACTTTGGGCGCGAGCACGTCGAGCAGTTCGCGATGGAAGTCGGCGGTGGCGCGCGCCGCCTCGGCCTCGCCAGCGGCAGCGGCACTGCGAAAGGGTTCCGGGAAATGATCGGGACGCGGGTCCAGCCCCACCATGGCCGGCGTTTTCTTGGCGTCGACGGCTTGCCAAAGGCGCTCGGAGAAAGTTCTCATTCTTCGGCAGGGTTGCCGGGTTTGGAAGGGTCGGCCGAGTTATCGGCGTCGGCAGTGCGCTGGCTGGCGGCGCGCTGCGCCATTTCCACCAGCGATTCGGCGTCGAGCTCGGCGCGGTCCTCGTCGGGCAACAGCACGCCGCCGGAAATCACCGTGCGCAGGGCTTCGTCCACGGTCATCGACAGCTCCAGGATCTCGTCGGCGGCGACGAAGATGGTGTAGCCGGTCACCGGCATCGGCGACGAGGGAATGAAGATCGACAGCATTTCGCCGCCGGCGGCCTGATTGATCGTGGTCGAGCTGCTGCCGGTGAGGAAGCCAAGCGAATACATGCCCAGGCGCGGGTATTCGACCGCCACCACTCCTTGGAATTCGATCTTCTTCTCGTCGCCGAGGAAGAACTCGGTGAGCTGCTTGATGTGCGGGTAGATCGCCCCCACCACCGGGATGCGGCCGAGGGTGCGTTCGAGCAGGCGGAAGATGCCGCGGCCGATGAAGCCGGAGAACCAGGCGCCGATCATCAGGATGAAAACCAGCACCAGCACCACCGCGATGACATTGCTGACGGCGGCGCCGATCGGCTCCATGCCCAGGCGCTCGACCGCCCAATTCACCGCCGCGGCGACGTGACGCACCAGCGACTCGCGCAGGATGCGCCACACCCACACCAACAAAAACAGAGTCAGTGCGAGCGGCAGGACCAGCGCGCTTCCGCGCACGAAAAGGCCGACCAGAGGATTGCGGCGTTTTTTTGCCATCAAACAAGCGGACGAAGCTGGCGGATTATAGCTCGCGGTCAGGCAGCAATCTGTGCAGCACGCTGTCCAAGAGCAGCAGTCCGCGCGCGCTGACCCGGGCGCGGCCAGCGGCCACGGTGAGCAGCTGTTCGTCCTGCAGCTGGCGCAGCGGGGTGGCCCATTCCACCCGCGGGTCGAGACCGCTGAGGAGCGTGGCGCGATCCAGGTCGACCCCCTCGTCGACCAGCCGCAGCCCCATCATGAAGACATCGAAGAGGGTGCGCCGCGCGTCGAAGGCTTCGACCGCAGCGAGCGGATCGCGGCCGGCGAGGATGGCGTTTTCATACTCATCGGGGCGCGCCAGGTTGGAGCGGCGCTGCCGCGCCTGCCAGCTGCCGGCACCGGCGCCGATGCCGATCCAGTCGTAGGAACGCCAGTAGGCCAGGTTGTGCAGGCACTCCTCTCCGGGCCGACTGAAATTGGAGACCTCGTAACGGCGCAGGCCGGCGGCGGTGCACTGGGTGGCGGTCTGATGGAAGAGCTGCTCGGCGACGTCGGCGTCCTGTTCCTGCCAACGGCCGGCGTCGCGCAAGCGGGTCAACGCGGTTCCAGGTTCGTAGCTCAGCTCATAACACGAGAGGTGGGCCGGCCGCAGTTCCAGCACCGTGGCCAGTTCCTTCTGCCAAGCCAGCGGATCCTGTCCCGGAAAGGCGAAGATCAGATCGGCGCTCCAACGCGCGAAGCCAGCCTGCTTGGCGACCTGCAGCGCGGCGAGCGCCTGCTGCGGAGAATGCACGCGGTCGTAGGCCGCGAGCACCTCTTTGCGCAGCGACTGCACGCCCACCGACACCCGGTTCAGGCCCCCCCCCATGGCCGCGGCCGCGGTGGCGGCGTCCCATGATTCAGGGTTGGCTTCCAGGGTGCTTTCCTTCGACGAGGCGCGGAAGCCAGTGATCGCGTCAAGTTCTTCGAGCAGGCGCGCGAGCAGGTCCGGCGGCAGCAGGCTCGGCGTGCCGCCGCCGATGAAGAGGGTCTGCGGTTGCAGTCCGGGTGCGCGCAGGCGCGCTTCGGCAAGAACCGCGTCGACGTGACGGCTCAGGCTCTGCCCGCTCCAGGCGTAGGAATTGAAGTCGCAGTAGCGGCACTTCGACACGCAGAACGGCAGGTGCACGTAAAGCGAGACGCCATTGTCCTTTAGCCCCCCCCCAGGGTTAGGGGCCGGCTGCGGTGCGCTGCTTGCTTGCGCGTCACCAGGCAGAGCAGGACCCGTTGCGTTACTGGGCGCGTCGCTTGCCGTCGCCGCCTTGGTCTTTGCGTCGGGAAGCGGATCTGCGGCGGCGCACCTCGCGCGCCGACTGGGGCGGGAGGATGTCTTCCGGTTGGGCGCCTTCGACCACATAGGCGTGCAGTTTACGCAGTGTGTTGCGTTCGATCTGGCGCACCCGCTCGCGCGAGATGCCCAACTTCTTGGAAATGGTGTCCAGCGTCGCCGGACTGTCCTGCTCGATGCCGTAGCGCAGTTTGAGCACCGCGGCTTCGCGCGGTTCGATCAGTTCGAGAATGTCGCGCATCGTCTGCAGTGCATCACTGCGCAGCACGATCTCGTCCGGTGACAGGCGGTCGAGGTTGCCGTCGTGGTTGTGCGCAGAGACGTTTTGCAGCGCTTCATCACCGATGTCGGCCCGGCCCGAGTTGGTATTCAGGGTCTGTTCGATGACCTTGCGGTTCTTGTTCGACAGCCCCAGGTGCTTGGCGATCTCTTCGGGCGTGGCCTGACGGCCAAGGCTTTGTCCGAGCGTCGTGGCGGTGCGCGACCATTTGGTCAGGATCTCGACCATGTACGAAGGGATGCGCACGGTCTTCACGGTGTTGATCAAACCACGGCGGATGGTCTGCTGGATCCACCAGGTGGCATAAGTAGAGAAGCGGAAGCCAGCTTCAGGATCAAACTTTTCAATCGCCTTGAGTAAACCGAAATTGCCTTCTGCGATCAGGTCTGGAAGGGTCAGGCCACGGTTGCGGAAACGCTTGGCAACGCTGACCACCAGGCGCAGGTTGGCGCGGATCATGTGCTCGCGTGCCGACGGATCGCCGCCTTGAATCCTGCGGCCCAATTCGACTTCTTCCTTCGCGGTCAGCAAAGGCACCTCGTCGATTTCTCGCAGGTAGGTTTCGAGACAGCGGTCGGATGCCATGGAGATTGTGGACAGGGCGGGTGATCCCGTCCTGCTGTTTCGGCTAGGTGGCGCCAAGGGCTGAAGTAGGCTGGAGCTACGCGATGTCGAGTCCCTCCCCCTGGTCAGAGCGCAGGCCGTCCAAGGCCTTTATCACCGAGGACAAGTTCCGCCCGTTACTGACCAGCCAGGCGCGAGATTTCGCCCGCATCAGCAATGGCATCCTCGAGACCACGCCGGAGCAGTGGACTCAGCGTCAACTCTTCCATCTCTATCGGTCGGCGACCGAGGTCGAGACCTTTCTCGACGATTTTGGCGCCAAACGAAATCAAAGTTTCTATCCGCTGCGCGAAATGGTGGCGATGGTGCGCTGGTTCTCCTACGCCTTGTCGTGTCTGATCCACGTGCATGGGCGTCTCCCCCACTACCAGGTTCCGGACCCGGACTGGACGCGCAAGGAGTTTGCCCCGGCGGTGCGCAAAACCGCGCTTCAGCTTGGCGCCGAATTGAACAAATGCACCGAAGAGCTGCGCCAGCAATGGCTTAAGCTCGGATTGGCGTGGCCAGACGGGGCTCTGCGGGTCGATTCGCTGGCCCCCGGCAGTGCCCAAAAGCAGCTGCCCAACGACCGCCTGGGTGCCGATCAGGACTCCCCTGCCAGCGCCAGCCAGTCCTCCGACACCGCGCGGCTGGCCAACCACTTCTTGCGCTTCGGCCAGGCCTGGTCCTCGGTAGCATGCGGTGGAGTCGAAGGTCTGGAGGAGTTGCGCGCATTTATGGAGCGGCACTGCACCGAGTCGCTGGCGCGCCGCGTCGAGGGGCGCGCACACAATCTGCAATGCACCTACGACACCCTGGTCGCGGGCACCCCGGACGAGGAGCAGTACCCGGACCTGCCGCGGTTGCGCGGCGCGGCCAGCCAGATGCTGCATCTGCTCGAGGCGGTGACCGCCCTGGCCCACCTCTATGAGCGCCACGACGTCTACGAGCGCAATGGCGAGACGCGTTCGCTCTTCAGCCGCACCGTTGACGAGGCCTCGCTCCTTGATGCAATCGTAAATGGTTGTATTTTCTGGGCTTACGAGAGTCTTCGCAAGGCGCTCCCGGTCGCGAGAGCGGTTATTGAGGAGCTCACCGTCGACGACCGGATTGAGGTGGAGCTGCCCGAAGGCCTGAGCCTGCATGCCCGGCCGCTGGCTCTATTGGTCGGCATCGCCCAGCACCACGGCACTCCGCTAGAGGTCGAAACGGGCGGGCAAAAATGCTCCGGCGCCTCCATCATGCAGCTTCTGGTTCTTGCCGGAAGTCACCCAGGGGAAAGGAAATACACCTTTTATGGGGACGCACCGGCGCTGCGTGACATCGAACTCCTTTTTGCTGCGCGGATGGGCGAAGACGGCACCGACCGCTTCCCTGCCGAACTGGACTATCTTCGCGCCGGGCGTTCCTGACCCAGGCCGCCAGGCCCCCGCCAGGCCCCCGCCAGGCCCCCGGGTCCTCGCCAGGCCCCCGGGTCACCCCCGTCAGCGACCGCGTTCTGGCCCGCGCGCTGGGTCCACTGGATGGCGGACTAGATGCCGTGTTGCAGGCGGTCGCCGAGGATGGTCGGCAGGCCGGCCTTGCGGATCAGCCGTTGTTCGGCAGCAATGTTGTAGGGCGTGCGCAGCAATTGCATGCGCCGCTCCACAGGGGTGTAAACCATTGCCGGCGCGGTCGGAATCTCGTCGCGCGGCTGTCCCGGGCTGCCGACATTGACGACCGCCCTCTGCCCCTCGGCGAGGACCCAGTCGACCTGAAAATGCCAATCGAGCTCGGAGCGGTTGGGCGACTGGATAAAATTCATCGGCACGTGGGTATGGCCACAGAACCCTACCGGGGCTTCAAAGTCGGCCAAGGTCGCCAGCGCGGACGGAAAGGACTGCAGATAGTGGAATTCCTCCGGCTGGGGCAGGGCTCCGTGGAACAGACAGCACTCCGGTTCATCGATACGCAGGGGCAGCTCGGCGAGATATTCGGTGTTTTCCTTGGTCAGGCGTTCGCGCGTCCATTCCAGGGCCGCGGTGGCGTAGGGATTGAAGGAATCGGACGGAATCCGCCCCAGCAGGGCCCAATCATGATTCCCGGCAACGGACCGAACACCTAGCTGACGAAGCAGTTCGAGCGTCTCGTTGGGGCGGGCGCCATAGCCTACCAAGTCCCCTACGCAGTAGATGGAGTCGACCGACTCTAATTCCATCAGGGCCGCAACCGCCTCAAGGGCGGACAAATTGGCGTGCAAGTCGCCGAGCACTCCGATTTTTCGCATCGTATTGCTTTCGTTTGCAGGTGAGAGGGCCCAGCGGATAGCCTGGAGCCATCAGGATCATAGGAGATTGAAACGGTGGCCTCCAGAAAGCTCGGAAAAGGACTGAATTCCCTCTTGTCGGCGCATCACGCCAGCGAGGGCGGCGAGATGGGCGCCCCGCTATGGCTGGGCATCGAACAGCTCACCGCCAACAGCCAGCAGCCGCGACAAAACCTAGAAAAGGGCCTTGACCGCCTGGCGGAGTCCATCCGCCGGCACGGCATCATGCAGCCCATCATTGTCACCCAGAAGCCCGATGGTCAATACCAGATCCTGGCCGGGGAAAGACGCTGGAGAGCTTCTCAGCTCGCTGGCCTGAAAAAGGTTCCGGTCATCGTGAGGGCCGCGGTCCGATCCGAGGCGGAGCGCCTTGAGCTGGCTCTGATCGAGAACATCCAGCGCGAAGACCTGGATCCGATCGAGCGCGCCCTAGCCTGCCATAGACTCATCAAAGAGCACGGCCTGACGCAGGAACAAGTTGCCGAGCGCTTGGGTTATGAGCGGTCCACAGTGGCTAACCTGGTGCGCCTGCTGGAGCTGCCAGGTCCCATCCAAGAGGCTGTTTCACGTGAAACAATCAGCGCCGGGCACGCCCGGGCTTTGCTGCGGTTGAATGGCCTGGAAAGCCAGGAGGCAGTCTTTCAACAAGTTCTCCACGATGGGCTTTCGGTGCGGGCGGCCGAAGCTACGTGCAAGCGGGTCGCCACCGGCGGGGGAGCTGTCCGCCATCAGGCGCGGCCCAAAAAGCCCGCCTGGGCCCTGGAATTCCAGGAGAAGCTCCAGCGTCGGCTGGGGGTCAAAAGTGAATTGACGCTGCGCAGAAATGGCGGAGGCCGCCTGGTTCTCCACTTTTCCACAATGGACGACCTGGACGCCCTCTCCCAACGCCTAGAGTTGGAAGACGAGTCCAGCGAACTCCTCCAGGGATAAGCGCAGGCCCTTTATCCACGGCCTCCTAGGGCAGCAGTTCGACCTTGAGGGTCATGGCCGGCTCAAATTGGGTGCCGGCGGCGTCGCGAGGAAGATCCAGGAGTTCGGCCAGGTGGTCCTCGCCCTCGACGATTTTGCCGAATACCGTGGTGGTCCCATCCTGGGTCCAGCTTTCCCTGGTGAATAGGGTGAAGCTGGCTGCCGACTGGGAGCCTGGCTCGGCTCCTGGGTCGAGATCGGTGGAAAGACAGCCCAGGTCATGGAAGCAGCCCCAGGCCTTTTCGATCATCAGAGGCTCAACCACCTCGTCGGCCAACTTGCTCACCTTGAGGCCGAAGGTGGCGTAGGGGGCGATTTCACAGGCGTCGAAAGCGCCGGATTCGATCAGCGATAGGAAATAGGCCGTAGTAATCGGCGCCTGCTCTTCGTAAAGTCCATAGATAAGTTCGTAAGACTTTTCAGAGCCCTGACTTAGGGTCACCTTAACGCGTCGTCCGGTGGGCGCAACGGATTCCGGTTCGAGTTCGCCGGTCCGTTGAAAGCCCTCGATCCGGTTGCGCAAGGAAGCCCCGAAAGGGATGGCCTGGCCGTTTTCGTAGACCGACAGGCCGAAACCGTCCTCTCCCAATTCGTTGACCAAGCCAGACAGAGTCTCGAGTGCCTCGTTGTGGTTGCGGGCCGCCGCCATCGCCACGGCGTGGGTCAGAGCCCAAGGGTAGGTGCGGTCATCGTCTTTGGCCGCGGCCAGCGCGTTGTTGTATTCGGAGCCGGTTTCAGCGCTGTTGATGTCTTGCGAAACGGCTGCCAGCAGTTCCCACGATTCCTGCAGCCGGGCGCGCTTGGCCCGCGGCAGATACCAATTGAGTCCGCCACCGACCAAAATGACCGCGGCAAGGAGGAGAAGGAAGCGGCGGTTTTCTTGCAGCCAGCTCAGGGAGTCGTCGCGATTCATGCTGTTATTTGCGCCTAAAGACTTTAGACGAAGAAGGTTAAGGCGTAGTGACAAGGTCGGCGCGGGCCTTTGAGCAAGCTCGGCCTGACGCAAAACCGCCCTTCCGGCGTGATTATCGCGCCGGGAAGTGGTTCTGGCTAGGGGGGCGTGCCAGGGAAATTGGGGGAATAAGCTGTCGTCCTGGCCCCCCAGGCCGTAAGCATGGCCAGGCGCCTGTGCCCCACGTTCCAACGGGCTGGTCCGGCGCCCCATTCCCAAAGCAATCCGGCGTGATGAAACTGAAGACCCTCTCCCTGCTCCTGCTGCTGGCGACCCCCGTCGCTGCCCAAAGAAGTGGAGGTGCCAGCCAAGACCTGGCCCAGCAACTTCCGGCCAGCACACTTTTCTACTTCGAAATCCCTGACGTCCCAGGGCTGCGCGATGGCCTCGCGGAGTCTTCGATGGGCCGGATCTACCATGACCCGGGAGTACAGCAATTTGCCTCCGGAATGGTCGAAATGGGCATGGGCCAGTGGCAGATGGTGCTCGGCCAGGCCGCCGAGGGCGGCATGCCGGTCGAATTCCTTTCGTGGGACGCCTTCCGCAGCCTGGCCTTCGGTTTCGCCATGGGCGAGGGCCAACAGGGCCCGGATCCCGGCGTCACCGTCGCCGCTTCGATCGGCTTCGGCCCGGGGTTGGGCACTACCGCCTTTGAAATGATCGCCTCTATGGCTTCGGTCGATGGCGGCGCAACGATCAACATCGAACGCGGCGAAAGCCAGAGCCTGCTTTCCGGAACCGACGACGACGGTGCCACCACTTTCAGCCTGCGCCGCGTCCAAGACCACCTCACTTTGGTGGTGCGGCACAACATGGCCGGCAATTTCCCGACGCTGGCGGCGAACCGCGCCTACACCACCGCGCGCGCGCAATTGATGACCCAGGGCATGGCCACCTTCGGCTATTACAACCCGCAGGCCACGCTCGCCATGCAGCGCTCCTTCTTGCGCCTCGGTGAGATGGACGAAGGCTTGAGTTCGCTGACCAATACCGTGCTCACCTTCTCCGAAGAGGCAGTCGGTAACGCCCAGGCGATCAGCTTCGCCAGCGGTTGGAAAAACGGCGAGAGCATCGACACCAGCTTCATCGGCTTTGGTGGCGAAGAACCGGGCTGGGCCTTCCGCGCGCCGCCCGCCGACCAGTCGCTGGTCGAATACATCCCGGCCGACGCGACCTCCTTCACCATCACCGGAGTCGGCAACTCCGAAGGAACCGAACGCATGCTCGCCGGCCTCGACCGCGTTCTTGCCGACCAGGACATGCAGCAGAACCTGGCCGTGTGGCAGGAGTACGAACCAGTCAGTCACTCCTGGATTGCTGGCGAGAACCGCCCCTTGCTCGACAAGGCCTTGAGCGCCTTCGGCTCGCGCTCGTTCTCCTATTCCACCCCGACGGGTGCGCGCATGTTCGTCGAGCTGACCGACCCCGAAGCCCTGCAGGCCGCGGTCACGCCGCTGATGAAAACTTTGGCGCAAGCGCTCGACGATTTCGAGTTGCCGGTTTCGATTCGTGCCAAGCGCGAAAACCCGCGTGATCGTCCTGACCTCAAGGTGCCGGTCTACTACCTGCGTCTCAAGGCCGAGGTTCTGCCACCCGAAATCCAGCAGTTCGCCGCTTTCCTGACCAGCTTCGAGCCGAGTTTCGCCATCCATCCCGACGGCTGGATGATCGGCAGCTTCTCGCGCAGCCAGGTGCGTTCGGTGATCCGCGGCGGTGTGGTCAAGGCCGAACACTCGATCCAGGAAAACGAAGAGGCCGCCGACTTCCTCGGCCGCGTGCCCACGGGCGCTTCGCGTCTGGGGTGGTCCGATCCGCGTCCGGGCGTGGCGCAGATGGTTGGCTTCGCGCAGCTCGGCCTCGGCCTGCTTTCGGGCGTGGCTCCGCTGCCCTTCGATCCGGCCGATTTGCCCGGCCCGAGTAGTTTCACCCAGCACATGCGCACCTCCGAGTCGGTGATGTGGATGGCCGAAGACGGAATCCACTCGTGGTCGCGCGGCAGCTTCGGCCTCGCCGATCTCATGGCGATGGCCGGATACTGCCTGCCGGCGGGGGCGATGTGGTTTACAACGATGAAAACTGGCGCCATGGCGCCCGGGTTCGACGTCGAGCACATGCCGCCGGTCGAGGACACCCATTACGACGATCCGGTCCCGCAGACCTTCAACGATCTGGCGCGGCTGCAGACCGGGGTGCTGCTCTACGAACTCGCCAACAGCAAACTTCCGGCCGAGCTGCACGCCATTCTCGGCAAGAGCGACGACGGCACCTACTACATCGAAAACCCTGGCCACGGCATCGGCACCGATGCATGGGGCAATGCCTTCGTGTACAAATTGACAGGTGAAGGCTTCGCGCTCTACTCCGTCGGCGAAAACGGCGTCGACGAAAACGGCGAAGGGGACGACATCTCCATCGAATAGCGGGGCGGGCGACCGCGCCGACGGGGCATCACGCCCACGTTCGCGGCGGGCCAGGCGCAAGCTGTTCCAATTCTTGGCAGCGCGGCTTGGTCCGCCGCTCTTTCGTTGGATCGGGCGTACCTGGCGGGTGCAGCGCTACGACGTCGAGAACTTCGACTGCCGCGGCGTGGACGGACAGCATCCGGTCTACGCGATGTGGCACGAAAGTATTCCGACCGGGTCGACCTGCCACCGCAACCGTGGGCTGACCGTTTTGATCAGCCGCCACAACGACGGCGAGCTGATCACCCGCATCATCGAATCCCAGGGCTACCGCACGGTGCGCGGTTCGACCAGCCGCGGAGGAGTGAAGGCCTTGCGCGAGTTATTGCGCCTCGGTGCCGAGCCCAGCGGCCTGGTCATGACGCCGGATGGGCCGCGCGGACCCGCCCACAGCGTGGCGCCAGGAGCTCTATTTCTGGCGGCCATGACCGGCCGCCCACTGGTGGCGGTTGGCTTTGCTGCCTCACGCCGCCGCCGGGCGAAATCCTGGGACCGCATGATCTTCCCTAAACTATTCGCGCGCGTCGCAGTGGTTTACGCAGCTCCCTTGGTGGTGCCGAAGGCAGCGGCGCGCGATCCGCAACAGCTGATGGTGTGGGAACAACGCTTGCAAGCGGCCTTCGAATTCGCCAACCTGCGTGCTCACACCGAGCTCGGGGTGAGCACGCCATGAGCCATCAGACCCTGGTGTACAAATTGGCGCCGGCACAGGCCGAGCGCCTCGCCGAACGCCTGACCGCGGCCGGTTATCAGTTCCAATCGCTCGCCCACGCGCGCTACCAGGCGCGCGGCGAGGGAGTGATCGCCAGCATGTACCGCAGCGGCAAGCTGGTGGTGCAAGGGCGGCAGGCGCAGGCCTTTGCCTTGCAGTACCTGCCCGAGCACGAACCGAATCCAAGTAAAGAGAAGGGCGCTTCCGGCGACACGGCGGAAAACGCGGACCGGCCCGATCTCGATGGCCAGCCGCACCTCGGTTCCGACGAAGCGGGCAAAGGCGACTCCTTCGGCGGGCTGACGGTGGCCGCAGTCGCGCTCGCCGCGGAAAACATGACGGAACTCCGTGAAGCCGGCGTCGCCGATTCCAAAAGGGTCTCGGACAAGCGCATCCCGGTGCTGGCCGCGTGGCTGCGCCAGGATTTCATCTGCGCCGAACGCGTGCTCGAGCCAGCCGCCTACAACCAGGCGCAGGCGCAGGCGGGTAACGTCAATCGCTTGCTCACCCAGCTCCACCGCGATCTGATCGGTGAGCTTCATGAGCGCACCGGGATTCCACTGGCGGTGGTCGATCGCTTTGGTTCCAACCTGCCCGTGACGCGAGCATTGAAAGGGAGCGCGCCGGGGCTCAAGGTGGTCGAGGTCCCGCGTGCCGAAAGCTACCTGGCGGTGGCTGCAGCTTCGATCCTGGCGCGAGATGCCTTCCTCTCCATGATCGGGCGTCTTTCTGATCAGTGGGCGATCGATCTGCCGCTCGGCAGCGGCGCCCCGGTGCCCCCGGCCCTGCGCCGCTTCCTCCAGATCCATGGGGCCGAGGCTCTAGGAGAGGTGGCCAAAACCCATTTCCGCAACGTGCAGCGGGCCCTTTCCTGACCGGTGGGCGCCTGCTCCAAACCCAGTGAATCCTGTGCAACCCGCTGAACCCGACGCCGCCCACCAGCAGGACACGCGTGACTTCCGCCCGCTCGGGGCGGTGGTCATCGTGGTCTCGGATACCCGCGATCTGGCCAGTGATCGTTCCGGCCTGCTGATCGAAGAGAAATTGACCGCTGCCGGGCACCATTTGTTGCAGCGGTTGGTGGTGGCCGATGACCAGACTTCGATTCAGCAACAGGTGCGCCATTGGGCGGCGAGGGCCGAGGTCCACACCCTGATCCTGACCGGTGGCACCGGCGTGACCCAGCGCGACGTCACTCCGGAGGCGGTAGAGGCCCTCTACGACAAAGCGCTGCCAGGCTTCGGCGAACTCTTCCGCAGCCTGTCCTACCAAGAGATTGGCAGTTCAACCATCCAGTCCCGAGCTACCGCGGGGGTGGTTTCCGGGAAATTGCTTTGGGCTTTGCCCGGCTCTATCGGCGCCTGCCGGCTGGCCCTCGACGAGATCATCCTGCCGCAGTTGGACCATCGCACCAAACCTTGCTCCTTTCCGGCTCTGTTCGCGCGCATGTGAACCGTGTGGATAACTGGGGGAAATCAGTGCCCAGCCTTGTGGAAAGTCTAGGGAATAGCCCTTAAGCCACTATTTTTAAAAGACTTAGGCCTCTGGGTCTGAGGCTTCTTGAGAATCGGCCTCAGATTCTGTTGGGGAATCCTTCTCGTTTTCGACGTCTTCGACCTCTTCCTTGCCGCCTGGGCCAGCGCTTAGATCCAGCGCCTTGGCCTTGGCTTCAGCCACCGTAGCAGCCTCGCGGAAGCTGCGGTCGACCGCCTGGCTTTCGCGTTGCAGATCTTGGGCTTCGCGGCGGATCTCCTTCAAGGCATCGTCGATGCCGCTTTCCTTGCGGACTTCGTGCAAAGTCCGTTTTGCGCGGAAAAAAATCTGACCGAGATCCTTGGCGACGTCCGGCAGCTTGCCGCCGAACAGCATGAGGCCGATCAGGATCACCCAGAAGATTTCCGTCCCACCGATGAAGCCGAAGGGCATGGTCGCTTCCATTCTAGAGGTTCGCCCCGTAATAGGGCTCGGTCAGGAAGCAGGGAAGCAGATTGAAGGAGTAGCGCGATTCGCCGGTGGCCTCGTTGCGGCTCGCCGAGAGTTCGAAGGCGAAACCGTGCCCGTGGTAGGTAAATCCGTAGCGGGAGTTGGTCGCCGAATCGCCGCGCTGGGTGAAGGTCTGGCCGGCCTCGAAGGACCAGGTCTCATTGATGCGCCACGAGACGCGGAAGCCCGAACTGGCAAAGGCATCGGTGATCGCGGTATCGGAAAGGCTGCGCAGCCAGGTGGCCACCCGCCAGTTCGGATTGGGCGACACCGACAGGCTGGAGAAGATCTCCTCCAGCTCGCCTTCGCGGAAATTCTGGCGCAGGTTGGTGGTGGCACGCACCCCGCGCAACAGGCCTCGTTCTACCCCAGGGGTCCACACCACCCGCATTTCGGCTGGGCCCCAGGAACTGGTCCGCTGGCCGGACCGGAAACCAGGAAAGACACCATCGGCGAGCGCCTCGGAAGGACTCGGGTAATAGGGGACGAGCAGATTGACGTCGAGCCACGGCTGGCTGGAGGCCTCGCCGTACCAGAACTGGCGCAAGGAGAATTCTGCCGCCTGGCCCGAGCGCCGTTGATCGAAGGCCTCGAAAGGAAACCACTCGGCGCCCGGGCGGTCAAGGACCTCAAGGTTGCGCAGGCGCACGGCCGGTCGCAGGCGGTGAAGCCAGCCGTCTTCACTGCGCCTTTCGAAAACCGAGCTGGCTTCGAGAAAAACCTCGGTGGAGGCCTGCGCGTCGCTGCCGCCGAGGGCTCCGGGGTCACTGACCGCACCGCCTTCCACGCGCACGCCCGGACTCAGCGTCAGGCCGCGCCAGTTCATCGGTGCCACCACTTCGATCCAAGCTTGGGCACGGTCACGCGATTCGTCACCGCTCGGCGTGAATGGAAGCGACGCCAATGCCGGGGTCAGTTCGAGCTCGCGCAACCGAAAACGCCCGGCATCGGCGCCCCAGCTCAGATTCACCGGCGCCCGGCCGTCGTGGCCACCGAGCGCGCCCACCGGCAAGCTGGCGATGGTGGTGGAGAATTTTTCGTAGCGCAAACGCGGCAACAGATCCAACTGCTGCGGAGCGGCACCACCACGCGCGCCATAGCCTTCGATCGGGGTGAAGCCGACGTCGTCGAGGCGGTAGTCGGCGGTCACTGTGAACAGGCTTTGGGCGTCGACCCGGCGCAGGTACAGCTCGTTCAAGGAGTCGCGCGCATCGGTCCATTCGCGGCGGAAGAATTCGGGATCGACCAGTGGATCACTGGTCAGGTTGAGGTCGACGTCAAGCCGCCAGAAATCGGAGAGCTCGTAGCGCGTGTCGGAACGAAGCCGCCAGCGCTGGTCGCTGCCACGCCCGACAAAGCGGCTCAGAGCATGGACGTCGGTGGCGCCATCGGCCAGATAGAACAGATCCCACGAAGTGCTCAAACGGTCACTGGAGTATTCTGCCCGCGTGCGCAGCGGGGTGCCGCGCCGGGTGGAATAAGAGGGCAGCAGACTGAGCTCGAATGGATCGTCACCGTAGTGGGTCTTGTAGGACATACCCAGTTCCAACGCGGTTCCAAGCTGTCTGCCGCTGGACATGCGCAGACTGCGAACCCCGAAACCGCTGTCTCCGCTACCGGCCTGGAAATCGAAAGACGGCATCGGCAGCACGCGTTGATCGCGCACCGACAACCAGGTCGAGGCGGGGGACCAGATGTATGCGCCGTTCTCGTCCAGGGTCGCGCGCAACTCGCGCATGGTCAACGCGTAGGCCGGGTCGGTCAGGTGGCATGCGGTCACCGCGGCGTTACGCGCAAACAGCGAACCATCCGCAGCTTCTTCGAGCACGTCGGCGCGCAGACGCCAGGGCCAGCCGTTGGGACCGATGTCTCCGGGAATCGTGATCTTGGCGCGGTGCAGGGTGGCGCGTCCCTCGCCAGGAAGCTGCACCATCCAGTCGCATTCCACGATCCGCTCAGGAGTCTCCATGTAGACGTTGCCCTCGAGCTGGATTTCCAGGATCAAGGGTTCCTTTACCGGCTGGCCCGGGCTGCCGAGAAGGTCGGCGCCTATGTCGCCAATCAGGCGCGTGCCTTGCGCGGTTTCGCTGTAGCGCTCGCCGTGAAAACGCACCCGGCCACGATCTGCTCGCAAGGTCAAGGTGGGGGAGCGCAGATCGATCTGGCGCAGGTGATAGAGAACCTCGCCGTTGGCGAGCGGTTCGGATGCGACCGAGCCGTAATTCAGGATCGTGGCTTCTTGCTGCTGCGTTCCCGCTTGGGCGATAGGGAATAGGAGCAGTGCGGCGACGTGCAGGCAGGCGGGGATCATGAGCCGTCGTCGTCGTTCTCAATCGGAACTTGCCGGACCACGCCGTTGCGAGAGGAGAAGGTCATGCGATCAGGGTCTACCTCGATCCATTCGGCGTGCACGTTGCGCCCGTCCTTAAGGCGCAGTGTGGCGGGATCCCGGCCTTCGAAGAGCTGCAGCGTAGGTCCGGCGAGGTCATAGATCATGCGCGCCGCCTCGCCACTGGCTTTCTCGTGGGTAAAGGTGGCGGGTCCGAGCATGGTGATGACCCAGCCTTCGCCGCGCGCATCCGCGTGCCAGTCGGCACGGCGACCGGTGGCGTGGACGCCTTCGGCGTCGATCGCCACCCCACCCTGGATCCAACCGCTGGTCTCGAGGAATTGCCCGCGCTCACCGGTGACGTGGAACGGGGTGCTGCGGTCAGCGGGTTGGTAGTCGCCGTCGACTTCGCCTTCTGCTTCAATGTTGCCGTCGGCAAACAGACGCCACACGCGTGCCTTGCCGCGAAATTCGGCGCCCTCGGCGGTGGTGCCGACCAGCGGCGGGTGTTCGGGTGAAGTCCATACCACCAAGGCACCTCCGGGCTCCCAGTCGGCAGCGCGCGCGCCACCGCTCAGCGCTCCCTCGAGACGGATGTTCTGGCGCGCGTGCCAGACGCCGTCTTCAGAGCGGTGCAGATGATCGCTATAGATGAGCACGCGGTCGCCGGCGAGGCCGAGCGCCGCCGCGGGCAGGTCGAATCGAGGCTTGCCGCGGGTGACCAATCGCTCGCCGGCACGCACCAGCGAATTCGAGCTGGCGATGGCCTCTCCTTCGGGGAGCTGCATGAAGGCTTTGGCCGGGCGGCCGTGCAGAGTTCCTTGGCCAAGGTCATCGTGTTCGAAGCGGTCGCCGACCAGCTTCAGGTCGCTGCGCTCCCATACCACGTCACCGTGAGCGATGGTCAGACGGCGGTCACCGCGACGTCGTGTCGAAACTTCGGTGCCCTGGAGTTCCCACAGGCCTTGCGGGTGAATCCCGCGAGCGACGAAACCCGGCCCGAGCCGCGCGCTGCCGTCGACCGCCACCTGCACCTCGGGGCCGGTGAGCAGATCAAGTTCAGGCGCACTGGGAAGGAAACGGACCGCGCCCAAGGCGTGCATGCCGCGGCGTCCGCCCGGCTCAGGCGCCGCGGCGAAGGCGGTTTCCGCGATGGCCAGCCCGCTCGGCCCGCTGATGTGGACCCCCCCCCCAGCCTGCCAAAAACCGTCCTGGTGAAATTCGGCGCGCGAGGTGTGCAGCACGCCATCGCTCCGGTGTAGCGTGACCAGCCGGTGAAAATGCACCTGCTGTTGGAGAGCGTCGATCCAAGCCCCCCCCTGGGCGCCGACCCAGGCCTGTTCGGGCGCCATGATGTGACCAAAGACCGGGCCATCCATGATGACCCTTTGGATCTCGTCGCCTTCCCACGAGGCAAAACTATCTTGGCCAGAGAGGAACATCTCGGCACCGGCCCAAGAACTCGGCTGCAGGCCATGCCATTCGCGCGGCAACCAGGAGCCCTCCACGGCTTCGACCAAAAAACGCAGGCCGTTGGTCTCGAGCCGTCCCGGCAGACCTGCTTCGGCGGGAACGTCGGTGCGGCAGGTCTTGCTGGCGTTGAGCCGCAACTCGTGCAAGCCATCTTCGGTTGGCATGAGGCTGCCGCCCGAGTCGGCGTAGCCCTTGACCACTCCGCCGCTCTGCAGATGCAGCTCCCAGTCCACGGCGCCGATTGTTTCACCAAAGCGGATGGTTCCCTGGGCCGGATCCAACCTGAGACCGAAACCGTCGATCTTCATCGCCGGTGAATGGAGCAGGAAGTGATCGGGACAATGGATCTCGTTGGTCGTCGGGTTGAATAATGCGGCGTCGGCCTCAAGAACAAAGTCCTGGCCTGCGGCGAGACCTGGGAAATCAACCACCGGCGAAATCAACCGCCACAATTGGTCGCGGTCGAAATGCGTCGCCCCTGCGACTTCCTTCAACGCGGCCCAGGCGGTGGGGGCGCGGGCGATCACTTGCACCCGTGATTCCGCGCTGGCGCCTTCGGCGCTGATCGCGAATCCGGTGATCACGGCCTGCTGCATGCTCATGCCCTGATCCTTGGGACGCGGGTCGCGCCCTTCGATACGGATTTCAGGAAGACGTTGCGCGCCGCCGTCCGCGTTGGCCAGGCTTTCTTCCATATCGATGGTGAAGGCGCCCTCGATGCCAATTTCGACCCGCCCCAGGCCATTGGTCGGCCATGGAAAACCGGCCGGCCCGCGCAGCTCGGTGGTGGCTGGACCTTGTAGGCGCACAAGCCAGTCGATCAGCAGCACCAGCAGCGTTATGACGATGATCCCGTTACCGATGCGCCGCGCACTCATTGGGAGGGAACGCCCTGCACGTTCAGCAGCCAATCACACAGCTCGCGCAAGGCGCCATGCCCGCCGCGGCGGGAAGTCACCAGGTCGGCGGCCTTGTTCACCGCGGCCACCGCATTGGCCGGAGCGCAACGCAGGGCGGCCGCGGCGAAGAGCTCGAGGTCGGGGAGGTCGTCACCAAAGGCAGCGACCTGTTGCGCCTCTAGCCCAAGCCGTTCAAGCACCTGCTGCACGCACCCGGCTTTGTCGTCGATGCCGAGGAAGACCTCGGTCAGGCCCAGGGCGCGGGCGCGGGCGGCGACCGCGGGATTGTCGCGACCGGAGATCAGGCACACCTCGACGCCGGCGGCGCGCAGGCGTTGCACACCGAGCCCGTCGTGTACGTGAAAGGCCACCTGTTGGCGGCCGTCGGCGTCGATCCAGATGCGTCCGTCGGTCCAGCAACCGTCGACGTCGCTGACCAGCAAGCGGATGCGGCGCGCACGCGTGAGCAGCTCGGCGGCGACCACCCCGCCCTTGGGTGTCATGCCGGCGGGGATCAAAGACGCACCTCCAGCAGGTCCTGCACGTCGACCAGTCCGACCACCCGGTTTTCAGCGTCGACCACCGGCATCTGGTCGACGTGGCTGTCGCGAAAGCGGCGCAGCGCCATGCCGACCAGTTCTTCACGATCCAGAGTGCGCGGTGCGTGCGCCATGTGGTCGCGGATCGGGTCGTCGACCGGAATCGATCCGGCCTCGGCCATGCGCCGCAAGTCGCCGTCGGTGAAGATTCCAAGCAAAACCGGATCGCTCACATCCTGAACCACCAAGGCCGCGCCGGGGCGCCCCGGGGTGCGGCTCATTACGCCGAGAGTGGCGGCGAGGCTGTCATCCTGTCCGACCAGGGGAATCTCAGCTCCCTTGCGCATGATCTCGGCCACCTTCATCAGCTCGCGGCCGAGAGAACCGGCCGGGTGATAGCGGGCGAATTCTTCGCGGGTGAAGTCGCGGCCTTCTTGCACCGCCATCGCCAGTGCGTCGCCGAGCGCCAGCATCAGGGTGGTGCTGACCGTCGGCGCCAGCCCGAGCGGGCAGGCTTCGGGCACCTCGCCGAGTTCCAGGACCAGATCGGCGTGCTCGCCGAGCAGGGTCTGCGCCGACGAACACAGCGCGATGATCTGCGCCCCCAAGGCGCGTACCGCCGGCACCAGTTTGATCAGTTCGCGCGTGTCACCGCTCTTCGACAGAGCCAGCAACACGTCTTCCGGGCGCACCCGGCCGAGGTCGCCGTGCAGAGCCTCGCCGGGATGCAGGAACAGGCTGGGGGTGCCGGTGCTGGCCAGGGTGGCCGAAATCTTCTGTCCGACCAGGCCGGCCTTGCCCATGCCGGTCACCACCACGCGCCCGCCGCAATTCAGCAAGATCTCGCAGGCGGCCGGGAAACACTCGCCGAGAGAGTCGGCCTCGGCGTTGCTCAGGCGCCGATGAAGGGCGTCGAGAGCCTCGGCTTCGAGCCGCAGGACTTCGAGACCCCGCTCGCGGGCGATTTGCTGGTCGAAAACCATGGCGAAGATCGCTCCAGGCCGGGAAACCTGGGCAACTCCGGCTTATTGTAGGAGCCGGCCGCGGCTGCGAGAATGGCCGATCCAAATGGAACCCATCCCTTTTGTGTTGACGATTTTGATCGTGGTGTGGTCGGTCACCACGCACGAGGTGGCCCATGCCTGGGTGGCCGACCGGCTCGGTGACGACACCGCGCGACGGATGGGGCGGATCACGCTCAATCCGCTGCCGCACGTCGACCCCTTCATGACCGTGATCCTGCCCGCGGTCCTGCTCCTGTCGGGCTCGAACGTGGTCTTTGGTGGCGCCAAACCGGTGCCGGTCAATCTGTTGAATTTGCGCAAGATGCGTCGGGACTGGGCATTGGTCGGGCTGGCCGGCCCGGTCAGCAACATTCTGATCGCGTTGTTGCTGGTTGGACTCCTGGCGGTGTTTGTCCATACCGGACTGTGGAGCGCGGATGCTTCTGGAGTCCAGATCCTGGGCTACGCGGCCTTCATCAATATTTTTCTGGCGGTGTTCAACATGGTGCCGATCCCACCGCTCGACGGATCGCGCGTGGTGCAGTACTTCTTGCGCGGACCGGCCCTTGAGGCCTACCATCGCTTGGAGAATTTTGGCTTCTTGATCCTGGTGGCCATCTTGTTCATGGCGCAAGGCTTCTTTTCGTGGCTCCTGTTGACCTTTGTCGTTCCGGTCATGGACGCCTTCTGGGGGCTGTTCCTGCTGAATCCGGAGGGGAACTGGTTCAAGATTCTGTTCTCGGACCTCGGCTAGGATGTGCCTCGGCACCCGCTGAACCCCATGATTGAACCCGCCCATCCCGAACAACTCCCGCCGGCGCGCCCAGCGGTCGAGGCGGCGGGCCTGGATGGTGTGGAGTCGTCGGCCGACCAGGCCGACTTCACGGTGCACCTGGAGCGTGTTTTTCATGGGCCGCTCGATCTCTTGCTGCATTTGGTGCGCGACAAAGAATTGGAAATCCATGTGGTTTCGCTGGCTCAGGTGTGCGACGCCTATTGCAGCCACGTACGCCAGCTGCCGGTGGTCGACGTCGATCAGGCGGCCGATTTCCTGGTGATCGCCGCCACCCTGCTGGCGATCAAGAGCCGCTCGCTGCTGCCCACCGACGAGATCGACAGCGAAGAGGACCCCTTCGACCCGGGCGAGGAATTGGTGCACCAGCTGTTGGCGTACAAGGAGCTGCGCAAGGCCGCCGACCATCTCGCCGATCGCTGGCAGCAGCGCAGCCGCTGGCTGCCTGCCGGCGGGCGCTGGCTTGGCCAGTACCAGCTCGAAGAAGACGAGGAAGAAGAGGAGTGGGACCTCGGTGAAATCTCGATCTGGGATCTGCTCAAGATCATCACGCGGCTGAATCAGGAGACCGGATTCCTACGCCCACACCAGATCCGCCCTGCCGGGCGGCCGCTCAGGGCCTATGTACAAGAGGTCTGGGAGAAACTCCAGGCTCTGCCCGAAACCTCGCTCCTGGCCTTGCTGCGCGATGGCAAGAAAGGCAAGGCCGACGCCGCCTACTACTTGGTGGCCTTGTTGGAACTCGCCAAGCAACAGCAGGTCGACCTGAAACAAGCGGATTTTTTTGATGACATCCACGTCTTGCGCAGCGAAGCCGGTGAGATGTTCGACCTGGATGCCATCGACGAACATTTTGATGAGAACCCTGACGAAAGTGAGCCCGAGGTCGATGACCTCCTGACCGAAACGGAGCCACTTTCCGAGCCCCAAAGCTGAACCATGTCTAACGCACTCGAAGTCAACGACGATACCTTTCAGGCCGAAGTCCTGGAATCGGACAAGCCCGTTCTGGTGGATTTCTGGGCCCCCTGGTGTGGGCCCTGCCGGGCCATGGCACCTGCCGTGGACCAGCTGTCGGAAGAACTGGCCGACCAGATCAAGGTTGTGAAGCACAACACCCAGGACGACCCTGGCATCGCGACCAACTACGGCATCATGGCGATTCCTGCCTTTGTGGTCTTCAAGGGCGGCGAAGAAGTCGGCCGGCGCATGGGCCACATGAGTTTTGATGATTTGAAGGCCTTGGTCTCGCCCCACCTTTAGAGGTACTGGGGCCACTCGCGTTCTGAGCCCATTTGGAGCTGGAATCCGCTGCCATGCGACTGGCTTTTCTTGGCTCTCCGCCCTTTGCCTTGCGGCCCTTCCAACTCTTGTTGGAGCGGGGGACCGCGCCCGTGGTGCTGGTGACTGCACCGCCAAGGCGGGCAGGGCGGGGACGGAAGGTGGCGGAAAACCCATTGGTGCGGCTGGCGGAAGCAGCGGGCATCCCGCAACTTCGTCCCTCCAGTGCAAAAGACGCTGCGTTCCGGCGAGAGTTACAGGCATTCGAGCCCGATCTCGGTCTGGTGGTCAGCTACGGACAGATTCTGGTGCAGTCGCTGCTCGACCTGCCGCAACAGGGGTGCATCAATCTGCACGGCTCGCTGTTGCCGCGCTGGCGCGGGGCCAGTCCGGTGCAGGCGGCCATCCTGGCGGGCGACGAGGTGAGCGGGGTGTGTCTGCAGCGCATGGTCCTGGAACTGGATGCCGGCGCGGTGCTGGCCGAAAAACGCCTTCCTTTATCTGCGCGCGTGCGCGCCGACGAGCTCTTCGGACAACTCGCCGAGTGTGGTGCCGAGCTGTTGACCGACTTTCTGCAAAAGGTGGGCGACGGACCGCTCCCGGCTGGCAAAGAACAGGATGAAAGTGAAGTCACTTTCTGCCGCAAGCTGCGTCGTCAAGATGGATGCGTGGATTGGAATCAAACTGCCGCCCAGATCGACCGCCAGGTGCGCGCCTACGCCGGCTGGCCCTGGGCGCAGGCGCAGCTGCCTGGGGGGGGAGAGGTGCGGTTGCTCGATGGCCTCGCCCTGGCCGAATCCTCTTCGACCCTGGGTTCCGAGCACTGCCAGGCTCCGGGCACCGTGCTTTGCCAGGACCGGGGTATTGTGGTTGCCTGTGCCGAGGGCGTTTATCGCATCGATCAACTCCAGCGCCCGGGCAAGGCAGCTTTGTCCAGCGCCGATTTTCTGCATGGCTTTTCTCTCAAGGTCGGGGACCGACTGCAGTGAACGACCAGACCACCGCCGAACCCAAGACTCCCGACCTGCGCCGGGTGGTGCTCGATCTGCTCCTCAGCCGCAGCGACTACCCCACCCGCCAATTTGGTGAGTACGCGCAGCGCGCGGGCCTGCCGGACCGAGACCGCAGCCTCGCCCGTCAGCTGTTGGCCGGGGCATTGCGCTGGGCCCCGCGTCTCGACGCGATCTACCAGCCGTATTGCAGCCGCCGCGTTCAAGACGACGCGCTGACCTGGACCTTGCGCCTCGGGGTGCTGCAGCTTTTCTTCCTCTCCAATGTGCCGCCCCACGCTGCCGTGCATTCCACGCTGCAGGCCGCGCGCCCGTTGTTGCGCGAGCGGTTGGGTTTCGCCAATGCTGTGCTGCGCGCGTTGACCAAGGCCGCTCAAGCCGAGCAGCCGATGCAAGAGGCCTTCTCGCGCAAGCGCCTGGTGGTGGGGCGGCGCTCCTGGTTTTTTGATCGGCCGCTTTTCCACGACCCGGCGATTCGCCCGGTCGGGCACTGGGCGATCGAACTTGCCTTCCCACCCCCCTTGGTGCGGCGCTGGTTTGATCAAGTCGGCGAAGAAACGGCCTTGGCGCGCATGCACTCGTTGAACCAGATTCCTCCAATCTGGCTAAGGGTCCAACTCGCTCGCACCAGCAAAGATGAGCTGCTGAAGTTATTCCAGGCCGAGGGCCTGGAGGTGCATGACTGCGACCATCCACGTCTGCTGCGGCTGGTCCGTCCCGGGCGTAGCCTGGATCAGTTGCCCGGTTTCCAACAGGGGCAGTGGGCAGTTCAGGACCGCACGTCCCTCGAAAGTGTGGAGCTGGCGCAGCCGCTTGCCGGAGAGCGCATCCTCGATCTGTGCGCCGCACCCGGCGGCAAGTCCTTTGCCCTCGCTGAATTGACCGCGGGCCAGGCTGAAATCGTGGCCTGCGACGTGTCCGCGCAGCGTCTGGCCCAGATCCAGCCCGAAGCCGAGCGCCTGGGCCATGAACTGCGCACCCACCTGTTGGCAGAAGATGGCAGCGGATTGCCGGAGGGGCCGTTCGACCTGGTGGTGCTCGACGTTCCGTGCACTAATACGGGCGTACTGCACAAGCGTCTCGAAGCCCGCTCGCGCTTTCGAGCCGACGAGGTGCACCGGGCCACCACGCAGCAGAATCTGATCCGCAAGCGTCTGATCAAGGAATTGCTCAAACAGGGCTGTCGGCCCAGGGTGCTGTGGACCACCTGTTCCCTCGAGCCCGAAGAGAACCAGGACATGACTGCCCGCTTCGCGCGTCAAGCGAATTACCGCATCGAGGAACAGCGGACCTTTGAACCCGACGGTCTGCGCTCCGGGGGTTTTGCCGCTATCCTGGTTCCAGAGTCCTGACAGGCCTGATTCTGATGGAAAAATCTCCCTGGGTTGATCGTGGCACCTTCGCTGGCAGTTTGGCTGCGGGCGCGGTTCTGGCTCTGTGGCTGTTCACCTCCCTGGGCCAGGGCGCGGAATCCGGCGATGAACCAGGTTCTGGCGGGGCGTCAGCCGAAAACCCGGCGGTGGTCGACCCCACCTCGGGCGACTCCGTGGGTTCAGCCTCTGGAGCGAACGCCGAGAAGGGGAACCAGGGCGAAGCTGGCACGGCGCCCCCGATCTCATCGACCAAGGCCTGGGAAGCCGATGCCCGCTGGGCTGCGGCGCTCGGACTCGGCAAGGCAGGAATCGCGCAAGCCGAGGCCGCCGAAGAATTCCGCATCAAGCAGGGCGGAGACCCTTTCTACTATCGCAACCAGATTGCCGAAGCGGCCAAGAAGGTGACTCAGGCGGTGACCCAGCTGAAGCAGTTGCGCGCCGATTTCCAGGGCGACGCCGTGGCCGTCGGCGAGATCGATCGCTGGATTGCTCACTTCGAAGGCAAAACGCCGCGCAACAAGAAGTAGGAGTCCGCTTCATGGTGCGCCTGGGTTACAACTCAAACGGCTTTCGTAGCCACCGTCTGGACGACGCCTTGGCGTGGCTGGCAGAGCTTGGCTACCGCGCGGTGGCGATCACTCCCGATGTCGGTTGTCTTGACCCTGCCGAAACCGATCCGGATGAGCTCGACCGGGTCGGGGCGCGGTGCCGTGAGCTTGACCTGCACGTGGTGGTCGAGACGGGTGCGCGTTACGTGCTCGATCCGCGGCGCAAGCACCGTCCGAATCTGCTCGAGGCCGATTCCAGTCACCGGGTGCGCCTGGATTTCCTCGAGCGCATGCTGGACTGGTGTGACCGGCTGGGCTCACCGGTGCTCTCCTTCTGGAGCGGCACGCTGCCCGGTGATCAGGATCAGGCCGCGGCGCTGGGTAGATTGCAGGCCGCCTTCGAGCATCTTGGTCCCATCGCCTCGGCGCGCGGCGTCGCCCTCGGCCTTGAGCCCGAACCCGGCCACCTGATCAACACGCTCGATTCTTGGAGCGACCTGCGTGATCGCGTCGGCCCTGCCGTGGCGCTGACCCTCGACGTGGGCCATATCCTGGCCAATCAAGAGGGCGATCCAGCGTCACTCCTCAGCCAGTTCGCTGCGGCGCTGGTCAATCTCCAGCTCGACGACATGCGCCGCGGCGAGCATCATCACCTGGCTCCCGGCGAAGGAGAAGTCGACTGGCCCTCGCTGTCTGCGGTGATAGCGGAGCTGCCCGCCGAGTTGCCGGCCTGCTTCGAGCTGAGCCGAGATTCCCACCGTTTCCATCAGCTGGGTCCAGCCTCGATCCAGTTCGCACGCTCCCTAGGTATCCCATGCTTCGCCTGATCCAGATCTTGGTGCTCGGCCTCGCCGCGTGCGTCTCCTATTGGTTCTACCTGGAACGGGCCGACCGGGCCGACCCGGCCAATCAGCCCGTTCCAGTAGTGGTCGACGGTGCTCCGGCCGAGGTCGCGCAACCCGTCGAGGTGGGCCCGATGCTGCCCGCGGAACTGATCTGGCAGGCCGACGAGCGCTGGTTGCGGGCCCTGCCGGTCGCCAACTCCGGGGTGGAGCGGGCGATCGAGCTGTACCGCTGGCACGAGGAGGAGGGCGGCGATCCGCTCCATTTCCGCCGCGAGAAAGAAGATCTCGCCAAAGCCTTGTTGCCGGCTCTTGAGGAACTGCGATCGCTGCGCGGCGATTATGCCGACAACGAAGCCGCTGTGATCCGCATCGACCGCGAAATTCAGCGCATCCAAGGAGCAGTCGGCGGCACGGTGCGCTGAAGCCGGAGTCTGCGGCAAAGGGTCTCTCGCGGGGGGGCGGGATGTGTAGACTTGGGCGGTCATGACCCTTTCTCCTTCTCTGCAAAAGCCGGTGAAGTACCTGTTCGGACTCCTGATTCTCGTTGCCCTCGCCGGATGCACGGGCGCGGAGCACCACAACGCAGGCGAACTCAACGTCCAGGACGAAGAATTTGGTCCGGACCACAGCCTCTATCGCCACCACGACATCATGCTCGGCGGCGACAAGGAAAGCATTTTCGGTGTCGTTGACGACGGCGCCCGTGAGCTTCGACCCGATCGTTGATCGGGCGGCGGCCAAGGCCCAGGAATGGGTTGGCCTTGGCCCCAAGGAGCGGGCGGCCCTGTTGCGCGCCTGCCTCGCCAGGCTGAGCGGGTGCGCCGCGCAATGGGTGCGGCTTTCTTGTCAGGCCAAGGGGATTGATCCGGACAGCTCGCTCGCCGGCGAAGAGTGGATCAGTGGGCCAGCGGTGACCGCGCGTCATCTGCGGCTCTATGCCGAAACCCTGGAGAAGCGAGGGCGCGATTCCCCCGTGGATGCTGCGTCGGCGCCGGTTCCCCAAAATGGCACGTCTTCACGCGTCGCGGTCTTTCCGCAAGGATTCAAAGACGCGTTGATGTTCCCGGGATTGAAAGGCGAACTCCGCCTCATGCCAGCCGGCGACCCTGGTGACGCTGGCGATGCTGGTGACGTTGGCGACAATCGTGACGCTGGCCGCACCGGCGGCACCGGGGGAGTGGCGGCGGTCCTTGGGGCGGGCAACATCAATTCGATCCCGCCGCTGGATGGCCTCGCCATGCTGCTGTTGTTTGACCACGTTGCGGTGGTGAAGCTCAACCCGGTCAATGATTACCTGGTGGAGCCTCTCAACGAGGTGTTCGCCCCGCTGGTCGAGCGCGGTTTTCTCGCCTTTGAACGTGGCGACGCCGCGGCCGGAGCGGAATTGGTCGCCGATCCTCGCGTGACTCACGTTCACATCACCGGCAGCGAAGCCACCTACGACGCGGTGGTCTGGGGCCGTCCCGGCGACCCGGCCGACCCCGTCGAGCGCGGCCGCCTGATTGTCGAGCGCAAACAAGCTGGCAAGCGCTCTCTTAACAAGGCGGTGACTGCGGAGCTCGGCGCGGTCAGCCCGGCATTGATCGTGCCCGGGCGCTGGGGGCGCCGCGACCTGCGCCGCCAGGCTCGCAATCTGGCTGGAATGGTTGCACACAATGGTTCCTTCAATTGCAATGCGGTCAAGCTGGTGGTGACCGCGCGCGGCTGGCCGCAGCGCGAAGAGTTCATGGACTGCTTCCGCGAGGCCCTGGCGGCCACGCCGGCGCGGGCACCGTGGTACCCCGGTGCGCAGCAGCGCTGGCAGTCCTTCGTCGACCACTACCCTCAGGCCGAAAAGCTGTCCGTCGACGCCGAACTTCCCTGGACCTTGATCCCCGACGTGCCTTGCATGCAAGGCGAAATGGCGTGCACGGTCGAAGCTTTCTGCGGAGTGGTCGCCGAGACCTCCCTGGACTGCCGCCACCCTGAAGACTTCCTGCCCGCGGCCACCGCGGCGGTCAACGTCCATGTGCACGGCACTTTGTCGTGCACCGTGATCGCCCCCCCCCACACGCCGCGGCCGGCGCTGGAGCAGGCATTGGATGGCTTGCGTTACGGCGGAATCGGGGTCAACGTCTGGGCCGGCCTGATTTTTGGAATGGGCCAGACCAGCTGGGGCGCCTACCCCGGACATCCGCCAGAAGACATCCAATCCGGGTCCGGCGTCGTTCATAACACCACGCTGCGTCGTCCGATTGAAAAGTCGATCCTGCGCGGGCCGTTCCGCCCGGTGCTCAAATGGGTGTGGCAGCCTGGATTTCGCAATTTAAGGGCTTTGGGCCAACGCTGGCTGGCCTACGAGAGCAGGGCCACGACCACCAATCTGCTACGCCTCGCGTGGCCGGCGGTCCGCGGTTGACGCAGGCCCCGCCAGCAGGGTTCAGGGCTTCGTAAACAATTAATTGGGGTTGTGGAGGCCCTTGACGTGGCGCTCTGATGGGTTATGGTGGACATACCGACCAGTCGGTATGGATTGATGTCAACCTCTGCTCCCAGGATCCGGACCGCCGAGCGCCTGCTCGCCGAGGCCCGCGATCTCTTCCTGGAACGCAACTACGCCGACGTCACCATGGATCAGATCGCGGCGGCCGCCGAGGTCACCAAGGGCGCGCTCTACCATCACTTCGCCAGCAAGGAAGAGCTCTATCTGGCGATGATGCACTTCGACCTGGCCGAAAAGCGCGAGCTGTTCCGCGACGCGGTGGAATCCGAAGGCAATTGCCGCCAGCGCCTACGCCGGCTGACCTCCGACTTCCTGCGCCTGCCTGCGCAGCGGCGCGACACCATCCTGCTGGTGCGGCGCGACATCAACGTCTTCGCCGGCGACGTGCGGCTCGGCCTGATCCGCGCCTACCAGGAAGCCCTGCCGCGACAAGTGCAGGCCATTCTCAACGTCGGCATGGAGCGCCACGAATTGAAAGCCGCGGATCCGCGCCTGTTGTCGTGGGAATACGTCGCCCTGGTCGAGACCCTGCTGGTGCCTTACGCCAATACCGTGATGCCCTCCGTCGAGGAAAAACTCGACCACCTGATCAAGCTCTTTTTCGAAGGCGCCGCGGTGGCGCCGACCCGAGGTAAGGAAGCATGAACACCCCCGTCTTTGATACTTGGATCGATCAGCCTCTGGAAGAGGTGCTGCTGCAGTGCCGCGATCTGACAGAGGATCCTGACTATCCGACCGTAGCGCGCTGGCGTGAACAGGGCGGCAAGGTCCTCGGCCATTTCCAGGTCTACTTCCCTGAAGAGATCGCCCACGCCGCTGGCATGTTGCCGCTGAAACTGCGCGGCTCGACGCTGGCACCTGACCAGTCCGACTCGCGATTCGGTTCTTATCTGTGTTCGATCCTGAAGACTTCGCTGGAACTCTCTCTCGGCGGCAAGGTCGAACTGGACATGTTTGTGTCGCATCCGATCTGCGACGCGGCGCGCAACCTTAGCGCGATCTGGGCGCGCAACCACGACTATCCGTGCCAGATTCTGTACCTGCCGCAGAATCCGAATTCAAGCCATAGCGTGACCTATCTGCGCGGCGAATACGACCGCATCATGCGCCAGATCGAAGAGGTTTGCGGTAGTGAGGTCAGCGAACAATCCCTGCGCCAGTCGATCGGCGTCTTCAACGAGAACCGCCGCCTGTTGCGCAAGCTCTACCAGATCAAGCGCGAAGAACCTTGGAAGATCGCCGCCGAAGACGCCTACGCGCTGGTCGCGGTCGCCGGCATGATTCCGCGCGAGGAGCACAACGCCTTGATGCAGTACGTGCTGCCCCTGATCGAAGCGCGCACCGCCAAGGCCGAAGACCGCATCCGGGTGGTCTATGAAGGGGCCTTCTGCGAACAACCGCCGCTCGATCTGGTGCGCATGATCGGCCGCGCCACCTACGTCGTCGACGACGATTTCCTGATCGGACTGCGCTGGCTGCTCGGCGACGTGCCCAAAGGCGAAGACCCGCTGCAGGATCTGGCCCACGCCTACATCGAAGACTCTTCCTACAGTCCGGTGCAGCACGATCTGCGCAAACCGAAAGAGGACATGCTGATCGAACGCGTGCGCGCCAGCGGCGCCGGGGCGGTGATCGTTACTGCAGCGAAGATGTGCGAGCCCGGGCTCGAAGAGCAAGTCGCCTATATCCACGCCCTGGAGGCCAAGGCGATTCCCTATTTCGTCAGCGAGTTCGAAGAACGCATGACCAGTTTCTCGGACCTCGAGTTGCAACTCGAGACCTTCATGGAAAACCTCCTCTTCGCCTGATCCTGAACCACCCATGAGCAACACCCTCAAAGATGAAATCGTCGGGCGCGGCAACAACGATGGCGCGCGCATGTTCCGCGAATGGTTCGAGGAACTGAACGGCTGTTCCGAGCGCGGCGAACAAGCCGCCTATGTGTTCGTCATGGGAAGCTTCAACGAAGTGTTGAAGTCCTTTGACTTCCCGGTGGTGTTCCCCGAGATCAACTCGCTGCAGACCGCGGTGCGGCGGGTTGCCAACGAATACCTCGAAGAAGCCGAGGACTACGGCTATTCGCCCGACATCTGTGGCTACGTCAAGGCCGACATCGCCACGCAGTTGCGCGGCGGTCAGCATCCGATGGGGCAGATCCCGAAGCCCGCGCTCACCGTGCTGACCAACGCCTGCAACACCTACATCAAGTGGGCAGAAGCATGGGAGCGGATGTACCAGATGCCGGTGGTCACCCTCGACGTTCCTGGTACGCGCCAGCTCGGCGGCCAGACCTGGCGCGGCGACCGTGATTTTGAAAATGATCGCAACTACGTGGAAATGCAGATCCGCGAACTGATCCGCACCTGCGAAGAGGTCAGCGGCAAGAAGTTCGACATCGACCGGCTGCGCGAGGTCATGGGCCACGCCAACGGCATCAGCAGCGGCTGGAAGAGACTGCTGGAGCTCAACGCCAACCGCCCGTCGGTGTTCAACGCGCTCACCGACGGCACCATCTACCTCGGCGTCGCCAACGGCTTCCGCGGAGAAGAGGCCGGGGCGCGCTACTTCGCCGATCTGGTCGAAGAGATGGAATACAAGGTCGAACACGGCATCGGCACCATCACCGAAGAGGAATACCGCCTGGTCTTCGTCGGCGTGCCGTGCTATCCGATCTTCCGTCGCTTCAATGAATTGTTCAGCGAGTGGAACGGCACCTTCGTTCACTCGACCTACCTGTGGTTCGCCTCCGGCGGCTCCAACCGCGGCTTCCAGTACGACCTGTCCGATCCGATCGCCAGTCTCGCTGAGGGCACCCTGGTCAGCGTGCGCGACGCAATGGACAGCATGTTCCACCACGACAGCGTGGTCGAGTCGATGCTCGAGGAGTACCAGGTCGACGGCATCGTCTACCACCCGATCAAGAGTTGTCGCACGGTGTCGACCGGGCTCGCCGATGGACGGCGCGCCCTGTCCGAGCGTCAGGACATCGCCAGTCTGTTCATCGAGTCAGACATGATGGACCGCCGCGTGGTGTCGGAAGCCCAGCTCAAGAACCGGGCCGACGCTTTCTTCGAGGGTCTGGCATCACGGCGCAAGCAAGCCGCCATCCAGTCCTAGGCAACACCAGACCTTTCGCAAGCAAATCACAGCGGCATACACGGAACAGAAACATGGCATACGCAGCAGGAGTAGACGTCGGTTCGACCCAGACCAAGGCGGTGATCATCGACGAAGAGCGCAACATCATCGCGCGCTCGTTGCTTGATACCGGCGCCAACGTCGTGCAGGCGGCGGAGAAGGCCTTCAAGGAAGCGGTTGAGAGCAAGGGCATCCTGGAAGAGGAGGTCGAGTGGGTCATCGGCACCGGTTACGGCCGTTACCGGGTGACCTTCGGCAACGACCAGGTGACCGAGATCAGTTGCCACGGGCGTGGCGCCTCGCACCTTTTTCCGCAAACGCGCACGGTGGTGGATATGGGTGGCCAGGACACCAAGGCAATCCGCGTTTCGCCGGGCGGTCAGATCGAGGATTTCTGCATGAACGACAAGTGCGCCGCCGGCACCGGGCGTTTCCTCGGTGCTGCTTCCGCGGCGCTCGACATCCCGCTCGACGACCTCGGTGACACTGCCCTGCAGTCGGATAAGGGTGTTCGCATCAGCACCACGTGCACGGTCTTCGCGGAATCCGAAGTGCTCGCCTGGCTGGGCAAGGGCAAAAAGGTGCACGACATCCTTTGGGGAGTACACGAATCGATCGCCACCCGCTCCCTCGGCCTGATGCGGCGTGTCGGTCTGGAAGACGAGATCACTTTCACCGGTGGCGTCTCGCGCAACGTCGCCATGGTCAAGGCGCTCGAAGACGCACTCGGCCACAAGCTCAACGTCAGCGACGACTGCCATTACATGGGCGCGCTCGGCGCCGCACTCTTCGCCATGGATCACATTCTTGCCAGCCGTACTGCGGCCGGCACCGAGGAGGTTTCGCCATGACCACGATCACCGCAGGAATCGACGTCGGGTCGACCTATACCAAGGCGGTTCTGCTCGACGAAGGCGGCAACATGCTGCACAGCCACGTCGAGCCCACCGGCTTCAAGCTTGCCGAGGTCGCGCGCCGCAGTTTCGACACCGTGCTCGAGCTCGCCGGCCTGCGCCCTGACCAGGTCAGCTACGTCATCGCCACCGGATTCGGCCGTCACCAGGTCGATTTCAAAGACGTGCACGTCACCGACCTGACCGCCAGTGCGCGCGGCGCCAACCTGCTGTTTCCGCAGACGCGTACCGTGCTCGACGTCGGCGGACAGACGATGAAGGCGGTGCGCATCGAAGCAGACGGCAAGGTCAAATCCTTCCGTCTCAACGACAAGTGCGCCGCCGGCACCGGCGCGTTCCTGGAAAAGACCGCGCGTTACATGGGCTACAAGACCGAGGACATCGGTTCGCTCTTGATGACCTCGCGCGAGCCGGTCGAGATCTCCGGCGTGTGCGCGGTGTTCGCCGAGTCCGAAGTCATCAACCAGCTCTCGCTGGGCACTCCGCCGTCCGAAATCATGCAGGGCGCGATCGAGTCGCTGACCGGTCGTTCGGTGCAATTGATGAAACGCGCCAAGGCCGAGGCCGAGTTCACCTTGATCGGCGGCATCATGCGTTTCCCGACCATGCCGCGCACCGTGCGCGAACGTCTGGGCAGCGAGGTCAATCTACCCGGCAACGGCAGCGACAACATGCCGCAACTGGTGACCGCACTCGGCGCCGCCGTGCTCGGCCAGCGCCGCCTGCAGAAACTCGCCGCAGAGACCGCGTGAGCGTGCGCACCCCACGGTCGTGAGCGTGCGTACAACCCTTCCATGAGCACCGCGCCCAAGGCTCCCAAGGCCGACCCCGACCTGATCCAGGCCGGCTGGGAGCCGCGATTCCTAGCCGATCCCGAGCGCCTCAAGGAAGCGACTTCGATCTATCGCTCGCTCGGTCTCGAAGTCTGCGCCGCTCCGCTCGCCCCGGCCGACTTCGAACGCTCCTGCGACGGCTGCGCCCAAGACGCCTGCCACCGCTACGTGATGATCTACACTAGGAAACCGCCAGAATCTCTTCCTGTGTAAGCAGGCGGTCCGAGTTCTTGGCGCGGTCGAGCACCGCCTGGATGCGTTCCTCGCTCGCTTCCAGTCCCATCTTCTCCAGCGTCCAGATGACGTTGGACTTGCCGCTCATCGGGCCGACCGAGATCTTCTGCTCAAGGCCGAATTCGCCCGCCGGCACGCCGGAATAGACCCGGTCGGCGAGCCAGGTATCGCCCTTATGGAAGGCCTTGATCACCGCGGCGGCGTGCACGCCGGTGCCGGTTTCGAAGGCGTCGTCGCCGAACACCGGATACTCGCGGCGCAGCGGGCGGCCGACCGCTGCGGCAGCGAGGCGCACGTAATCACCCAGCGCGGTCAGGTCACGATCGATCCAGCCGGCCAGCTTGAGGTTGACCAGCAGCAGGTCCATCTCGGTGTTGCCGGCGCGCTCGCCGATGCCCATCGCACACGCGTGGGCGCGCGTGGCCCCTTGGGCGATCGCGGCGAGAGTATTGATCAGGCCGAGGCCGCGGTCGCGGTGGCCGTGCCAGTCGATGCCGACGTGGCTGGCGCCCTGTTCGGCCAGGAACTCACGTGTCCACTTGACCAGATTGCGCACCGAAGATGGCGTCGCGGCGCCGACGGTGTCACATAGGCAAACGCGGTCGGCACCCTCTTCAAGCGCGGTCAGGAACAAGGCGCGCAAGGTCTCGGGAGTGGAACGCACCGTGTCCTCGGTGACGAACATCACCGGCAGGCCGTTGCGGTGGGCGAAGCCGACCGCCTCGCGCACCGAGGTCAGCATGCGCTCCAGATCCCAGCTCTCGGCGTAGGCACGGATCGGGCTGGAACCAATGAAGGCGCACACCTCGATGGGCGCGCCGACTTCTTGCGTCATGTCGACCACCGGCTCGATGTCCGAGACCACGGTGCGGCAGGCCACGTTGGGGGTGATCGACAGCGAGGCCATCTCGCGCGCCAGCGTGAGAATGTGCTCACGCGCATGGGCTCCAGCGCCGGGCAAGCCGATGTCGGCGGTGTTGATGCCGAGCTTGTCCATCAAGTGGACCAGCTCCAACTTTTTGTCCAGTGGCGGGTCGACCACCGATGGACATTGCAAGCCGTCGCGCAAAGTCTCGTCGTCGAGCTGAACGGGAAACTCCGGGTCGGGAAGCTTGCGCGGGCCGTGCTCTTCCCAGTCGTAAATCAGTTCGCTGCGTTCCACCCAGCTATTTTCGCTGCTCTGGGCACAGCCGCCAAGGTGGATTCCGGCGGAAGCTCGGTTAATCGCGCAAGAAGCGGTCGAGCGCGTCGTCGCGGATGCGTGGTCCGGCGAGTACGCCGGCGAGCAGCTGCTCGGTGGCCCATTCCGACAGCGAAAGACTCGCGGTCAGCGCCTTGTCGTCGTCTGGGCCATCAGCCAGGACGATGCCACGATGGCGCAGCCGGCCTTTGGCCCGGAACAGACTGCGTTTCAGGAATAGATCGTTGCGTGTTTCGCAAACCAGGCGCAGACACTCCAACGCCGCCAGATAGGGCTCGGCTTCGAGCACTTCACTGGCCAGCAGGTGTACCAACACCAGTAAATGATCCTGACCCAGCGCGTGCTCGCGGCGGAAGGCTTCGAGGGCGAAGGTGCGGCCACCGACGCTCGCTCCCAGGCGCGCGCGGATCTGCAGTTGTGCGGCCCTTGCTTGCTGGCAGGCCCCTTCCAACTCGGGCGAGGCCGCAGGCGGCGTGCCCTCGTTTGGAATCAGCGCCTGGCAACGCTTCAGGCACAGGTTGCGCCAGGCGAACAGATCCCAAAGATATTCCTCTTCGCTGGCGTAGGGGCCTTCCCCCGACAAAGGCGGCTCGGCGGTGGAGGGTTCAGACCCCTCGGTATCGGCGGGCTGCGCGCTCCAGAAAAGATTGAGGGCGCGGGCGCAGGGGGCGAAGGCGCAGTCGAGCGGATCGTGCCCGTCGCGCAGGCGTTTCTGCCGCAACCACTTGGCGTTGCGCAGGCGGCTTTCGGGAGCAAGAGCGGCAAGCGCTTCGCTGCGATCGATCCCGACCAGATGTAGATGGCCGACCAGTTCAGAACCGAGCATGGCTTCGCGGCGCCCGCTGGTGCGGCGATGGAAGAACAAGGCGAGCAGGAAGACCTCGATCGCGCTCAGTTCGCGGCCGTCCTCGCGGCACAGGCCGGGCAGCTGCGGCAATACGTGTTCGGCCAGGGTGCTGGCTTCATCGGCCAGGCTGGCGCGATCATCGGCGGCGACGGTGCCGCCAGCGGCACGATCGTGGACATCGCGCAGGCGATCCAGGAAGATCAGCAGGCGGTCGAGCGAGGATGCGGATTCCATATTGGCGGCCTCTTGATTCTAGGTGCGCCGCCGGGATCGGGCCATGGCGTCCGCTAACATACGGTCCATGCCCCGGAACCGCAGGCGCGAGATGCGACATCAGGTTCTCCAGGCTCTGCAGCAGCACCTGGAGCAACCAGGGGGCACCGCGTTCAAGCCTGACGAGGGGCATCACGCGGCCGATATCGCCGACGTGCTGTGGTTCGAGTTCGAACGCGACCAGGCCAGGCTGCTGTGGGCCAGCCTGCCCGAGGAAGACCAGGCCGGCGTGCTCGCCGAGGCCGAGCCCAAACTGGCCGAGACGCTGCTCGAGGGCCAGGGTCCGGAGGTCATCGCGCGCCTGCTCGAGCATATTCCCCCCGACGACGGCACCGACCTCCTCGATCTACTGCCCGACGAGGTGCGCCACCAGGTGCTGTGTTTCGTCGAGCCGGACGACGCCTCCGATCTGCGCCATCTGTCCGAATACCCTGCGGACAGCGCCGGCGGCCTGATGACCACCGAGTTCATCACCGCCGACCCGGATGAACGAGTCGGCGACCTGCTCAAGCGCATCCGCCGCGCCGACGACGAGGCCGAGACCATCCACTCGATCTACGTCACCGATGCCAAGGGCGGTCTGCGCGGGGTGGTCAGCTCGCGTGAGCTGATCGAGGGCGGGATCCACCAGGAGGTGCGCGAACTGATGGTCCCGGACGTGATCCTGGCCAAGGTCGACGAAGACCAGGAAGACGTCGCCCACCGTATCCTGCACTACAACCTGTCGGCGATCCCGGTGGTCGACGCGCGCGGCCTGGTGGTCGGCATCGTCACCGCCGACGACGCCCTCTAAGTGCTCGAAGGAGAGGGTTCCGAAGACGCCCTGCTGCTGGCCGGCGCCGGCGCCGAGGCCGACGCTTCTGAAACCGTGAGGTCCAAAGTCATCAGTCGCGCGCCGATGCTGGCCATCCCGGTGGTCGCCGGTCTGCTGATGTCGCGGGTGGTCGATCATTTCGCTCCTGCCGCCGCCGCGCTCCTCGGCGACAACGGCGGCCCGCTCGGCGAGGCGCAGCCCGCCGTGTGGAGCACGGTGATCGGCTTCATCCCGATGGTGCTGGCGCTATCGGGAACGGTCGGCATGCAGACCTCCGCGGTGCTGGTGCGAGGTTTCGCCGTGGGGCAGATATCCGAGGGCAGACGAACCCGCGTTTTCCTCAACGAGGTGCAGGTCGGAGCCCTGCTCGGACTCCTGTGCGGAATCATCGCGGTGCCTACGGCGGCGCTGTTCACCGATTCCATCGCCATCGGGTCGGCGTTGGGATTGGCGCTGGTCATCGCCATGACCTGGACCACCACCGTCGCCAGCGGCATCGCCATGGGTACCGAGGCGCTCGGCGGCGACCCGGCGGTGGTCTCCGGGCCCTTGATGATCGCGGTCTCCGACCTTTCGGCGGTGGTCATCTTCTTCCTGACCGCACATTTTCTGCTGATCTCTTGACCGCGCCCCCTATGTCGGACCGCCGTTTGCGCCGGCGCCGCCGCCTGCGCTGGCTCGGCCTGGGTGGCGGCCTGCTGCTGGCGATCTGGTTTCGCCCGGTGCGCGTCGAGGGCGTTTCGATGCTGCCGACCTACCGGCCGGGCGATGTGCTGATCACGGCGCCGATCTGGAGCGGACCACAGCAGGGCGATTGCGTGCTGATGCACGAGCCCGGCAGCCGCCGCACCGTGCTCAAGCGCGTGGCCGGGCTGCCCGGGCAGGCTCCCGACTTGTTGAGCAGCTCAACGGGAGCCGAAAACGGGCGCAATCCGGTCGTCACCTCGGTCACCCGCTGGGGTTCCGTCGGCAGGGAAAGCGCACGCCTCCCTGCTGGACATTTCTACCTCGTCGGTGACCATTCCGCGGCAAGCCACGACTCCCGCCACTACGGGCCCGTCCCCCGCGCCGATCTGCGGCGGCGGGTGGTCGGACGCATCTGGCCCTGGCGGCGAGCTTCTGCAGCCGATCCCGGAGCGCGTGACGACGTCGAGCCCGACCACGGAGCAGCCGACGCCGGAGGAAGCGGTGGCTGAGCACGACGACCGCGGGGTGCAGCTGATGCTCGCCTTCCAGCGAGGGGACAACGCCGCCTTCGACCAGATTGTCGAGGAGTTCCAGGGGCCGGTCTTCCACATGCTGCGGCGCCTGCTCGGGCCGCACGCTCTGCTCGAAGACCTCGCCCAAGAGGCCTTCGTGCGCCTTTATCGGGCGCGCGAGCGCTACCAGCCGCGCGGCAAGCTGACCACCTTCCTATACCGAATCACTTACAACCTGGCGCTGAACCGCTCGCGGGATGACAAGCGCAACAAGTTGTCCGCGCTGCCGGTCGACGACCAGGGCCGCGACGTTGGCCTGCAAAACCCCGACTCCCTGACTCCAGATGTTCCGTTGGACCAGGGGAATTGGGCGCGGCTGGTGGCCAACGCCCTGGCAGAGTTACCGGAGAACCAGCGATCCGCGCTGGTGTTTCAGCATTACGATGGGCTGGATCTGACCGAAATCGGAGAAATCCTCGGAATCAGCCCAAAAGCCGTCAAATCACTCCTACATCGCGCGCGCACTCATCTGCGCGACTCACTTCAGCCGTACCGGGATGCCGAACAATAACGATTTCTGGCTGGACGACATGCTCGACCAGTGCCCGGGTGCCGAGGTACCCGAGGGATTCGCCGAACGGCTGCACCAGCGTCTGCAACACGATGACCCCGGTGTGGCCGAGGTGCCCTGCACCGGCTTGGCGGACATGCCACGCACCGGCTTGGCTCCAATCTGGCGGCTGAGCTTCGGCAAGCGCCTGGCCCAGGCCGGCCTGACCGCCGCCGCCGCGTTGCTGCTGATCACCGGTGGCTACTGGCTCGGCGCTGGCGAGGGCTCCGGTTTCGCCGTGATCGAGGTCGACGATGGCGGCGATCTGGCGGTCTCCGACATCCAAGAGATCTTCCGCAACCGCGAGATCCTCGAGACCTGGGAGCTGGCCACCGACGATCAGTTGGAATTCCTCTTCCATCAGGACGACCCCGAGCTCGCCGAAGAAGACTGATGCTGGTCACCGCTTTGCTCATGCTGGTGCCCTCTGCGTTGCCGCCCTTGCCAATGCATGTGGGACAGGTGAGACATGTGGGACATGTGGGACAGGTGGATGCCGATGTGCCGCCGACCGCCAAGACCGAACAGAGCCAGCAAGAACCCGCCCCCTCAGCCAAGACCAAGAAAAACAAGCAAGAACCCCCGCAGCGCACCGACAGGGAGTGGCGCGCATGGTGGGAGAAACTTTCCGACCAGGAAAAGCACGACTTCCGCAAGCGCATGGATCGCTTTCGCGATCTCGATCCCGAGGCCCAGGCAGAAATGCAGCGGCGTGCCGAACGCATTCAAAAGGAAGCCGAAGCGGCGCTGGCCCAGCTTCCTGAGGAAGAACGCAAGCGCATCGAAGCACTGCCTCCTCACGAACAGCGGCGGGCGATCCAGCGCCTGATGCGCAAGCATTTCGATGAGCGCTCCAAGGATTTTCGCCAGCGCAGTCCCCAGGATTGGCAGCGCTACCGTCAGTTGCCGCTGGACGAGCGGCTGGCCATCGCCCGTAGCAACTACAGCGAACGGCGGCTGAGCTACGGCATCGAAAAGCTCAACGCCTACGTCGAAGAAGGGTGGCTCGGCAAGGTCGCGGTCGAGCAGCTGGTCAAATCGGGCAGCGCCGACCGTATGTGGGCGCAGATCGAACTGGTGCGTGTATGGAAGAAACTCCAGGAACTCGACCAGACCGGCTTCTGGACCAAGAACCAGATTCCACCCAAGGACCGCGCCCGGATCGAGCAGCTAGCGCCGCGCGAGTTCTTCCAGAAGATGCGCGAGTTCATGATTCAAGGATTGCTGCCGCGGCCCGAACGGCGCGGTTGGCAGGGGCGCAACGGACGCCGCGGGCCCGGTCATGGCCCACCACCGGAAGGAAAGGAGGGCGCGGTGCCGCCGCCACCACCCGGCGGAGGGCCTCCTCCGGAGCGCGAGCGCAGCGGCGGTGGTCGACGCGGCGGCGGTTGGCGCCGCTGAGTACGGCCCTGACCGGTTTGCTGGCCGGCGGCGGCGGGGGACGCCGCACGAGCCGATTCAATCCTGCAGGAAGCGGCGGATGCGTTCGTCGAGAGCGGCCTGGTCCTGGGCGAAGGCGTAAAAACCTGCGAGAGTGAACAGGCTGTCCAGGCCGTAACGACCGCTGGCCAAGGCGTCGCGCCAGGTCTCGCGCCGCGGTGCCTTGCCCTCGGCGATCAGGGTGCCGGTCTCTTCCTCACTCAATTGCGGGAAGATGTCGTCGCAGCCCGCTGCGTGCAGGGTGCTGAGAATGCCCTCCGCACTCAAATCGGCAGGATTGACCTCAGCGATTTCGGCGCACGCCGCCCGCAGCGCTGGGCTGATTTCCCACAGGGCTTCGACTCCTTCGGCGCTCGGGTCGATGCCCTCGGCCCACTGCGGCTGGTAGTCCTCGGCGGTGCGGTCGCGCAGTTCGGCGGGGTCGCCCGCCTGCGCCAGGTAGCCTTCGGCGACGGCGATCGGCATGGTGTAGACATCGACCCCGGCCAGGGTGCTGACCTGTTCGCCGGTGCGCATGCTCGCCGCGATCTGGCGGGTCGAAACTCCCAGCTGCTGGCGCAGTTCGTGCACCGTGGCCTGTGACGCCATCAGCGCGCGCTCGCCAACCCAGTCGCCATCGCCCAGACCTTCGCCGGCGGCGTAGGCGTTGAGCCGGCCGAGGAAAACGTTGAGCCAGCTCGGCCGCGCGGCGCAGGTGATCAGGTGATTCTGACGCGCACTGAAGCCGAGGGTGAAGTTGACCGGAATGCCTTCTTCCTCGAGGCGGCGCGCCGCCACCAGCCCGGCGGGACTCAGCGGCACCTTGACGATGAACTTGTCACACAAGGCGGCATAGCGGCGCCCATAGGAAAGGGATCGCTCGACGTCGTGGGCCAGATCGGTGTGCAGCTCGACCGAGACGTAGGCACCGAAGCGCTCGACCAGGCGCAGGCCGTGGCGAGCGTTCAGTGCAAAGGCGATTTCTAGAATCAGCTCTTCGACGCCGATGCCGGGGTGGTCGGCCCGGACCGCGGCGGCGGCGCTCGGGATCCAGTCGTCGTACAGGCCTTTCTGGATTTCCTTGTTGAGCAGCGAGTTGTTGGTGGTCAAGGCGGTGAACTCATGCGACCACAGCCGCGCGGCTTCGTCCATGTCGCCGGTGTCGAGCCACGGCTCGGTTCCGGCCGCCTTGAGTGCGGTCCAATGCGGATTGGATTCGGCGTGCAGCAGCTCTTCGGACACGCCTTCGCGGATCAGAGCTGCGAGCTGGGAAGAAGCGATTGCGGGGGAATCGGTCATCGGCCCCAGGATTCTAGAATCCCGGACCGGCGTGCGTCTTCCCACCCTCACCTATCCGGACCTGATTTCCAGCCTGGGCTCCAGCCCTGGCAGGGGACCGGGTGTAGAGCCAGGCGATGAACCGGGCGTCCTCCCGATGCCGAGCGGTGTGCAGCTGCGGCCGCGGCTGGTCGACCTGCGCAGTCCGTCCGAGTTCGCCCGCGACCACCTGCCCGGGGCGCTCAACGTGCCGCTCTTCGAAGACGATCAGCGCGCCCTGGTCGGCACCCTGTTCAAGCAGGTCTCGCCAGCGGCCGCCTTCGAGAAAGGGCTGAGCCTGACGCGCCAGCGGCTGGGCCGGCTGTTGGATCAGATCCTCGGGGTCGAAGTCGAGCCTGAGCGATGGGCCAGTGCCTTTGAACGCCTCGCCGTCGAGTTGCGCGCCGACCCGGCGCAGACTCGGCCATTGCAGACCGCGGTGTCCTCGCTCGGCTCCTTCGGTTCGCAGCCGCTGATCCTGAACTGCTGGCGCGGCGGCTTGCGCTCGCAGTCGGTGGTGCTGTTGCTGCGGGCGATCGGCTTTGACCAGGCGGTGCTGCTCAGGGGCGGATACAAGGCCTACCGGCAGTGGGTGATGCAACGGGTGGCTGCGATTCCGGCTGAGCTTCCCTTCCTGGTTCTGCGTGGTCAGACCGGGGTCGGCAAGACCCTGATCTTGCGCGCTCTGGAGCGTGACCACCCCGGCACCACCCTCGATCTGGAGGGCCTGGCCGGACATCGTTCCTCGGTGCTGGGGGCGGTCGGTCTGCAGCCGGTCACTCAGGGGGCTTTCGAGGGTGGCCTGATCGAGCGGATCGACCAGCTGGCAGCGGGTGCGCACGCCGAGGGACCATGGTGGGTGGAAGGGGAGAGCCGCAAGGTTGGCGACGTGGTGCTGCCGGCGCCGCTATTCCAGGCCATGACCGCAGGTGCCCAGGTGCGTTTGTGCGCCGGTATGGAGCAGCGCATCGAGCAGCTCGGGCAGGACTATCTGGTCGAAGACGGCAGCCTCGAGCAGACCGCCGCCGCTTTGCAGGGTCTGCGCAAGAAACTCGGCGGCACGGTGGTCGACGCCATGCAGCAACAGATCCGCGGCGGGGAGTGGCGCGCGGCGGTGCGCGACCTGCTCGAACTCCACTACGATCCGCTCTACCGGCGGGACGAGCGCGGCCGCGACTGGCTGGCAGAGTTCGATCTCGGCTCGCCGGAATTGAACGCGCGCCTGGAGGAGCTGCGTCGGCAGTCCGCAAGGCCAAGGCGGTAGAATGGTTTATCTGGCCCAGCGGCGGCCCCTCCATCACCCGACCTTCCATGTGCGGATTCATCGGCATTGCCGGCCTACCCGGCAAGGACGTAGCTCCTGAGCTTTACGAGGGCCTGATCGCCCTGCAGCATCGCGGCCAGGACGCCGCCGGCATCCTGTCTTTCGACGGCATGTTCCATCTGCGCAAGCAGAACGGAATGGTGCGGGATATTTTCTCCGCCCGCGACATGCAGCGCCTGACGGGCAATCTGGCGATCGCGCACGTGCGCTATCCGACCGTCGGCATGGGCAGCGAACAAGACGCCCAACCCTTCTATATCAACTTCCCGTTCGGGGTCGGCATGACCCACAACGGCAACCTCACCAACTGGTTGGACCTGAAGTCGCGGATGTATCCGCAAAACAATATCACGCTCGAGTCCTCCTGCGACGTCGAGGCGATCCTCTACGCCTTTGCCAGCGGTCTACGTGACGCGGGCCTCGAACCGCCGCTCCAGGAGCGGGTGCGCGCCGCGGTCGCGCGCGCTTTCGAAACCGCCAAAGGCGCCTATTCGGTGGTCGGTATTTTGTCCGAGGGCGTTCTCTTCGCCTTCCGCGATCCGGCCGGCATCAAGCCGTGCGTGGTCGGGCGCCGCGACACCGAAGACGGTCCTGAATGGGCGGTGGCCAGCGAATCGGTGGCTCTGGACATCCTCGGTTTCCAGCGCGTGCGCGATCTGCGCAACGGCGAAGCGATCCTGGTCGAACCGGGCAAGGACCCGGTGTGGATCCAGGTCGGCCATGAGGAGCACCGCCCATGCATCTTTGAACTGGTCTATTTCGCCCGGCCCGATTCCTTCCTCGACGAAATCTCGGTGTACAAAACCCGCCGGCGATTCGGCGAGGCCTTGGCCGAGCAGTGGGTGTCCAGCGGTGCGCCGGAGCCCGACGTGGTCATTCCGATTCCCGACAGCGCGCGGGACGCCGCATTGAGCATGGCCAATGCGCTCGACAAGCCCTATCGCGAAGGCTTCATCAAGAATCGCTATATCGGGCGCACCTTCATCATGCCCAACCAAGATGTGCGCAAGTCGTCGATCCGGCGCAAGCTGAATCCGATCCCGCTTGAGTTCGAGGGCAAGAACGTGCTTCTGGTCGACGATTCCATCGTACGCGGCAACACTTCGCGCCGCATTATCGAAGCGGCGCGCGGAGTGGGGGCCAAGCGTGTTTATTTCGCCTCGACTTCCCCGCCGCTGATCGCCGCGTGCCCCTATGGCATCGACATGGCGACCAAGAACGATTTCATCGCTCGTGGGAGATCGGTGGATGAGGTGCGTGATGAAATCGGCGCCGACCACCTGGTCTACCTCGACCACCAGCGCATGGTGGCGGCGGCCCGGGTGGGCAACGAAGCGATCCAAGAATTCTGCAGCGGCTGTTTCACCGGCGTTTATCCGACCGCCGACGCCGCCGAGCACCTAGAGGCCCTGGCGGCCGAAAGAGCCTCGGTCAGGGTCTAGCAGGCCGGGATAAAGCCGTCCCCAGGAGCTTTGCCAGAAATTTTTTCTGGTCGGGCTCAAGAATGGGAATCCACGCGGACGATGGTCTATGCGGCGCGGGGTCCACTCTCCCTAGCCTTTCCACCCCCTCAAACGAGGGGTCCTGACCACGAAGTAATAGCAATGAAATCCCTCAAATCGAACCACGGCCGCGACAAGGCCGGTTTCTCGCTGGTCGAGCTTACCATTGTCGTCGTCATTCTCGGTGTGCTCGCGATGATGGCCGTGCCGCGTTACCAAACCGCCGTCGAGCGCTCCAAAGCGTCTGAGTCTTTCGCCTGGCTTGCTCAAGTCGAGTCCGCCCAAGAGCGTTACAACTCGCGCAACGGCCAGTTCGCCAAAAAGATGAAAGACCTGGATCTGGATCTCCAGAACCCCGAGTTCTTCTCGACTGGCAACTTCACCTCCTACAACTGGCAGACCCGCTGGGAACTTAAGCTGACCCGCAAAGGTGCCTCCAGTGGTTACGGCAGGTACACCGTGACCTGGAACCAAGACGGCTTCGCTCGGAGCCGCAGCTCCATCAAGGACGAATTGATTCCTGTCAACTAAGAGAATCTGAGAGATTCGAGTTAGGGGAAAGCGCCCGTGACATGGGGAGATGTTGCGGGCGCATTCCTAATTCCACCCCATACCAATCCTTCCATGCACCACCATCCACCCGGCCAGCGCCGCCTGCACGGCGGCTTTTCTCTCGTCGAACTGACCATAGTCGTGGTCATTCTGGGAGTTCTTTCGCTGTTGGCAGTGCCGCGCTATCAAACCGCGGTTGAGCGTTCCAAGGCCTCCGAGGCGTTTCACTGGCTCGCCCAGGTTGAACGCGCGCAGCAGGCCTACAGTGCTCGAACCGGCCACTACGCGCGCAAGCTTGACGACCTCGACGTGAATCTGCCGTCGCCTGAGTTCTTCCGCGTGGGCCGCTTCACTTCGGTTCGATGGCAGGACAAATGGCAGATCCTGCTGACCCGGGAAGGGCCCTCGAGTGGTTTCGGCAAATACGTGGTCGCCTGGAATCAGAAGGGATTTGTGCACCGGCAGAGTTCCATCCCGGCACAACTGATTCCGGTTCAATTCTGACCCCCGAGCGCAGCCCCGGAGCCACTGGGCTTGCTCAAGCGCGGCCTTTCGAATCCCCGATAAGCGAATTGGATGATCCGCAACAACAAGAACGGAAGCCGACCTCGATCCACCCGGTCTTCGGTGAGGACCGGCGTGGTGATCAGTTCGGATTGTGTCCGTATCTATCGCGGCAGCCTCAAGAATGCGCCTGGTGGCAAAGGCGACCTGCAGGAAGTGGAGTATCAGCCCGGCCAGCTGGCCAAGGTGCTCGATGAACTGCTGCAAAGCGGCGCCATCGGTGGCCGTGTGACGCTCGGTCTGGATCCCGCCCTGGACGTGATTTCCACCGCACGCGCGGATGATCCCGAGCAGCTCCAGGCCCAGGCACAGCTGGCAGAACGATTGGGCGAACGCCTACCCGGCGGCGTGGCCTCGTGCGTGAACCCGGTTGCGCAGAGTCCGGTCAAAGTGAAGAGCCTGGTGCTCTTTCCGCGCCGGATCGGCGTGGAAGTCCTCAAGGCGATGTCCCAGCTGGACCGTGGCCGTTTTTCGCTGGTATCTACCTCACACGCCCTGGTCTCGCGCTGCAATAAAAACAAGGCGGCGCCGCGCAAGTGGAAGAACGAGGTACGCCTGGTCGTTGGCCGCCAGGAAATGGCTGCGCTGCTGGTCCACCAAGGCACGGTCCTGGCGCGGTTGGCCAGCCCTTTGCACAAAGAGAACCCTGGCCCTGAGGCTCGTTCCCTGATCCAGCGTCTGGCCACGCTGGCGGAGCACGAATTCAACCTCGGGCCGTTGGGCGGCGTGATCCTGCACGCCAACGAGGACTTCACCGCGGCGCTTGGCGGCTGCACCGAGGGGACCTCCGTTGCCCTTCTGCGCGCCGCGGAAATTCCTTTTGATCCCGCCTATCTGGCGGCGGTTCTGGCCAACGGAAAATTCGGCAAGGGCGGCCCGCTGGCTCTGGACTCGGTGGTCAATCCGAAGAGCGACCGACCCGCATTCCCGCTGCGCGAGGCGCTCCCGCTTGCCGCTGGAATCGCCGGGTTGGGCGTGTGGCTGTGGATGCAGGGAAATACCTTGCTCGCCCAGGTGTCGGACATGGAGACCGACGTGGATGAAATCTGTGCCGAACGCGAGATCTCGCGCGAGGATCTGGTGGATGCCCGCGACGGAATGATGATTGAAATCAGCTTGGCAGAAGCCTTTCTCATGGACCGGGTCTATTGGTCGGAAATCCTCACCGAAGTGCCGTCTTTGGTCCCCGATGCTCTCAGCCTGACCCAGGTCGAAGGCCGCTACCCATTCTCCTACACCCCGCACTACGGTGACATGGGAGACGCAGAGGATGAAGAGGAAGAAGGTCCTGAGCCCGGTCTCCGCTGGGTCAATCTGACCGGTCAGGTCAAGGTTCCGGAACTTTTGCGCACCCCGGTCGAGGCGCGTCAGCTGACCGCCGCCTTGAAGGCATCGCTGGTCATCTCGAAATTGTTCCCCATGATCAACGAGCCCAGCACCAACACCACCGGCGATGGTGCAGCCCGGGAAATGACGATCAAGGTCTACTGTCGCCCACCCGGAGGATGATCAGCAATGGGCATTAAGGAAGATCTGGTCAAGCTGCGTGCAAGCTACCGCGAGTGGACCTCTACCAAAGAGGGCTACCGCGCGGCGGTCGCCGCAGGATTCTTCCTGATTGCCTGGCTGGCCGTCATCAAGCCGCTCAGCGGCCGCCTCGCCACCGCCCACGAGCAGCAGGAAAGCCTGGCGCAGATGCACGCCATGGTGGCGGAGGTGCGCCATCTTGAGGATCAGTCGAAGACTTTCGGCAGGCGGCTGACCCCGCTCAAGGCCGAACTGACCTGGCACAACTACTTGATGGACGCGATCCGCCGGGCCGAAGTGCAGATGCTGACCGTGGCCCCGCTGGAAGCCGAGTCCTATGGCAACTACCGGCGAGAATCCTTTGAGGTCCGCGTCATGGGTGATTACGGACACCTGGTGCGCTTCCTCGATCTGATCGAACGCGGCAGCCGCTATCTGCGCGTCGATGAACTGGACCTCGGATTCAATCCGGCCAACGGCGGCATCATTCTCAATTGCAAGGTGAACTGTTTATCCGGCACAACCTTTGATCAGATGCGTGAACAGATGATGGGTCAGCCCGAGGAGTTCGATGAAATCATGGACGAAGAGGTGGCGATGGGAGGCGGAGCATGATCGGCAAGATCAAGAAGCACTGTTTTCTGGCCACCGCCATGGGCGTCGCCTATCTGGGCTTGAATTCGGCCCGGCTGGTGGCCGGCGGAACCATGATCGACCAGGTGACCAAGCTGCTGCCTGAGCTCGACCCGACCATGATCCAGGAAAGCGCGGGCGATGCAAGTCCGGAAGTTTCTTCCGACCCCTTCCGCCTGCTGCAGATCCTGGCGTCACGGGCGGCGCTGGAGGAAGAAGCGATGGGCAACGAGACCTTGATCGAGGAAGTCGCTCAACCGCTGGTGGGCAGTGAAGGAACTGATGGGGCCGAGGCCGTCACCGAAGTTGTGGCTCCTGCCGTGGTCCCGGACAGCGGCGTGATCCATCTGCAATCCACCATGCACGGCCCGCACGGCAACGTGGCCTATCTGAATGGACGCCTGGTGCGCTGCGGTCAGGAGGTCCAGGGACTGAAAACCGAGATTCCCCCGATCCTGCTCGAAGTCGCCGGCACCGAGGTCCGCCTGGAGTTCGACGGAGAGGTCTACACCATGGACGTTGAATCCACCCCCTATCTGTCGATTCTCGAGGGGCGTCTGCAGGCGGTGGCAGCGCCGGCCACGGTTCCCGCCGTCCCTGCGGCCCCTACGGCCAAGAGCATTCCGGTCGTCGGCGGCTGAGGCTTGCGGCACAGGAGCGGGCAGGAAATTGCCGATGAATACGCGGACTTTCCCTTCCGCTCATGCCAGGCCTGACTCCCGAAAACGCAATCCCCTTGGTCCGCGCTCTGCTGGACAAGGGCGTACTGTCGGCTTCCGACCTGGACAAGTTGACCGAAGGTCCCGATGGACGCGGCTGGCAGGGATACTGCGACCTGGTCGACGGGGATGTGGTCAGCGGGCCGGCGCTTGCCGCTGCCTTGGCGGAACTCGCCGGAACCACTTGGCTGGACCTCGAAGCTGGTTTGGAACCCACCGTCTGGGAAGTGCGCCGCGATGGCAGCCGCAAACTCCTCGGCGGTCTGGACGAATTGCTCGCCGGCATGAGCACCGGCCTGCCTCATCTTCCCGGCGCGCATTTCCTCGCCCGCGGGGCGTTTCCGGTGGGCAGGTCTGGAGGCGTCGAACATCTGCTGTGCATGGACCCCGAGGACACCACCCTGGTCAAGCAACTGGCGGCGGCAACCAATAAAAAGTGGGCAGCCCATCCCGGTACCGTGGCCTTGTTCCGGGAGTTGGAGCGGCGTCTGGCAGAACTTCCCGAGGCGCATGGAGCTGCAACGGAATCTCTCGCCGCGGCCACTGGAATGGCCGAGGTCGCCTCTGATCTCGCCGAAGCTGCGGTAAAGCTGGCCGACACCGCGCTCGGTGGCATCGGTGCAGGAGAGCTTCCTGGACAAGCGCCACTGCTCGCCGCTAACAAGCCCGCCTCGGCATCGGGTCTGATTGACGGTTCGGGGGGAGACTTTGACCCGGACGTGGACGTCGATCTTGGTCGACCACTGCCGCCTGGCCCCGAAGCACAGGTGCTGCGCATCGTCAACGGCCTGCTCGGCGACGCGGTGCATCAAGGAGCCAGCGACCTGCACCTGGAGCCCTACGAAAAGGACGTGCGCATCCGCTACCGGGTGGACGGAAAACTGACTCCGGTCAAAACGCCTCCGGCGCACCTCTTCGGCCAGATCGTTTCGCGCCTCAAGATCCTGTCGAAGATGGACATCGCCGAGAAGCGCGTGCCGCAGGATGGCGGCATCACCATGCGCGACGGCGATTCGCGCGTCGACCTGAGGGTTTCCACGGTGCCGACGTGCTACGGCGAGAAGATGGTCCTGCGCGTGCTGGCCAACGACGGAATCCCTGACAACATGGAGGTGCTCGGCTTGAGCGAGCAACAAGCCAGGGATTTCATCGGCGCCGCCAACGCGCACCACGGTCTGATCTTCGTCACCGGGCCTACCGGCTCAGGCAAATCGACCACCCTGTATTGCGCGCTCAACCTGACCAACACCGCCGACAAGAACATCGTCACGGTGGAGGATCCGGTGGAATACAAGATCTTCGGCCTCAACCAGGTACCGATCCGCGCCAGTGCCGGCATGACCTTTGCCGGCGCGCTGCGCGCATTCCTGCGCCAGGATCCTGACGTGATCATGGTCGGGGAGGTGCGCGACACCGAGACCGCCCAGATCTGCATGCGCGCCGCTTTGACCGGGCACCTGGTTTTGTCGACTCTGCACACCAACTCGGCGTTGCAGGTCGTCACCAGGCTGACCGACATGGGAGTCGAACCTTTCCTTCTCGGTCCGGCCCTGCGCCTGGTCGAGGCGCAACGCCTGGTGCGGCGTCTGTGCACCGAGTGCAAGCAGTCCTACGAATTACCCAAAGATGTCGCTCAGCGCCATGGACTGGAGCCCGGTGAAAACATCTACCGGCCCGGAGCGGAACCGGGTTGCCCCAAGTGCAGCGGCTCCGGCTACAAGGGCCGGGTCGGCATCTATGAGGTCATAGCGGTGGACGACAATCTGCAGGAGAAAATTGCGCGCGGTGCCAGCGAGAAGCAATTGAGCGAGATCGTTCGCGAGCGCGGCGTCGATCTGATTCCGGACAGCGCGCGCAAGAAGCTCCGCGAGGGCATCACCAGCCTGGAAGAGGTATCGGACTACATCAGAGACATCCTCGCCCAATGAGTCTCGCTGCCACCAACCCGGAGATGGTGCTCGGTGGTTTCATCCGTCCGCGGGTGACCTCGAGCAAACACGACAAGATTCAGCTCGCCGACAAGCTGGCGTTCTTCCGCCAGATGAACACGCTGTTCTCGGCCGGGACTCCGCTCTACGACTCGCTACTGATCGCCTCCGAGCAGACCGAGTCCAAGGGCTTGTCAGAAATCGTCATTGAAGTTGCCGACAAGGTGGCAGCCGGTGACAGTTTCAGCCAAGCTCTCGAGGCCTTTCCAGGGGATTTCAAAAGCGAATGGATTCAGCTGGTCCGGTCCGGAGAGATTTCCGGCAAGCTCGGCGAGGTCCTGGTGCGCCTGGCTCAACAGATCGATGAATCGGCCCAGTTCCGCAGCAAGATCGTCAGCTCGCTGATGTACCCGATCATTGTTCTCGGCGTTTCGATGGGAGCCGTCGCGGTCATGCTGATTTTCGTGGTGCCGACCTTCGCCACCATGTTTGAGGAAATGGGGAAAGAACTGCCCGCGCTTACCCTCAACGTAATGTCTTTGTCGGGCCTTCTGCGGGAACAGGGCCACCTGGTCATCGGCGGCCTGGTCGCGGCCTTCTTTCTGTTCAAACGCTGGAAGAGAACCGAAAAGGGCTCGGTGGTGTGGTCGAAGACGCTGGTCTCGATGCCGCTGGTCGGAGACATGGTGGTGCAGACTTCGATGCGTTCCTTCGCCCAGAACATGTCCGCGCTGTTGCGCGCCGGAGTTCCGGTGCTCGACAGCCTCGATGCGATGAAGGGCATCTACAAGTCCAATCCGGTTTACTGCGCCGCGATGAAGCGCACCGCACAACACGTTGGTCGCGGCGGAAATCTGGCCGACGGATTGGAATCCACCGGGGTGTTCACGGCGTTCATCGCCAACATGATCCGCATCGGCGAACGCTCCGGCTCGATGCCCGACGTCCTCGCTGAAGTCTCGGTGTTCTACGCCCGCAAGGTCGAAACCGTGGTCACGCGGATTGCCAGCAACGTGGAAACCGTGCTCATCGTTTTCATGGGAATCGCGGTCGCCCTGATCCTGACCGCTCTTTACCTGCCGCTCTTCGAGATGGCGACCTGATCCGAGAAAGCCATGCTGCCCCTGCGAACCGTTTCCTGTCTCACCGCGATCGCCGTGCTGGTGCTTCCCCACGCAACCGCGGCTCAGCAAGGTCAGGTTCCCCCTGACCACGCCAAGGTTCAGGCGCTGATCTCAGCCCCGCTGCCCGAGCTTGCCCCGGTACAGGAGTTCGGCATCGAGATCAGCGGCCCGGGCAGGCTCGAATTCCATGCGCGTGCCCAGGACGTGCACGAGGTCTTCGCCCAGATCCGGCTGTGGACCCAGACCAACATCATTCTCGCGCCCGACGTCGTCGCCAAATTCTCCGGTGACCTGTACGACGTCACCCCGGAGCGGGCGGTGGACCTGATCTGTCAGGCTTGCGGCTTGAGTTGGGAAGACCGCGGCAGCCACCTTTTCGTGCAGACCGCGGCCATGCAGACCAGGGTGTTCACCCTCCATCACGCACCGGCGACCGACCTGGTCACCCTGGTCAAACCGGTGATGAGTGAAAAAGGACAGATCAGCGCGACGGTCAAATCCGCCGCCGGCATCGAACCGAGCCAGACCGAAACCGGAGGCGACAGTTTCGCCCATGACAGCTTGCTGGTGGTGACCGACTTCCAGGCCAATCTGGCTGCCGTCGAGAGCATCGTCAGGCGCATGGACCGGACCCCCAAACAAGTGCTGGTCGAGGTCACCATCTTGTCGGCGGACCTGACCGAACGCACCCAGCTCGGCGTCAATCTGGCCAGCCTGGCGGGAGTGGATTTCGAGGAGTACGGCGCCACCAGCAGCGATGGCTTCTCCCTCAACCAAGGCACCTTCAGTGGTGACCAGCTCGACGACGGCCTCGGGGCCTTCGGCAGCAACGTCGCTTCGGACCTTTCCACCGGCGGCGCCCAGCTCGGCTTCATTCGCAGCAACATCGGCGTTTTTCTGCGTGCCTTGCAGGAAGTCACCAACGTTGCCATCCAAACCAACACCCAGGTCATCACGCTGAACAAGATGCGCGGCGAGGTGCTGCTCGGCCGGCGCGACGGTTATCGCACGCGGCAGGTCGCCGACGGCGGAGTGGTCACCGAGCAGATCGAATTCCTGCAGACCGGCACCCAGCTGGTATTGCGCCCGTTCATTCTGGCCAACGGGCTGATCCGCATGGAGCTTCACCCGGAGGATTCCGACGGCGGACTCAGCACCGACGGATTGCCCACCGAGGAAACCGCCGAAATGACCACCAACGTGATCGTCCGCGACGGCGACACGCTGGTGATCGGCGGTCTTTTCCGCGAAAAACGCAACAGTGTCCATAACAGCGTTCCCCTCCTCGGCAAACTTCCCTTTATCGGCCGTGCCTTCCGTAGCAACGACGACAGCGGCAAACGCGAGGAGCTGATCATCCTGCTGACTCCCCACATCCTTGACATGGAAGAGATGGCGCAGAACATGGCGCTGCAGGACAAGAGGCCGAATGACCTTTACGGAGCCGATCGCGAAGTGGTGCAGCAGCGCTACGCGCAGGTTTCCATGACGTTGATCCAGGAAGGCCGTTACGGCTGCGCGCACGTGCTGCTCGAAGCTGCCGGCCCGGCCAACGGCAGTGGCATTCCCTCCGCGATCCACCGCGGCTTGATCCCGCAGAATGCAGCTTCGGCGGTCGACTCCATCATTCTGGAAGCCCTCAAGCGCAAGTTCGGTATCGGACGATAGGCAAGAGCCAAGCCCTCTGCGGCTGGCCCGTCATGCCCATTCGTCCTCTCCCCTGGACCGCTTTCACCCTGTTTGCCCTGGCAACAGGTGGATGCGGAATGCTCGATTCTGCTCAACCGCAGGACCCGGCCTACCTCTTCCACCAGGAGAGCAAGGCCAAAGCCATGGTCGACCAGGTGGAGCGCAGCCTGCGAACCGGCGACATGGACCGCGCCCGCCAGGACCTGGAACGCCTCGGCGGCGCCACCGCAAGCGACCCTGTCGCTCGGCTCCTTTACGCTCGTACGCTGATCGTCGACGCGCGCTTCGCCGAGTGCGAAGCCTTGTTGGAAGAGCTTAGCCTGCAGGATCCGCAGGCGGGTGGCGTCGACTTGGTGCGCGGCACCATGGAGGAAGCTCGCGGCCGTTGGCTAAGCGCGCGTCTGGCCTACGCCCAGGCGGCGGAAAAGAACCCGGGAGCGATCCGGCCAGTGCTGATGCAGGCGCGAACCTACCACGCCAGCGGCGATCCCGCCGGTGCGGCCGCTCTGCTGGAACGGGAGATCGCGGTGCGGCCTGCAGCGATTGAATTACGCCTCGCCCTTGGCGACGCCTACCTGGCCAACGGCGAGGCGATGCTTGCGGTGGCCCACTACCGAGAGGCCTTGCAGCAGGATCCGGAGAACCAAGCCGTCCTCAGAAAAACCGTGCTTGCGCTGAGCCTGTCAGGCCAGCACCTCGCGGCGCTGGATGCCGCAACAGATCTGAGCGAAACGGGAATGCAAGCACACCTGCGCCTGGCTCTGGCCCGCAGTGCGCTGGCCACCGGCGAAGCTGCGCGCGCGCGTTACTGGCTGCAGATGTATCTCGACAGCTACGGCGGAGAATCCGCAGCCTGGGTCGACCTGGCGCGGGCGCATTTGCTGATGGACGACTTTGCCGAGTCCCTCGAGGCGCTGCGCATGGCGCTGACCCTCGACCCTGGTCACGTGGAAGCCATGATCCTGATGGGTCACCTCCGCGCCAGCCTGGGCCAGGAAGCTCTGGCCAAGGAGGCCTATCTTGAGGCCGTTCGTCTCGGCGCCGACGCCGAGCCCATTGCGCCGTTGATCCACGCCCTGGACAAGAACGGGTCTGAGAACGCGGCGCCGTCCCAGGGAGCAGAGGGATGAGCCGGGTTCGCCGCCAGCCGGGCAGGCGGGCCGGCTTCAGCATCGTGGAATTGGTGGTCGTGCTGAGCGTGGTTGCCGCGATCAGCGCCGCCGCAGTTCCGGGCTTTCGCGGCGCCGTGGAAGAGACCCGGATCGAACGAGGGGTCAGCGACTTGCACAGCATTTGGCTGGCCGAACGCTTGTACCTGCTCGAGACGGGCAAGTTCAGCGGCGACCTCGACACCCTGGCAAAGGCCGGCCTTTTGTCCAGTCGGCTCCTGCGCGCCGGTTCCTCCGGTTATGAGTACTCGGTGCGGGTGCGCGGGGGGCTGGATCTGCTGATGGTGGCGAAGCGGGTCAATTCGAGCTGGAAAGGGAAATTGACACTGGACCACAAAGGACGCCTGCGCAACGACCTGCGCGACACGGGGGGGGGGGGGAGATGAACCGCGTCTGTTACCCACGCCCGAAGGATCCGCGCCACGGCTTCTCATTATTGGAGTGCATGGTCGCCATCCTGATCCTGAACCTGACCATCGCGGGCATGTTCCGCTTGATCAATACCCAGGAAAATGAAGTGGCCGAGGTCGAGGATTGGATGACCGATGGCAAGACCTGGTACCTGATTCCTGACCCGGAACCGCTGGCGCGCACCCTCGGCAAACCTGCGACCTTGGCCGCAGCGCCGGCGAAGCCCAGCAAACCCGAGGAGGGCGGTATTTACGAAGTTTCAGTTTTGCATTGGGATAAGGACATCAAGCAAAATCAGGTCGCGGCGGTTTTCCAACTGGCGCCAAAGGAGCCCGCCGAAAAAACCAAGAAGGAACCCGCGAAGAAAAACAAGAAGAAGGGCGGCAAGAAGAAAGGGGGCAAGAAATGAAAAGCTCGACCTCCTTGCACCGCGGCCCTCGTGCGGGTCACACCCTGGTCGAGATGATCGTGGTCACCACCTTGCTGGCCTTGGTGACGATGCTGGCGGCGAAGGCCTGGGCTCCGCTGGGAAAAGGGACTTTCGGGATGCGCGACCGCGTGGTCGCGAGCACCGAGTTGCGCGTGGCGATGGAATTCCTGCGCCGTGACCTGGGCGCCGCCAAGAAAGTGGTGTGGACCTCCGACGGCACTCTCCTGATTGAACGAGAGACCGCCGCCGCGACCTTGGCCGGCTACCCACCGCCGCGCAAGGACCCGGGTATCCATTACCGTTTGAAGGATGACCTGCTGCTGCGCCGCGAAACGATTTCGGTGGGCGAGATCGTCGTCGCCCGCAGCTTGTCAGATTTCGATTTGAGCAGGCACAAAAAAGGCGGGCTTCTGATCCGCCTGGCCGCAGGGAAAGGCGAAGACGCCAAGGACCTGAGCCTGGTCTATACCGGGTCCAATCAGGGAGGATCCTGATCATGCAGTTCTTGCGCGGCAGGAGGAAACCCTCGCCAGTCAGGAATGGCCAGTCCGGACACGCACTGCTGATGGTGAGCATGTTCGGCGTCATTGCCCTCGGTGTATGGGTGCTGGCCATGTTTGCCACCCTCGACGCCCAGCTGTTCGAATCCAACACCGCGCGACGGGAACTGCGCAGCGAACAAATGGTAGATTCCGTTGCGTTCGCCGGCAGCTTGTTGCGCACCGGAACGCCTCCGCGCAACAATTATGAGTGCATCCACTCGCAAAAAAACAAGCGGGGCGAAGCGGTCAAGGTGGTGCTGAAGTTCGAGCGCTTCGGCGGCGACCTGCGCTGGAAGGTGCAGGCCCGCGCGGCTACCGGCAAGGACATCCGGCGGCTGCCGCCGGCGCCCGACAGTTTTTGAAACCCATCGTCCCGTAGCCTGCGGCTAGAGCGCAGCGGTGATGGTCCGTCGCGCAATCAGCCTCCTGACGGGGCGGCACGCAACAAGGACAGGCGGTCGGGGCCACCGATCCAGCGGGCGACCGCTTCGGTGTCTTCGCTGGTTCCGATTTTGATCTGGTAGAGGCTTTTCTCGATCAGCAGCTGGAAGGACAAGCCGGCGTCGTGCACTTGCAGTTCGCTGACCTTGGCCGCTCTTCCCGCGGGCCGCAGCAGGTATAGATAATGCTGGTCGCCCGTCTGGCCTGGATGGCTGATGCGCAGATAGGTGCTGTAGTGCAGCACCCGGTCCCAGTCCCTGACCCCGCGGCGGTTGCTGCCGCGCGCCTCTTCGATGTTGACCACCTCGCGTCCGACCTCGCGCTTCAGGCCGGTGGGGTAGATCACGTCAAGCTGGTGGGCCCGTCCCAGCGGTTGCGGCAAGATGGCGCTCGCATCGATCAGCCGCCAGTGCGGCCGGTAGTCCGCGGTGCTGCGGCTGCGGAACCAACAGTGCACCGCGAGGCGCTCACTGCAGCGCACGCGGTCGGCGACGATCAAAACGTCTTCCGGAAGCAGCAGCAGGCTGCGGCGCAGACTCTGCAGACCGAAGCTCACCGGGGCCTGCCCGCGCGGGCGGATGCTGGGCGGATAGGCGCCGGCGAATTCTGCGCTGGCGAAGAACACGCCGTTGTCGGCGGTCGTTTCGAGCGGGCCGAGGGCAACGCCGTGGCGCAGCAGCTCTTCGGGTGGTCCGAACCAGGTGCCCCATTCGCCGCTCTGGCCGATCTCTTGCGGGCGGCCCACGTCGTTGATGCGGTCGCGATCCCAGAAGCGGTCGATGCGGTGATCACCCACGCGCGCCTCGAGCGGAAACGCAGGGGTGAATGTGTAGCTGTTGTTCAGCGCGGTGCGTTTCGGTTTCTGGTAGCCGCCGCCGCTGACGAAGGGGCTGCCGCCGGGGTGAAAACTGAAGCCACCGGCATCCGGATGCGCGTGCGATATGCGCGGCGAAGGAACCCGCGCGTCGCCGGCGCGCGCCAACCCCCATAAGGCGCGCCCGCCCGGCTCCCCGCTGCGGAACGCGATCGAGGTTGCCTCGGGGCCCCAGCCGCGGGTGAAAGCGGCGACTCCCCAGTCATGGAACACCGCCAGACCGCCACCCGCCTGCAGCGGACGTGGCTCCACCGATGGATCGGTCCACAGGAATTCGTGCAGCAGGGTGGCGCCTTCGGGCTTGCCAAACGGGAACTCGCGGCCGAAACGATCACGGAGGAAATCTGCGACCCAGCTCGGGCGGCCGTCGTGCATCAACGCGTCGAGAAAGCGCAGCAGATGCTGTGGGCCGTGGCCGAAGCTGCCGTGTCCGTCTGAGAAATCGAGGACCGATTCCAGTCCGGGACGGGATCCGAACAGCAGAAAGGTGAAGTGCTGTTGCAGCCACGGATTGTCAAAGTGGTCGGCGATGCCATGGCGGGCCAGGAGGTGCAGGGTGGGGAAGAGCCCGTGGTCGGCATAGGTGGCGTACATCACCCCCTCGTGATCGGCGCCGTCCCCGCGCATGGCGCGCAACTCCATCACTCGTTCGGTATTGACCACCACCTGTTCGAGCCAGCGCGCGGTCTGCTCGGGGTAACGCGGCTGCAGGGTCAGAGCTGCGTGCAGCAACGCGTTGTGATGGAGCACGTTGTGATTGCCGGCGTAACCGCGCACCCAGGTGGCGGGGGAGCGTTGCTGGGTGGCGACGAACTCGGCCTCGGCATGACTGCGCAGTTCCTCGCCGAACTTGATGCGCTGGGTTTCGTTCAGGCTCGGGTAAAGGAAGTCATAGGCCACCGCAAAACCGAGCAGGATGTGCACCGGATCCAGGCTGCGGAGAGTCCCGCGCGGCGCCCAGCGACCGTAGTCGGTCAGGCGCGTCATCGAGGCCAGGCACCAGTCGCGCAACGCCCCGCGGGTGTCGGCGTCGTCGGCGACCATGTAGGCCCCGGCCACGCCAAGCAGACGATCACCGTGCACCCGCCAGCTTCCCGCAGTCCGTGACAAGGTGCCTTCGTCGACCGGCGGCAAGGTGCGGCCGCGCTCCCGCTCCATCTTGAGGCCGAAGTCGAGCAGCCGCCGCGCATTGGGTGAGGCTTCGGCGGCAACAGCCTGGCGTATCGCGTTCAATTCGGCGCCGTTGAAGTAGAGGCGCGCGGGCCACGCAGGAATTCCCGCCGCTTCGGCGAAGAAGGGTCGGCGGCCCGGCGCCACGGAACCGTCTTCCTGCTGTACGCCAGCGATTCGTTCGAGCAATCCAGCGGGCCCGCCGAAGGCGTCGAGCACAGCAACGGCGGTCTGCCACACTTGGATCACCGGGGTTGCGCCTGACCCCGGGGAGTCAGAAGCCTGCGGGCGGTCGCGGGCGGAACAGGCCAGGAGGAAACCGGCCGTGGCAGCGGCAAGCATCCAAGGACGACCACGCAGGAACATGGTCGAAGCCTAGCAAAGCACGCGGCCCATACACTCATGGAGTGGAAGAGAACAGCACCCTGGTCTGGTTCAATCCGGCGTGTTCCAAGTGCCGCGCCCTGAAGGTCCTGCTGGAGCAACGTGGAATCGGAGCTCGTTATCGGCATTATCTGGAGGAAGCCCCAACCGCGGAGGAAATCGAAGAACTGCTGCGCCTGTTGGGAAGCGAGGATCCGATGGTCCTGATCCGCAGCAAGGAGGCCGTCTTCGAGGAACTGGGGCTGCCAGGCGCGGGGCGTGAGGCGCTGATCGCCGCGTTGTGCAGCCACCCGCGCCTGCTCGAACGGCCGGTTTTGGTGCGTCAGGGCAGGGCGGTGGTGGCGCGGCCGCCCGAACTGGCGTTGCCCTTGCTCGACTGAGTCCGCGGGTCAGGCGGGTCAGGCGGGTTGCGGCGTTGGCGCCTCCTGCAGGAAGGCGCGCAGCATCCACAAATTGGAGTCGTGGGCGTCCGCCATTCCGTCAAGCAGGTTGGCGCTGTTGCGGTCCCCACTGCGCTCCGCGACCTCGACCGCGGCGCGCAGGTCGTGGGCCAGTTGCTTTCCCTGGTTGGCCAGATGGCCCACCATGTCCTCCGCGCTGGGAACCCCGCCGACCTCAACAAGATCGGAAAGTCCGAGGTGCTCGGCCAGGGTGGAAGCGGGGCGCCCACCGAGGGCGACGATCCGCTCGGCGAGTGCGTCTACCTGGTCGGCGGCGGCCGTGTACAATTCCTCAAACTTGTCATGGAGCTGAAAGAACATCGGCCCCTTGACGTTCCAGTGGAAGTTGCGCAGCTGCTGGTAGTGGACCGAGTGACTGGCTAGGAGACGGTTCAGGTGGGTCAGGAGGTTGTTTTGCATGGCTCCAGGATGGCCGCCCACGGAAATTCCTCCAACTTGTTCGAATCATGTGTTCCATAAGCGATGCTTATCGTTCGCCGAGGCGGGCGCAGGGTATTCCGAAATGGCAAGGAATCAGAAAGGGGGCAACACCCGCCCTGCTGACGCGTTAATTCCGCGTGCCCATGACGAGGCACTCCCCTTGGTCGCATCCGCCGGGCTCCTCCCGGTCGGAGGCGCAGCCCAACAGACCATGAATCCACGCCCGACAACCTGGCTGCCGATCGCAGCCGTGGTGGCGGCGTCCGCGCTTTCCGCGCCTCTTCCGGCCCAAAGCGGCGACGATTTCGTCCCGCCGGCCGGAATGCTGCGCAATCCGGACGTCAGCTCCACCCACATCGTCTTCTCCTACTCCAACAACCTGTGGCTGGTACCGCGGGCCGGCGGCACGGCGCTGCCGCTGACTTCCACCGACGGCAGCGAAGCCATGCCGCGCTTCAGCCCGGACGGAAAAAGTGTTGCCTTCCTGGGCAACTATGAAGGCAACGCCGATCTCTACACCATTCCGATCGGCGGTGGCGTGGTCCAGCGCGTGACCCACCACCCATCCACCGAGGTGCTGAGCGACTGGCATGCCAACGGCGACCTGCTCTACTTCGCCAGCGGTCTCGCCGGCCTGCGGCGACAGTCGCAGATCTTCATGGTCTCGCCCGAGGGTGGCATGCCCACCAAGCTGCCGGTTCCCTATGGAACGGTGTGCTCGGTGAGTGAAGACGGGCGCTGGCTCGCCTACACCTCGCGTACCCGCGACAGCCGCACCTGGAAGCGTTATCGCGGCGGCCTTGCCGCCGACATCTGGCTGTTCGATCTGCACACCAATGAAGCGCGCCTGATCACCGACTGGGAGGGAACCGACACCCAACCGATGTGGTGGAAGGGCGCTCTGTACTACCTGTCGGATGACGGCGGCCAGAACCGCCTCAACCTGTGGAAGTACAGCCCGGGCTCGGGGTCGCGCGAACAGCTCACCCGGTTCACCGACAACGACATCAAGTTCCCCGCGGTCGGCCCCGGTTTCAACGACCAGGGCGAGATCGTGTTCCAGCACGGCAGTGAGCTGAAGTTGTACAACTTGCGCTCCGGCCAGCTGAAGTCGGTCGAGGTGCGCATCCCCGGCGACAAGAACTACCTGCGTCCGCGCACCGTCGACGCCAGCAAGTACATCCAAGGCTGGCACATTTCACCTTCGGCCAAGCGCGCCACCGCGCAGGCGCGCGGTGACATCTGGACCGTGCCCGCCGAGAACGGCGTGGCGCGCAACCTTACGCGCACCAATGGCGTTGCCGAGCGCAGCCCGGCGTGGAGCCCGGACGGTCGTTGGATCGCCTACTTCTCCGATGCCAGTGGTGAGTACGAGATCCACCTGACCCAGTCCGACGGCAAGGGCGAGACACGCCAGCTCACCAGCGTTCAGGGCGTGTTCAAAAACTGGATGGGCTGGTCGCCTGATTCGAAGATGATCGTCTATCTCGACTGCGGCGGCAGCCTGTGGCTGACCGACATTGAGAGCGGCGACACCCAGCAGCTCGACGAGAGCCCCTTCGGTTTCTGGATCGGTGCGATCCAGGCGCCGAAGTGGTCGCACGACAGCCGTTTCCTGACCTACGCGCGCGCGCTCGATGACGCGCCGACCACGGCGATCTACATTTACGAGATCGAGACCGGCACCCGGCGCCAGGTCACCAGTGGTTTCTTCGGTGACGGCAGCCCGACCTTCGACCGTAAGGGTGATTACCTCTACTTCACCAGCGGCCGGGTCTTCAGCCCGACCTACTCGCAGGTCGATTCGACCTTCGTCTATCGCGACAACGGTGTACTGCTCGCCGTGCCGCTGACCGATGAAGTCGAGCGCCTGTGGGAACCGGAGTCTGACGAGGAATTATGGGACGAGGAGAAGGACGAGGATTCGGAGGAAGATGCCGACGAAGAGGGTGAAGAAGGCGACGAGGAAGAAGGCGACGAGGAAGGCGACGGAGAACAGGAACCCGAGGCCGTCGATGACGGCATCAGTGGCACCTGGGAAGGTCTGCTCAAGGGCGACATCCTGCCGCCAGAAGGCGTCGATATGACCATTTCGCTTGCCGTAACCGCCGAGGGCAGTGTGTCCGGTTCGGTGGTCACGCCGATGGGAACCGCGACCATCACCAGCGGCACCTACAACAAGGCCAGCGGCGACATCGCCGTGGAGCTGGTCGCTGACGACGGCTCCAGCCTGTCGATGAAGGGCAAGGTCGACGGCAACCGCATTACCGGCACCGGCATCATGCCCGCTCAAGGAGTTGAGTTCACTTTCGACGTCGAACGCACCGGCGGCGGTGGTGGAGATCAGGAAGGCGAAGACGGCTCCGACAAGGATGAAGCCAAGGAAAAGGTCGAGATCGACTTCGCAGGATTCGAAGCACGCGCGATCCAGCTTCCGGTTTCCGCGGGCAACTTCGGCAACCTCGCCGTCAACCACAAGAACCAGTTGCTCTACACGCGTCAGGGAACCAACGGCGGCATCAAGTTGTTCGACGTCAAGGACGACGGCAAGTCCGAGAAGACGGTTGGCCCTGGCGGCGGTTTCGTCCTCAGCGCCGATGGCAAGAACTTGCTGACTTCGCGCGGCTCCGGTGCCGCGATCATGAAGGCCTCTGCCGGCGCCTCGGCCAAGAACGTCAAAACTTCTGGCATGTCGATGCGCGTGCAGCCGCGCGAGGAATGGGAAATGCTGTTCACCGACGCATGGCGCATCTTCCGCGACTACTTCTACGACCCGAACATGCACGGCGTCGACTGGAAGGCGGTGCACGATCACTACAAGGCGATGATCGCCCACGCCGGTTCGCGTGAAGACATCACCTACCTGATCGGCGAAATGATCGGCGAGGTCAACGTCGGCCACGCCTATCTGGGCGCCAACGGCGACGGTGCATCCTCGGCTCCCATGGTTGCCGTGGGCATGCTCGGCGTCGACTGGGAGCTTGACCAGGGCGCCTACCGGATCGGCAAGATCCATCGTGGCGCCGATTGGGACAGCGACGCGGTCGGGCCGTTGTCGACACCAGGTGTCGATGTTCACGAAGGTGATTACCTGCTCGCCGTCAACGGCGTTCCGGTCGATGTGGCGCAGGATCCGTGGGCGCCATTCGTCGGCCTCGCCAACAAAGACGTGCAACTCACCGTCAGCGCCAAGCCGGTGATGGACGAGGAATCCCGCGACGTGGTGGTGCGCACCCTGTCCAACGAGACCAACCTGCGGTTCCGTTCGTGGATCGAGCGCAACCGCAAGTACGTCGAGGAGCAGAGCGATGGCCAGGTCGGCTACATCTACGTGGTCAACACCGGCATTCCCGGGCAGAACGATCTGTTCCGCCAGTTCTACGGCCAGATCGGCAAGAAGGGCCTGATCATCGACGAACGCTGGAACGGCGGCGGACAGATCCCGACGCGTTTCATCGAACTGCTCAACCGTCCGGCGACCAACTACTGGGCGACGCGCGGTGGCAAGGACTTCCACTGGCCTCCTGATTCGCACCAGGGCGCCAAGGCGATGCTGATCAACGAAGACGCGGGCTCGGGCGGCGATGCCTTCCCTTACTACTTCCGTCAGGCGGGCATCGGCAAGCTGATCGGGCGCCGCACCTGGGGCGGGCTGGTCGGAATCTCCGGCAACCCGCAGTTGATCGACGGCGGCAGCACCACGGTGCCGACCTTCGCCTTCTACGACAGGGAAGGCACCTGGGCGGTCGAAGGCCACGGCGTCGATCCCGACATCGAGGTGATGGACGATCCGTCGAAGATGGTCGACGGTGGCGATCCGCAACTGGATGCGGCGATCAGCCACATCCTCGGCGAGATCCAAGCCAATGGTTACCAGCAGCCCGGCCGTCCGGCCTACCCGGACCGCAGTGGCATCGGTGTGACCGAGGAAGACAAGTAGATGCCTGGATGGGTGGGCCTCGGTCGGTCAGGACCAGGACAGATCGTGATCTGCCAGTGGCAGGCGTCGCACCCGTTTGGCGCAGGCGGCGAAGACCGCGTTGCACAGGGCCGGCGCGAAGGGCGGCACTCCTGGTTCGCCGACCCCGGCCGGGGCCTCTTCGCTGGGCATGATGTCGACGGCGATGCGCTGCGGCGCGTCGGCCATGCGCGCCATACGGTAGTCGTGAAAGTTGCCTTGCTCCACCGCGCCGTTGCGCGTGGTGATTTTGCCGTAGCGAGCCAGACTGGTGCCGAAGACCGCCGCGCCTTCCATCTGCGCGCGCACCCGGTCTGGATGCACCGCCAGGCCGCAGTCGACGGCGACGTCGACCTTGGGAATGCGCAGGCTTCCGTCCTTGCCGATCTCGACCTCGACCACGGTGGCGACGTAGGTGCAGAAACTGCGGTGTACGGCGATGCCGAGACCGCTTCCCGGGGGCATCTTGCGCCCCCACTCGGCCATTTCCGCGGCGCGTTTCAATACCGCGGTCAGACGACCGGTATCGACCGGGTAGCGGTCGAAGGGGCTGCCGTAATTGGAGAAGTTCACCTTCATCGCCTGGAAGTCGATGACCCGATCCGGGCCGATCAGTTCAAGCAGGTGCTCGACTGGATCACGCCCGGTGGCGTGGGCCAATTCGTCGGCGAAGGAACCGACCGCAAAGGCATGGAAGATGTTGCACACCGAACGCAGCCAGCCGATGCGCAGGTGCGGCGCGGCGTCGCAGTTCTCCACTCGCAGATGCGGCAGGTCGAACAGCAGGTCGAGGAAACCCTGCCCCATTTCGCCGTCACTGCCGCTGCTGGTGCCTGAGAAGGTTGACCCGATCGGAGTGAAGGAAGAGCGCGCCAGCCACGCGCTGCTGCGCCCGTCACCGTCGAGACCAGCCTTCAACAACATCGACGAAGCGCCGTGCATGTAGTCGTGGCGGATGTCGTCTTCGCGCGACCAGAACACCTGCACCGGAACCCCGGCGGTACGCGCCAGCAAGGCCGCCTCGACGATGTAGTCCGGTTTGGATTTACGCCCGAAGCCTCCGCCGAGCAAGGTCACGTGGATCGTCACCTGGGAAGGCGTCATGCCCAAGGCCTGCGCCACCGAGCGTTGCGCCGATTGCGGCGTCTGGGTGCAGGCCCAGACCTCGCATGCGTCGGCGCTGACGCGCGCGATCGCCGCCGGCGGCTCCATCGGCGCGTGGGCCAGATGCGGCACCTGGTACTCGGCTTCGATCACCTGCTCGGCGGCGGCCAGCGCCGCGTCGACCTCGCCGTGCTCGCGCACCACGCGACCAGGTGCGGCCGCTGCCGCGGCCATGGCGCGGTCCTGGGCCTCGGTCGAGGCGTTCGCGTGCGCACCATTCTCCCATTCGATTTCAAGCAGGCTACGTCCCTTGATCGCGCTCCAGGTGTTCTTGGCCAGCACCGCCACCCCGCCCAGTGCCTTGAAGGCATAGGGTGCGCTTGCCGCCGGCATTTCCACCACCCGCACAACTCCCGCCAAGGCCTCTGCAGCACTGGAGTCAACGCGGGTTGCATGGCCGCCGAGCACCGGGGAGCGCGCGATGGTGGCGACCAGCATGTCGGGCAGCTTGACGTCGAGCCCGAACTGCGCGCTGCCGTCGAGGATCGCTTCCATGTCGGTGATCGGGACGCCCTTGCCGACGTAGCGGCGTTCATGCGGCGCTTTGAAACGTAGCGGTGGGTCCTGCGGAAGCGGTACCTCGATGGAATCGGACGCAGTGGCAGCCAAGGCTCCATAACCCAGGCGACGCCCACTGGCGAGGTGCACAACCTGGTGAGGCTCGGTGCTGCATTCGGCCAAGGGAACGTCCCAGCGCACGGCGGCAGCCTCGATCAACGCGTAACGCGCCTCGGCACCCGCGCTGCGCATGCGCTCAAAGAAGTTGCGCTGGCTGCGCGAACCGTCTGTGTTCTGCGAACCCAGGCGCCGATCGGCGGTGGCCTGGCGCACGGTGACGCGCTCCCAGTCGGCGTCCATTTCATCGGCCAGCACCATCGGCAGTGAGGTGCGGATGCCGGTGCCCATTTCCGAGCGGTGGGCGATCAGGGTCAGGCTGCCGTCGCTGGCCAGGGCCAGGAACAAATCGGGCTTCCATTCGCCGCCGTCTTGCATGCGGCTCAGAACCGGGCCGGTGCCGGTGAGAGTAATCCCCAGGACCCAGCCGCCGCCGGCGGCGACGCTGCGCAAGAAGGAGCGCCGGTCGATCGTGCGTGTTTCGCTCATCGGCCCGCACCCTCCTTGACCGCCGCGACCATTTCCTTGGCCGCTTCAAGCACCGCCGCGCGGATGCGCGTGTAGGTCCCGCAGCGGCAGATGTTCTGCTCAAGAGCCGCGTCGACCTCGGCCGCGTCCGGCTGCGGCTTGCGCGCCAGCAGGTCGGCGGCGTTCATCAGCTGGCCCGCCTGGCAGAAGCCGCACTGCGGAACCGCGTTACGGCGCCAGGCCTCGCGCAAGGCGTCGGCACCCGCTCCCTGCAGGCCCTCGATGGTGGTCACTTCGCGGTCGGCGAGCGCAGAGATCGGTGTCAGGCAGGCGCGCGCCGCAACACCGTCGACGTGCACGCTGCACGAACCGCACTGGCCGATGCCACAGCCGTAACGCGTACCGGTCATGCCGAGGTGGTCGCGCAGCACCCACAAGAGTGGCGTGTCCGGCTCCAGGCCCTCGACAACGACCGGTTTTCCATTGACTCGGAGGCGTACCATCCTCCCAATCTAACAGTCTGCGAATGGAGCGCTATCCTCGCAGGCGGCGCCTCAGGGCTGGATGACCTGCACCACGGTATTGGATTTCACCGAGTCCACGCCGCCGGTGCCGCGGCGTATCGCGATCTGGAAATACACCGGGACCAGGGCCGCCGACGGCGGCACCGAACCGCTGACCGATGCGGCGCCGAATGCGTCGGTGGTCGCTGTTCCGAGCAGCGTGACCGGCGCCAGCAGGTCCAGACACAGGGAACCGCCGAAATGCGGCGGGCACGGTCCGCTGCCCAGGCCGCTCAACGAATACATGAAGACTACGGTTTCGTTCGGCCAGCAGTTGCAGGCGAAGGCCGCGGAGGTCTGGCCGCGGTGCAGTTCCTCAACCACCAGCTGGGGGGCAAAATTGCCCACGCCGTGAACGAAAACGTCGAGCGAATTGTTGGTGTCGTGCGGGACCAGGTCGCTGCTCGGGCTGTTGAAGGCGACCTGCGGACCGATCTCAGCGATCGCCGGACGGTGGCTGTAGGAAGAGGACTCACCCCCGGCACCATTGACCGAATAGCGCTTCAGGCTGCCGGCGCCCAGATTGACCAGGAAAACGTCGTCCCAGTTGTTGTTGTCTCCGCTGACCAGGTTCGAAGCACGGCTCTGGAATACGGCGTAGGCTCCGCCGCCGCTGATTGCGGCGAATTCACTGCGGTCGTTCCCTTCCGTCGTGCCGTTGCGGCTCAACAGGAAGGTGCTGCCCAGATTGAGGTCACGCAGGTAGACCTGCTGGCGTCCGGAAGTTCCGCCCGCGACCAGATTGGTGGCCACGCTGTCAAAGACAACCAGCGTGCCGTCGTCGGACACGTCGGGGGCGCCGGAGGCACCGTCTGCCGGAACTCCGCCATCGCCGTTGCTGACCATGACGTAGACCGAATTGCCTTCGTCGAAGACCCCGTTGATATCAGGGTCGCGATCCAGCAGGACCACGTCTTCGACGCCGTTGGTATCGCCGCCGACGAGGTTGTCGGCGTGGGTGGCAAAGGCGAGGAAACGCCCACTGGCGGAAAGTGCCGGCTTGGTCGAAGAACCATTGGCTTCGGCCCCGGCCGAACTCACGCTCAGGCGCGAGGTCATTTGCAACACACGGTCGCGGACGAAGAGATCGGGCACGCTGTTGACATCATTGGCGACCAGATTGGTGGCCGCGCTCCAGAACACCACCCAGCGGCCATCGTCGGAAACAACTGGCAGGTCGCTTGGAGCGTCGGACTGAGAGCCGTCATAAGCGAGGCTGATCAATTCAACCGCGCCGTTTCCTTCGTCGAAAACGCCGTTGTCGTCGACGTCGCGGTCGTACAGAAATACGTCTTCGGTAACGTTCAGGTCGCCGGCGACCAGATTGCTGGCCGCAGAGAAGAACACTACAAAGCGGCCGTCGCTGCTCATCCGCGGATTGAGCGAAGCGGCGTTGCTGGGCGCGCCACCGGGACCAGTGTCGAGAATGACGGTGCGACCGGTGTTGCGGTCGCGGACAAAAACATTGGTGAAGACGCTGGACCCCACCGTGAGCATGGCGCTGGACTGGAACACAACGTGGCGGCCGTCGTTGGAGATCTGCGCGTTGACGCTGGAGCCTTGGGCTTCCTGGCCGTTCTCATCCAGGGATACACGGTCCGTTGTCTGGCCCGGAGAAAGGGCAGACAAGAGTGTCATCAGGAGCAGATTCACGGCCATGAGGGGGTGGCCACCCAGGGGGACCGGGTGTCTTGAGATTACCTAAAAAACAGCTGGGCGGACCTACAGTTTGACCTGCGACGGCGGCTTCAGGTCAAAACGGCGGCGGCTCACCACCAGCAGGTCTCCGTGCTCGCGCCTTTTGCGGAAGCCGAGCAGGTGGAAGACCTGGATGGTCAGCCAGCGGGCAACGCGCTTGTCGACCAGCAGGGCGCCGCGCTCGTGTGGGTGGCGGCGCACCCCAGGAAGCAGGGGTACCAGCCGATCGGCGCGCATACGCCGCAATAGGGACGACAGGCTCAACCACACCCTGCGCACCTCGCGGGCGAGGAAAAAGCCGTCTTCTCCCTTGCCCTGGTACAGGGGCAGCATGATTCGCGAGCGGTAATAGGCTCGGATCGGACCGTTGTGATCGTTGGCCAGAACTTCTCCGGCCTTGACCGGGAAGAAGTTTTCATAACCTGGCATCATCTTGAAGCCATCGCCGGGGTGAAGCGGGTGACGGTAGCGGATTTCCAGAACCATGGGCAGGCGGTCGCGCGCCCGCACCAGCAGACTGCGCGAAAAGCCGACTTGCTCCAGAGTGAAAGGAATACAGCCAGCCGAGGCAAGGGCCACCCAGATTCCGGCTTCATGGCGGTCGATCGAGTGCGGAGCATCGTGGTGGCCGCCTTCGAAGCCCATCGTGATCACGCCGCGGTTGTTGAGATACTCAAGCAGGGACCCATCCAACTGTTCTTCGAGTCCGAGAACCACCGACACCGGAAAAGGCCGCGAAAAGCGGCGGTTGCGCAAGGTGTCGCCGACGCAGACAAAAGGAACCCCGTCGGCAGAACTGGTATGCAGGTCGAGGAAATGCACCTCGCCGTTCCAGTTCTCGACCTCGCCGCGGATGGTCAGATGCAGATCGCGCACCTGCGCCCATTCGGAACCGTGCCCCGAGCCAGGGCCCGCGGTCTCTGGGGCGGGCCCCGGATCGAGCGCGCGGCGCAGCGTTTCTGGCGCCCACATCCGGTTCATGTCGCGCTCGAGATAGCGCACCCCGGCCTTCAACGCCGGCAGGTTGCCGGCCAGTCCGAGGAAGCGCCCGCGCACCGGTATCGCCTCTTTTTCCAGCGTGGCGAACACCCGCTTGAGGGCGGCGACGCCGGAGGGTTCGTTGCCGTGAATCCCGCCGAGGCACAGCAGCATCGGCCCCGATTGGCCATCACCGGCCCGTCCGATCAGATGATCGCGGTGTGGGTGCGCACCGGCGCGGGCGGCGGAATCGGCAGGAGAAGGAGACATCGACCGGGCAGATCTACCCAGTCCTAGTTTACTCCACGGGTTCGGTCTCTGAGGCCTTCTCCTGGTGGCGGTGGCTCAGAGCTTCGCGCAACAGATCGGCGGCGACACCCATGAAATCGTTGTCGGTGACGATGCCCACCAGCCGATTGTCTTCGTCGGTGACCGGCAGACAGGACACGCGGTGGGTGCGCATCAATTCCATCGCGGCGAGCGAGGTGGTCGCCGGCCGGATGGTGACCGGATCGGTTTCCATGATCTCGCTGACCGGCACCTGACGATCGCCATTGGAACCGGCGCCGAGCATGAAGCGCAGCAGTTTGCGGTGAGTCACCAGCCCGACCAGGCGGTGGTCGTCGTCCTCGACCGGTACGTGGCGGATGTGGCTCCAGTCCATCATCTTGGCCGCCAGGTCGACCAGCTCGTCTTCATGCACGGTGAAGATGTCGGACACCATGAAGGAGTCCACGCGCACGTAGTGATCGCGCCAGGCAGAAGCTCCGGCGAGCTCGGCCAGCGGCCACTGGTGCACGGCCTGGCCGGAATCCTGATTCTTCAGCATGGCCTCGACCAGCGCCGCCATGCGTTCGGCCGGGGAGGCGCGTTGGCGCATGCCAGCAAGCGAGCGCACCATCCAGTGCGCGCCGGTCTGGCCGGTGTCGACACGGTCGCGCACGATGCCAAGGTTGCGGCGGATGTCTTGCGCATCGACGCCCATCTTTTTCAGGCCGTGTTCCGCCAGCGGCAGCAGATGCTCCAGGATCAGCTCGGCCGCCGGGTAGCGCGCGCCGTCGATCCAGTTGAACTGTGCATCCAAACCCAGACGTGCCGCAGCGAGCAGATTGCTCTTGGCCTCGTCGAAGTCCATCAGGTTCTGCGGATCGCCAATCTGGTCGTCGACGCCGTGTACCAGCCCGAGCCACAACGCGGCATTGGCGGTTTCATCGGCGATCGTCGGACCAGAGGGCAGCAGGCGGTTTTCGATACGCAGGTGGGCGTTGCCGTTGCCGACTCCGTAGCAGGCGCGATTCCAACGGTAAACGGTGCCGTTGTGCAGGCGCAGGGCGTCGAGTGAGGGAGCCTCGCCGCGTTCGATGGCCTCGAAGGGATCACGGTATTCTTCGTTGCCGATCAGGGCGCGGAAGCGCGCGATGTCTTCTTTGAAGATTTCGGTCACGCAGCTCTTGACCCAGCGGGCGCCAAAGCTGACCCGTGCCGGCAAGGCGCGCTCGGGAACTTCGGTGCTGCGCGTGTCGACCGACTGCTGGAACAAGGCCAACCGGGTTTCGCGCCACAGGCGGTTGCCGAACAGCAGCGGGGAGTTGACCGCAGCGGCGGTGACTGGGGCAGCGAGCAGCTGCGAAATGTTATAGAGGCGCGCGAAATCGGCAGCGTCGACCTGTAGATGCACCTGAAAGGAGGCGTTGCATGCTTCCAGCATCATCGAATCGTGGCTCAGCCGCAGTTCGTCGGTGCCCTTGATGCGCAGCCGGAACATCCCGTCGCCGGCGCGGCGCATGGCCTCGTTGAGGGCGCGATAGCGGGGCAGCGGAGTCATCGATTCCATCGCCAGGTCTTCTTTGCGCAAGGTCGGCAGAATCCCGGTCATGACGACGTGGATGCCGCGTTGGGCTGCCACCTCGCGGACGTGATCGACAAGCCGCTGATTCTGTCGTTGAAGCTGGGTCAGGCAGTCGCCGCGCAGGTCGAGCGGGTCTAGATTGATCTCGAGGTTGAAGCGCGCCAACTCATAGGTGAAATGGGGATCGTCGAGTTCCGGCAGCAGTTCTTCGGCGATCATCGCCGGTCGCATGGTCCCGTCGACCAGGAACAATTCCTGTTCCGCACCGATGCGGGAGCAGCCGGCTTCGATCTTGCGGTTTTCGAGGAGGTGTTCGAGGGCCTCGAGGTCGCGCAGCACGCACTTCATGAAAAAGCGCATCTGCTCCGCGTCGCGCGAGGCGGTGACGGTGTGGTCGCCCATATCTGCGTGGAAGGGGGGGGTTGCGGTGACAGCGCAACCACCAAACGATCATAGACCGTTTTTCATGGGCGTGCCCGGATCCGCTGCAGCACCTGCTCGAGCCCGCGCAGCTCTGCGTCGAGGTCGGCAGGGGACTGGCCCTGGCGCAGCGCGGCGAGTACCTGTCGGAACGACCGTTCGACTTCTGCGTAACCGTACAAGCCCAGGCTGCCCGCCATGCGATGGACTTCGCTTTCCACCTCTTCGCCGTTGCCGCCCCGATGAGCAGCCTGCAAGCGAGCCACAGCGTCATCCATCGAACCGACATAATCCGCCAACAATTCCTCGAAGCCCGGGCGCACTGGGGCGCTAGAAAAAATGTCCTGGTCGCAGCGATTCATGCCCATCGCTGCTGTCCGTGAGTGCCCTTGGCACGCTGCAGTCCATAGCCCTCTATCTTGCGATAGATGGTGGCCCGGCCGATGCCGAGGAGCCGGGCGGCCTGGGTCATATTGCCGTTTACCGCCTCAAGGGCGCGCAGGATCAGCAGCCTTTCCTCTTCGGCGAGGGGCCGGATTTCGCCAGGCGGTGCCGATTCTCCGCTCCGCGCGGCCTCTTGGAGGGGGGGGTCGGGATCGTCCGGCAGAACCGCACAGACCAAAACGTCAGGCAGGTCGGCAAGAGCGATCTGGTCGCCTTCGGCCAGTACGCAAGCGCGTTCCAGAGCATTCTGCAATTCGCGCACGTTTCCTGGCCACGGATAGCACAGCATGGCCTCGCGCGCCTCGTGGCTGATCCGCAGGCGTTCGGCGCCAGTGCGCTGGGAGTGGGCTTCGAGCAGCGCTTCGGCGAGCAGGCTGATGTCTTGACCGCGGTCGCAGAGCGGGGGCAGCTCGATCGGGAAAACCGCCAGCCGGTAATAAAGATCTTCGCGGAAGGTCCCGCCCTGGACCATCTGCGCCAGGTGGCGGTTGGTCGCCGCGACCACGCGTACGTCGACCGGGCGCAGGCGGTCGTCGCCAATGCGCTGCACCTGGCGCTCCTGCAAGACGCGCAGCAGACGGACCTGCATCGGCATCGGCAGCTCGCCGATTTCGTCGAGGAGAATGGTGCCGCCCTTGGATTGTTCGAAATAGCCCGGGCGGTCGGCGATCGCGCCGGTGAAGGAACCCTTGGCGTGGCCGAAGAGTTCGCTTTCGATCAGACTTTCAGGAATGGCGCCGCAGTTGACCGCGACAAAGGGGCCACCGGAGCGGCAACCCTCGGCGTGGAGCGCGCGCGCGGCGACTTCCTTGCCAGTGCCACTGTCACCAGTCAACAAAACCGTGACCTCGGCCTGCGCGGCACGCGCCAGCAATTCCCGTACCTTGGTCATTGCCGAGGAGCGGCCGATCAGTCGGCCGAAGCCTTCGGCGCTGCGTTTCTCGGCGGCCAGGCGGGAAATCCGCGCGTTCATCTGCGCTTCTTGCTGCGCGTTGGCGACCGAGGTCAGTAAGCGCGGGCGGTCGAAAGGCTTGCACACGTAATCGCGCGCGCCGCGGCGCATGCACTCGACGATCTCTTCGACCGATTCTTCGGCGGTCAGCATGATCACCGGAATCGCCGGCCACTGTTCGCGGAACTGCACCAATAGGTCGCGACCGGAAACTCCTGGCAACCTCAGGTCAAGGACGATGACGTCGATGTCTTCCTTGGCAAGGAGCTCGAAGGCTTCAGCCCCATTATGCGCGGAAACCGTTGAATACCCGGCCTGGTCGAGTTCGAACTCCAGCAGCCGAAGAATCGGTGGATCATCATCCACCAGCAGGATCTGGCCGGGGGGGACCGAGTGGACAGGGGAGTCGGCGGTCGGGAGCGGAACAGGACCCGACGCCGCACGCTTCAGATCAGACATGAGAATGGGGTGGAGGTCAAGAAACGGGGGCGGAGCCAGCTTAGCGATTGAGCGAATTCTGGGCGCCTTTCTTGGGCGGAAACCCCAGTTTCAATATTCCTAAAATGCCATGCCAACGCTGAGATGGATCAGCCATTTATCCTCCCCTGGCCGGCGCTCAGGGTTCAGGCCGAAATCCAGGCGCAACGCACCTACTGGAACCAGATAGCGCAGGCCGGCACCCACTGCCGGACGAAAATCCTCGAAGGGAGCCGAGGCGTCCAGGGCCACGTTGCCGTAGTCGAGGAACAGCCCCGACCACAGCGCCCCGCGCAGGCGCTGGCGCCATTCGACGCTGAGGCTGGTGGCGACTTCCCCGCCGAGCGGCTCGCCGAGAGCGTCGACCGGGCCCAGGCGGCTTTCGCGGAAGGCGCGGACGCTGTTTTCCCCGCCGTTGAAGACGCGCAGTTGCAAGGGAACTTCGTCGGTGTCGCCGGTCGGCACCACCACCTGGCTGCGCAGCCCCAGGGCGAGGGCGCTGCTGGCCGTTTGATTCAACGGCTGGAAATGGGACAGGGTGAGTTCGCTGCGCAGATAATCGACCTCGCCGCCGAGCACGCTCGAGCCGTACTCGAACTGAAGGCTGTGGAACCCCCCCCGCGTCGGATTGAAATAGTCGTTGCGGGTGTCATAACGCGGGCCGGCAAAGACACTCGCCAGAGTCGCGTCATCGGCCAGGATGTCCGCCGGGAGCCCAGCCGATTCCGAGTTCACCCGGGTACGCGAGATGCGGTAGCCCCACAGCCAGGACAGGCGCCGGCTCTGCCGCCAGCGGAACTGCGCCGCCAGACCGGCTTCTTCGCGGTTGAAGCTGGGCTCCTGGCGGCGGCGGAAGAACAGCGGCGTGTCGAGTTCGATTTCGCTGCCGAGGAACCACGGGTCGGTGACCCCGACCAGGGCGCCCACGCTCTTCATCGACGCGGAGCCCTCGGCGCGGAACACCCGGCCGCTGCCGAACAGGTTCTTGTCGCGCCAGCCGAGCTTGAAGCGCAGTTTTTCGTAGGAGCCGTAGCCGGGTTCCAGGGTCAGCTCCTTGTGCATGCCCTCTTCCAGCTCGACCTGCAGATCGCGCACCGCACCGTCCCCGGTCAGGCTCAGGTCCACGCGCCGGAACAAGCCGGTGCGATAGAGCTGGCGAAAGGACTTCTGTTCCAGGCGGCGGTCGTAACGCGCCCCCGGTAGCAGGGCCAGGCGCTGCAGGATGAAATCCTCGCGGGTCCGCAGCTCGCCCACAATGCGCACTTCGCCGATCTCGACCAAGGGGCCTTCGTCGATCACCACCTGCAGATTGACCGCCCCGGTGTTCCGGTCGAGGGCGCGCTCGACCACCACGCGGTTGCCGGCGTAACCGCGATCGGCGTACGCGGCGCTGACCCGCTGGCCCAGGTCAAAGGCCTGGCGGGGGAAGAAGGGCTTGCCGACCATGCCGGCAGTCAAGGTCTCGAGGTCGGTCTGGCGGAGGGACTGGTTGCCGTCGAAGCGGATCGCGGCGACCCGGAAACACGGCCCCTCGTGCACCACCAGGTGAACGTCGGCGACGCTGCGCTCCTCGCGAAACTCGATCTGCGGCGCTGGCACCTCGACATCGAGATAGCCATGACCGCGGTACAGCGAGGAGATGGCGCCGGGTGCTGCGGCCACGCGCGAGGACAGAAATAGCGGCCGGCCCTCGAGCCGGGTGGTGGCGGAGGGCACCAGGAATGGCTGCAATTCCTCCTGAGAAAAACGCAGGTTACCTTCGAGGGTGATCTCGCCGAGCCGCGTGCGCGGACCTTCTTCGACTTTGAAGGTCGCGTGCAGGACGCTGCCGGCGATGCGGTAGTCCCAGCGCACACGGGCGAAGGGGAAGCCCTGGTCGCGAGCGTGACTCTCCATGCGGAAGGCCATGTCGTCGACCTCGGCGCGGCGGAAGCCATTGCGGACCAGATCGGCTTGCTCATCTACGGCAGCGCGCAGCAGATCGCGCGCGGTCAACGCGGAAAGCCCCTCGAAGTGGGTCTCCAGCGATTCCGGCTGCTGCCAGGCGAGGCCGAGGGCGAGGGTGAGCAGTGCGCCGATCATGGGAAAAGGAAACGGATGCGCAAGCCGAGGTTGAAATCGCCATAGGCGTCGCGCTCGCCGGTGAGGAAAAGCGCGTCATCGGGCCGCAGGTTGTCCCGGCGGATCAGGAAGCGCCCTTCGATGGTTTCGGCGCCGCGGTTGGAGGCATCGCGGCCAAACTCGATTTCGATGCGGTCGGCGAGGGTTTCGCCCGATGTTGTCGATTCGTCGCCGAGGAAGCGCCGCACCCAGTCCTGCGCCAGATAGACCGCCACCGTGCCCAGCGCCTCTTCGGCGCTCATTTGTGCCTGCGGTGGCTGTCCGGTGGTGGCGAAGAGCAGCAATTCCTCGGGCTCCAGCGGCGGCACCGAGGTCAAGCGCACAACCGGCTCGAGGAGCGAGCCCTCGATCAGAATGGTGACGTTGTAGCCATAGCGGCGGAAGCCTGCCTGGATGTCAAGCCGGGGAACAAATGGGTTGTCCTCCTCAAAGCGCACCACCCCGTGTTCGACGCGGATGCGGTGGGTGGGCAGGTTGACAAAGAACTGGTCGAGGTAGACCTGGCCGACCAGGAACGGCACCTCGCCGTTGCCGCGCAGCTTGAGGTCGGGACGAACCAGACCGTCGGCGACATTGGTGCGCACGCGGAAACCACTGCCCGGGTGGACGGCAAGGTCGAGTTGGATGTCCTGCAGCGGCGGGCCGAGGGAGAACAGGCTGAACCCCTCGATGCCGGTGGTCGGCGGCTGGCCCTGGCGCAGCAGCGGTAGGAAGAAATCCACCGCCTTGACGTAGCGGCCGTCGGTCAGTTCGAGATCGCCTTCCGCGCGCAGTTGCGGCCAGGTGCCGTGCACGTGCAGGCCTGCATCGGAGCGCAACTTGAGGCCCGGTTGGCGGAACAACAGAAGATCCTGGCCGACCAGGCGCAGATCCACCGCTGGCCCGGCAGCGGCTAGCAGGTCGATGCTGCCGCTGCCCTGGAATGGAGCCGCGCCCAGTTCGCCGCTGATCGTCGGCAGCTCGAGCGCGCCGCCGCGCCAACGTCCCTCAATCTGCAGCCGGTCGAGGGCGGCCAGATTGGGATTGTCGAGGCGTAGAACGCCATCCTTCAGGCTGCCGTCCACCTCCCAATTCAAGGAGTGAAGAGGGCCCTCGACGCGCAGATCCGCGTGCAGAGCCCCGCCGAGCCGGCGCACGCCAAGAATGCCTCCGAGCCACCGCAGGTCGGGAGCATCCGCGCGCACCAGTCCTTCGAGGACCCCAGGTTCAAACCTCTGTCCGCTGGCCAGGGCACCCAGGTCCAGAGCACCCGCCCACACCGCTTCGCCCTTGAGCTCGAATTGCGGAGCGCTGGCGCGCAGTCGCTCGAGGACCGCCGTGCCGTTGGCATAACGCGCCACCAGCTCGAGGCTGGCCGGATCTTGCAGCAGGACGTGGTTGGCGTTGCGCCAGCGCAGACCGGTGCCGTGAATGCCCAGCTCCAATTCGGGTTGGTGCAGACTGCCGCCGAGCTGGAACCTCGCGCTGACCTCGCCTGCTGCGGAAGTCGCCGATTCGAGCCATGGCAAGGTGGCAAGATCCACGGGGGGCATCCTCAGCTTCAGATCGACGCCCTCCGGGTTGAAAGGCGGCATGGTTCCATCGAGCCACTGCTGCAGGTTCAGGGACTGGGTCATACGTCCTTCACCCACGACGCTGACCATGCCGTCGCCGACCTCGAAGGAACTGAGTTGCAGCTGCCCGTCCCCGTAATCCGCTTGCAGCTTGATTCCCAGGGGTGCCGGCAAAGCCTCGGCTCCACCTGTGACCAGGCGTAAATCTGAGCCGGTGAGATCCAAGTGGATCCTGGGTTCGGCGAGACTGCCGGAAAGCGCGAATTGGGCGTTCAGCTGCCCGTGCGCATTCACTTCACCCGGCTCTACCCTGCCGGCGGGCAACAGCAGCCGGTCCAGATCAAAGTGGTCCAGGAATACACGCAGGTCAACATCCTCGGCTTCGATCACCGGCAACACGCCAGCGGCCAAGGATTCAAGGTCCAGGCGGATGGGCAGCGTGGCAGTAGTGCGCAAGGACAGGCCGTCGGCGGTCAGGGTGCCCTGTTCGAGTTCGGCGGCGCCAGTCTCATAACGCAAGCGGAAATCGGCCTGGAATTCCTCCGCCGACAAGGGTACCTGACCGGCGACCGCTTGCACGCGATGGAGCTGAATGTGCATCCCGCACTCAGGATCCTGAGCGTTTCCACTTAGGGTGAATTCCACCGCAGCGCTTCCCGCTCGCCAGGGGGCCGGCTGCTGCGGCAGGAATTTGCGCCACGCCTCGACCAGGTCGACCCCGCGTGCGCGCACTTGCAAGCGCTGTTCGCCGTCGGCGAAGACGCGCTCGCCGTCCAAACTGAGGCGCGCAGATCCTGTCACCGCCACCTCGCCGAGACCGGTGTCCAGCAGCAGAGACAGCACTTCCGCCTCGGCCACGCCACCCGACGCAGTGACCCTCCCTTTCCAATCGAGGCGGCGCGGCAGGTCAGCATATTCCCCCCAGTCGCGGCCGGTGCGCAGCAGCCAGTCCTGCACGTCGTCGACCACCATTTGCATGCGGACTTCGCCCACTGCTTCCTCGCCAGCGGATGGGAGCTCCCAGCGCAGATCTTCCGCGGCCAAGAAAAGACCGGGCCCACGAGCACTCAGTGCAGTGCTGCTGAGCACCCCCCCCTCAAGATGCAGGTCGCCGTTCACTGCGTCGAGCTGATAACGCTGCCAGCGGTTGTCCTCGCTGCCGAATTGGAGTTCTGCGCTCGCTGCCAGAGGCTGTTCGAGATCGATCAGGACCTTGCCGGTGAGGGCCAGGCGCCCGGCCAGCCCCTGACGCAGCCAAGGTTCCACCAAGGCGGCGTCGAGTTGTTCCAAGTGCACGTCCAGGTGAAGCACGCTGCCGTCGAGACCGCCTTCGAGGTGCAGATGGGCAGCCTCGCTTGGTGCTTGGGTTCTGGCCTGAAAATCATGGATGAAGCGGAAGCGCGCCGCACCCTCGAGCGCGACGTAGTAGTCCACCTTGCTGTCGAAATCCAGCAGGATCTTGCTGCCATCCGGGTGCTCAAGCTCCGCCGCCTCAGCCAGCAGCTGCAGGCGCGACACCCAGCTTTGGGTGGGGTCGCGGACCGCGGCGCCTGGTCCCTGAAGCGTGCGCAGAGTGGCGCTTGGAATCCGCAGGCGGTGTTGCCCATCGGTCACCGCGAGGTCCAGATTTGCGACCTCGATTGCAGGGAGGTAGGTCGGCAGCTCCAGCGGCCCATCCTCCTCGCTTTGTTCCGAGTCCGGACCTTGCTGGCGCAGATCCAGGTCCAGGCTCAGGCTCTGCACGTGAACGGACTTCAACCAATCGGGCCGGCCGCGCAGCAACTGCCACAAGGAATAGCTCGCCTTGACGCCGCGGATTTCAAAGCGACGCAGCGGGGTCTGATCGCCGCTGCCGCGCGTGCGCATGACGCCGAGGCCGATGTCCCACAGCCAGGAACCGTGCATCGAGTCGAATTCGACTTCGGTGCCGAGGGCGGCCTCGATCTGGTCGCCCACCGCGCGCAGGACCAGGGGGCCGACCACGGCGTTGCGGCCGAGATAAAGCAGCACCAGCAACAGCACGCTGCCGCGCCACAGCCACTTCCAGATGCGCCGCAGCCGCCGCAGCCTGGGCGGTCGGCGGCCGGGCCGTTGCGACACCTTGGCGGGATCCGCGGGCGGACTAGGGGTTGCGATTGTGGGCACGAAAAACCGGGGCCCCCTTTGCGGGAGGCCCCGGAGAATCTAGCCGCGTTCCGTGAAGAGCGCGGGGAATTCCGGACTAGCCGATCTTCTCGCCTTGGAGTTTCTCGTAGGTCTCTTTGAGACGCTTGATCGCACCTTCGTAGCGCTTCTCGTCGCCGAATTTGCCGACGAAGAAGTCCAGGGCCTTCTTGTACAGCTTGGCATCGGTGGTGGTTTCGGCGTGGTTGAGGATCAGGCTCCAGAACATGATCGCCGAATCGCCAGTAGGGATCCGCTTCTCGGCCACCATCGCGGCAAACTTGGCACCGACCTCTTTGCTCTTTTCTTCATCGCGACCGATGGAGTCGAGCAGGTGCGTTACCTCAGAGTTGAGCAGAGCCACTTCCAGGTCAGCTTTGACCGCAGGCTTGAGCTTCTTCATCTTGGCGAAGCGGGCCTGGGCCTCGGGGAACTTGACCTTGCCCAGACCGATTTCGGCCAGCAGCAATTTCGGCCCCAGCCCCTTCTCACCGGCGTCGACACGACGCTTGAGATCGGCGTAGGCGGCCAGGTTGGTCTGGGTGGCCTGGAAACTGGCGACATCGCGGCCGTTCGGCTCGGTGAGCTCTTGGCCCTCCGCATCGAGGAACTTCAGGGTGGGGAAACCGCGGATTCCGTAGGTCTTGGAGAGTTCCTCGCCCGGGTGACCCTCAACGTGGGTGGTCACATGCAGGTAGGGAACGACCTTGTCGGTGAACTTGGCGAAATCAGGGGTGGAGAGTGAACCACTCTCCAATGCCTTGCACGGCGGTCACGGCGAGTAGGAACGGGTGAAGTAGGCGAAAACGAGTTTGTTCTCTTTCTTGGCTTTGGCGAGGGCTTCGTCAAAGTCGAGGATCCAGCCGCCATGGCCGACCCAGTCTTCAGAGATTTTCTTCTCGTATTTCGCTTGAAGGTCGGCCTGATCGGACTGGGCCGGCGCTGCGGATACAGCGACCAGGCCAGCGACGACCGTGCTCAGCAGGGTGCTAGTCTTCATGGCGGTGATTAATGGGTTGAGCCCCGTATTCGACGAGGCGGACCTCATGTTACGGGAATCCCCCCCATTTCGCTTGCTCCATATTTGTGGCGGAAATGTGTCTGCAGACTTGGGGTGGGGTCATTGCTAGAATTCTGCCCATGAGCGGCGTCATGATCGAAGTTGCGGATCTGCGCAAACAGTTCGGCGACCTGGTCGCTGTGGATGAGGTCGCCTTCGAGGCGCGATCCGGCGAGATCTTCGGTTTTCTCGGTCCCAATGGTGCGGGCAAGTCGACCACCATCGGCTGCCTCTGTGGTCTGATCACGCCGACCTCGGGCCGCATCCGCATCCTCGGCCACGACGTGGTCACCGACGGGCTGGCCTCGCGCGAACAGCTGGGCGTGGTGCCGCAGGAGCTGGCCTTGTTCGAAGAGCTTTCGGCCACCCACAACCTTTCCTATTGGGGCGCGGCCTACGGTCTGCGCGGCGCCGAACTGAATACTCGGGTGCTCGAAGTGCTCGAGATCACAGGTCTGGTCGACCGCGCCAAGGAACCGGTCAAGCAGTTCAGCGGCGGCATGAAACGGCGCCTCAATCTGGGGTGCGCCATCGTCCACAAGCCGCGCGTGCTGCTGCTCGACGAACCGACCGTGGGCGTCGACCCGCAGTCGCGCGTGCGCCTGCTCGAGCTGGTGCGGGAACTGGTCGCCGACGGCACCTGCGTGCTCTACACCACGCACTACATGGAAGAGGCCGAGACCCTGTGCGACCGTCTGGCGATTCTCGACTTCGGCCGCATCATCGCCCAGGGCACGCTACCGGAGTTGCGCGGCATCCTCGGTGAGCGCGACATCCTGCGCCTGAGCGGCACCTTCGCCGAAGAGGCGGTGCGTCACGCGCTGGACCCTCTGCCCGATCTCGAGATCCTGCAGATCGAAGAAGACGGCTTGCGCCTGGCGCTGGCCGGTGCGTCGTTGCGCCTGCCCGAGTTGTTTCAGGCTCTGCACGGCGCCGGCGCCGAGATCCGCGACACCACCGTCAGCCAGCCGAGCCTCGAAAGCCTGTTCATCAAACTCACCGGCAAGGAATTGCGCGAATGAGGGCTGCCGGTTTTCTCCGTCTGACCGCCGAGCGCGATCTGCGCCGACTGCTGCGCGACCCGTGGAAGCTGGGCCTGTGGTTGTGCGTTCCTCTGTTGATCGGCGTGCTGATGACCTCGGTGATGGGGGGGGCTGGCGGCATGAAACCGCAGGCGCTGTTGTTCATCGAAGACCAGGACGACACCTTCCTTTCCGGCCTGCTGGTCAACGTGTTCTCTTCCGACCAGATGAGCGAACTGGTCTTGATCGAGCACCTCGATGGCGAAGCCGCGCTCGAGCGCCTCAACGACAACGACGGCACCGCATTCCTGCGTATCCCCGAGGGATTCGGCGACGCGGTGCTGGATGAAACCCCGGTCACGCTGGAATTGGTGACCAATCCGGCGCAGTCGATCCTGCCCGGAATCCTCGAGGAAACGCTGAGCATTCTGCGCGACGCGGTTTTCTACATTCACCGGTTGTTTGGTCCGCAGCTTGCCATCATGCGTGAGGGACCGGAACCGGACGAGTTCACCCTCGCCGATCCGGTGGTCGCCGCGCTCAGCGTCGGCATCAACAAGATCGCTCAAGACGTCAGCGACTACGTCGATCCGCTGCGCCTGGAACTGACCACCGTGGTCGATAGCGTCGAGGACGAGTCCGACGAAGAAGGATTGGAGCTGGAGTTCAGCTTCTTCATGTTTCCGAGCATGCTGCTGATGGCGATGTTCTTCATCGCCCAGGGCATGTCCGAAGACTATTGGCAGGAACGCGAGCAAGGCACCCTGCGCCGTTACCTGTACGGACCGCGGCGCCTGCGCCTGTTGCTGGGCGGCAAGCTGCTCGCCGCGCTGGTCCTATTCCTGATCATCGGTGTGATCTTGTTCAGCATCGGCTACGCCTACCACGGGCTGCGCTGGTCCACCCTGCCGGCGGCGGTGCTGTGGTGGAGCCTGGGCGGGCTCGGGGTCTACGCGCTGGTGTCCCTGGTGCAGTTGTGGGCGTCGACGCGGCGCGCTGGATCCATCCTCACCAACACCGCGATGTTCCCGCTGCTGATGCTCGGCGGCAGTTTCTTCCCCTTCGAGGCGATGCCCGACTGGATGGTGGCGGTCGGCCGCTGGACCCCCAACGGCTGGATCCTGAGCGAACTCAAGCCGGTGCTGATGGACGAAGCCGACTACGCGGCATTGGCGGTCAACGCGGTCCTTCTTGTGCTCGTGACCGGCGCGCTGTGCTGGCTGGTGCTTCGTCGTCTGCGCAAGGTCGCCGCACTGCCATGAGCCCTTCCACTCAAAACAGGCGCCGCCGCCACTGGTGGAACGACGCGGTCTTCATCGCGCGGCAGGATCTGCGCCAGATCCTCGGCGAGCGCGAAACCCTCGGCTGGCTGCTGGTCATGCCGCTGGTGTTCTTTTATTTCATCGGCACTGTCACCGGTGGATTCGGCGGGGGGAGTGGCAGCGACGTGCAGAACCTGGCCGTCGAGGCACCGGGTGAACCGGGCTTCCTCTACGAACAGATGGCGCGGCGCATGGCCGAGAACAAGCTCCAGGCGCAGCTGCCCAACGAGCAGGGGCTGTACCTGGATAAATACCCATTTGAGGACTTCGACCGCCGCCTGGTGCTGCCGGAGGACTTCACCGCCAGCGTTCTCGACGGCGAGCCCGCGCTGCTCGAATTTCGCCGCGTTCAGAGCGGTATCGGCCAGGACTTCGATCAGTTCCGTCTGTCTCGCGCGGTCTACTCGACCCTGGCCGACATGATCGCGCTCGAGGCCATGGGAGAGATCCTTTCGGCCGAGACCTTCGCCGAGCTCGACGCGATGCCGCGCAGCCTCACCATCGAGACGCGTCCGGCCGGAACGCGCCAGGAGATTCCGCAGGGATATGAGCAGACCATCCCGGGCATCATGGTGATGTTCGTACTGATGCAGTGCCTGACCGGCGGTGCAGTGCTGCTGGTGACCGAACGCCAGCAGGGGTTGCTGCGCCGCCTGGCCGCCACCCCGATCTCGCGCGCTTCGGTGGTCGCCGGCAAGTGGTTCGCACGCTGGACGCTGGGCATGATTCAGGTCGCGGTGGGCATGGTCTACGGCACGCTGATCTTCTCGCTCGACTGGGGCCCCGATCTCGCCATGGTGCTGCTGGTTCTGGCCGCCTGGGCAGGACTGTGCGCATCGGCGGGCATGCTGGTCGGCAATCTCGGCAGCAGCGAGGGCCAGGTGGTCGGCCTCGGTGTCATGGCGACGATGGTGCTGGCGGCGCTTGGCGGTTGCTGGTGGCCGATCGAGATCACACCGCCGGCGATGCGGGCACTGGCCTCCTATCTACCCTCAGGCTGGGCGATGGACGCGATGCACCAGCTGATCAGTTTTCAGAACGGCGCCGGCGCAGCTCTGCAGTCGCTGCTCCTGATCAGCGCCGGCGCGGTGGTCATGCTGTGGATGTCCGCCCGCCGCTTCCGCTACGAATAGGGCGGGTGTCCAGGATCAGGCGCAACAGATGATCGAGCTGCTCTTGTTGTTCCGGGCTCAGGCAGCGCAACTGTTCCAGGTGCATGCGCGAAACCGCCGGATAGAGCGACTCGCACAATTCGCGCCCGTGTTCGGTGATACGGATGCGCACCACGCGCCGGTCCTGCGTGGCGCGATGGCGTTCGACCAGCCCGTGTTCCTGCATGCGGTCGACCAGCCGGGTGACGTCGGGAACGCGGTGGATGAGGTTGGCGGCGATGTGGCCGCAGGATTCGCCTTCGGAGCTGCCGCGGACCAGGATGCGCAGCACGTTGAACTGGGTGGCGGTCAGCCCGGACTCCTGGAACAACAGGCGGAAGTCCTCGGAAAGCGCCTCGTGGACCTGGACCAGGGCCAGAAAGGCGCTGCGGGCGGGGTTTTCGGGTAGGTCCGCTGGCATGGGCAAATTATAGTTGCACCGATAGTTGTTGGAACAGATAATGCCTCTTCGCGAAACCAGCGCAACCAACTCTGGATCCTCTGAGGCGAAACATGACCCAATCCACCTTGCGTACTCCCCAGGCCGCCGCCGACCCGCTCTTTGTGCAGCGGTGGTCACCCCGTTCCTACCTGCCTGAGGCGATTTTGGAGCCCCAGCTCCAGGCAATTTTCGAGGCGGCCCGCTGGTCACCTTCCTGCTACAACGAACAACCTTGGTTAATCCGTTATGTGCAGCGTGACCAGGGTCCGCATGCCGCCGCCGCCGAAGTCTTGGTGCCGGGCAATCGGGTGTGGGCACAGAAGGCACCGCTCATCGGGGTGATCTTCAGTCGGCGCAACTTCCGCCACAACGGCGAGCCCAACGATTGGGCGGGCTTCGACGCCGGTGCTGCCGGCTATGCGATGGCCCTGCAGGCATCGATGTTGGGTCTAGGCACCCACTTGATGGGGGGCTTCGTGCCCGAGCTGGCCTATCAGGTCTTCGACGTTGACGAGTCGGTGTACCAAGCGCGGGCGGCCTTCGTGATCGGCCATCCGGGACCGGCCGCGGCCCTGCCCGAAGGCTATGCCGAAAAGGAGCAGCCGAGTGATCGTCTGCCGTTGGCTGACATCGCCCAGGAAGTGAAATCATGAACACCCTGAGGCCGGCTGCGGAGCGCGGGCATTTCGACCACGGCTGGCTGCGCACCTGGCACAGCTTCAGCTTCGCCGACTACCACGACCCGGCCCACATGGGTTATCGCAACCTGCGGGTGATCAACGAAGACGTCGTTGTGCCAGGTCAGGGCTTCGGCGAGCACCCGCACCGCGACATGGAGATCATCACTTACGTGATCTCGGGCGCCGTCGAACACCGCGACAGCATGGGCACCCGATCGGTGGTGGCTGCCGGGGAGGTGCAGCGCATGACCGCAGGCAGCGGCGTGCGTCACAGCGAGTTCAATCCCTCGGACGAGGATCCTCTGCACCTGCTGCAGATCTGGATCATGCCGCGCGAGCGCGGTCTGGATCCGGGATATGAACAGCGCCCGCTGGCGCTTGCCGAACACCCAGGGGAGTGGCAGCTGGTGGCCGCACCTGCAGAAGCAACCTCCGCGCGTGCTGCGCTGAGCATCCATCAGGATGTCTCGCTCTACGCGATCCAGCTGCCGAGCGGACAGCAAGCTGCGCAATCCATCGCTCAAGGTCGGGCGGCCTGGGTGCAGATGGTGCGCGGCGCTGCCAAGGTCAACGGCGTCGAGCTGAGTGCCGGCGACGGCCTGGCTTTGAGCGATGTTGAGCAGGTGGAGGCTGAAGGCATAGGCGCAATGGGTGCTGAGACCGGGGCCGAAATGCTGCTCTTCGATCTGGCCTGATCAAGACCAGGGGATCGCCCCCATTTACTCCTCGAAGGCGTCGAGGGTGGCCTGCACGTCGACCCGTTTGCCTTCGCGCAGCACGTCGAGCACCACCTCTTCGCCGGGCAAGAGCGCGGCGAGCTGCAGGACGAATTCTTTTTCGCTGTGCACGCGCACGCCGTTGATGCCGACGATGATGTCGCCCAGCACCACGCGCCCGCTGGAGGATTCGGTCACCGCGCGCAGGCCGGCGCGATCGGCCGGCCCGCCCGCGCGGATCTCGGACAACACTACGCCGTCGATACGCTGGCGTCTGGCCCAACTGTCGGGAGCGAGGTAGACCCCCAGGGTGGGCCGCGTCGGGTGGCCCTTCTGGATGATCTGCGGAATCACGCGGTTGATGGTGTCGACCGGAACGGCGAATCCGATGCCGTCGCTGCCGCCTGAGGGACTGTGGATCGCGGTGTTGACCCCGATCAGGCGGCCAGAACTGTCGAGTAGCGGTCCGCCCGAGTTGCCGGGGTTGATGGCGGCGTCGGTCTGGATCACGCCGCGGATCGGCGTTTGTACCACCGACAGGATTTCGCGGTGCAGGCCGGAAATGGTGCCGGTGGTCAGCGTCTGGTCGTAGCCGAAGGGGTTGCCGATGGCATAGACGTTCTGGCCGACCTGCAGATCGTCGCTGGTGCCGAGTGGCAGTTCGGGCAGCCCGCTGCGCGGCACCTCGATCTTGAGCACCGCGAGGTCGGTGACCGAATCGAAGCCGACCAGTTGCGCTTCGAGGGTGGTGACGCCGTCGGCCAGGGTCACCAGGATGCGATTGGAATTGCGGATCACGTGGTAGTTGGTGACCAGATAACCATTGCTGTCCCAGACAAAGCCGGAGCCGCTGCCCTGCGGGATTTCGGTGGCGTTGCGCGCGAACATGCTGCGGCGCAATTCCGTGGTGCGGATGTGGACCACCGCCGGCGAAGCCTGCTGGAATAGGGCGATGGTCGAGCGCTCGGCTTCGAGCAGCCCCCCCCTTGCGGTAACCTGACGCGCCTCCGCGTTGGGGTCGAGGGGCTGCTGTCGGAATACGCCGAGCGGCCCGGCCCAGGCCTCGAAAGCCAGCAGCACGGTCACCCCGCCCAGAACAAAGGACAGGATCGACCCGCGCCTGGTGGTGCGTTGTGGGCGGAAACTGTTCATGGCTTCATCCTACGCATGACTGGCGCGAGTGTTAACCACCCAGGTCAGGGACCCGAAACCAAGCGCTGACGCTGGGGGCGGCCGCTTGGCGCCAGCCGGATCGGTGCTCGACCTGGCAGCTGGATGCGCAGTGCTTCCACCCCCGGCCAGTCGGCCTCGAGGAAGATCACGCGGCCGTCGCGCCAGGCGAAGTCAAGCGTCACGCCGCCGCGCGCACGTAGGCCGACCACCTTGCCTTCCTTCCAGGCGGGCGGCAGCGCCGGCAGCAGCACGATGCGGTGGCCGCCGGGCAGGCCGTCGCCTTCGATCCACTCGTGGCTCTGCACCAGCATCTCGGCGATCGCGGCGCTGCCGCCAAAATTGCCGTCGATCTGGAACGGCGGATGGCTGTCGAAGAGATTGTCGAGGGTGGAGTGGTTGAGCAGCTCAGAGAAGTTGGCGATGGCCTGCGCGCCATCGCGCAAGCGCGCCCAGAAGTTGGTGATCCAGGCGCGGCTCCAGCCGGTGTGGCCGCCGCCCCGCGCCAGTCGCGCTTCGATCGAACGGCGTGCCGCCGCCATGTACTCGGGCGTGCCGGCGAAAGTGAATTGTGCGCCAGGGTGCAGCCCGTACAAGTGCGACATGTGGCGGTGGCCGGGTTCGACTTCTTCGTAGGGGCGCAGCCACTCCTGGATGCGTCCGTCGTCGCCGATCGCCGGCAGCGCCAGACGCACGCGCGCTTCTTGCACCTGCGCTACCAGGGGATCGTCATCATGACCGAGGATCTCGGCCGCCCGCAGCACGTTGCTGAACAGATCCCAGATGACTTCCTGATCCATGCTGGCGCCCATCGAAGTGTCGGCGACCTGGCCTTCGGGGGTGCGGAAACGGTTCTCCGGACTCGAGGACGGACCACTGACCAGCTTGCCACTACGCGGGTCGATCGCCAGGTAGTCGAGAAAAAACTGCGCCGAGCCGCGCATCAGCGGCCAAGCGCGAGCGAGGAAGTCACGGTCCAGGGAGAACAGATAGTGCTCCCAAAGATGTCGCGTGCACCATGCGCCGCCCACTGGCCATAAACCCCACACGGTCTGACCGGTGGGTGCGGTGAAGTGCCAGGCGTCGCTGGTGTGGTGCGCGACCCAGCCGCGCGCGTTGTAGAGTTCGCGCGCGGTGACCGCGCCGCGCACGGCGAGGTGCTCGATGAAATCCACCAGCGGCAGATGACACTCGCCGAGGTTGGCGACCTCGGCCGGCCAGTAGTTCATCTGCAGATTGATGTTGATGTGGTAGTCGGCGTTCCATGGCGCCTCGAGGTGCTCGTTCCACAGCCCTTGTAGATTGGCCGGCATGGTGCCGGGGCGCGAACTGCTGATCAGCAGATAGCGGCCGTAATGGAAGTACAAGGCGGCCAGGCTCAGGTCTTCGGCGCCGCTGCGGTGCGCCTGCAAGCGCTGATCGGTGGGCAGGCGCGCCTGGGCATTCGACGGCAGCGCGATCTGACAACGTTGGTACAAGCGCGCGTGCGCCCGCAGGTGCCGTTGCAGCAAGGAAGTGACCCCGCGCGCCTCGGCGTCGTCGAGCTGTTCATGAATGCGCTCTTCGGGGTCGCCGCCGAGGTAGGCCGGCATGGCGTCGTAATCGGTTCCGGCGGCGAGCAGGATGGTCAACGACTTGCCGCCGATGGCGTGCAGCCCGCCGTCGATCGCGCGCAGCGTGGTGCCGAGCTTCGAAGCGGACTCAACGGAAGGTATGGACTTGCCGGTGAGGACCCGCGCGGTGGCCGCGTACTTCACCCCGCGGTGTTCGCCATTGATCGCCACTCCGTGCATGTTGATTTCACCGTGGCCGGCGGCGGTGTAGACCTCGCCCTCGAACAACTGCGGGCGTGACAGCCGGACCTGCACGTCGATCTCGTCCGGCCCGTCGATGTCCAGCTGCACTACCAGCACCTGGTCCGCGGCGGTGGCGTAAACGCGGCGGGTGTAGCGGCTGTCTCCTTGCATCCATGTCGTCGTCGCCACGGCCTGGCGCAGATCGAGCTGGCGCTGGTAGTCGCGCACGCTGGATGGGGGCGGCGCAATCAGTTCGAGGTCACCCAGAGTCTGGTGGCTGCGTACCAGGCGCGGGCTCATGAACTGCTGCTGCATGATCGCCTGTCCCTCGACCACCTGGTCCTGGAACAGCAGCTCGCGCGCGTGCACCAGGGCGGCGGCACTGACCTCGCGTTCGCGCTGCAGCGGCGCGCCCGCCCACACGCTGTCTTCGTTCAGCTGGATGCGCTCACGTTCGACCCTGCCGAAGACCATCGCGCCGAGCCGACCATTGCCGAGCGGCAGCGCCGCGTTCCAGTCGGCGGCGGGCTGCTGGTACCACAGCAGGTGATCGCCACCACCGGCCCCTTCCTGAAGATCCTTCACTTCGCGGCGCTGCTCCAAGGTCTGCCGTTTGGCCAGGGCGCTGTCCGGATCGATTACGGCCCGGGCTTGCCTGGTCAAAACTCCCGCGTGCAACAACCAGCTTCCGCCGAGATCGAGCGCGCGATCCTCCGGCCCCAGCAGGCGAAAACGATCAGCCGCTGCGGCGCTGAAACCACCCTTGCCTCCGGAGTCGAAAATGTGCACCGCGACAACGTTGTTCGCACCCGGCCGCGCAAGCCCTGGCGGCAGCGCATAGCGCCGCGGAGTGCTCCAGGCGGTAGGGCCGCCAGGGCCCATGCCGCCGGTCGCCCCGACCTGGATGCCGTTGAAAAAGGTGACATCGGCGTCGTCGATCGGGCCCAATTCCAGCTCCAGGCCCTCCTCAGGCCAATCTGCGGGGATAGGAAGGGAGGTCCACAACCACACGTGGCCATTCAAACCAGCCAAATGGCTTGTTTGTCGCCCAATCGTCTGCTCTTCCCAGGCTCTGGGGGCTTCGATCAGAGTCCATTCCTCCTGCTGAACCAGGGATAGGGGAGCAGCCAGGAGCGTCAGGATCAGGGTCAACATCGCCCAAGAGGATAGTGGGGCAAGCGGAATAGGAGCCAACACGGCGGGCTGGACACCGTACTTTGTGGCGCAGAGTACACTGCAATACAGATGAACACACGCGCCTCCCTACCTCCGGACCTCGCGGACCTCGAAGAAAGCGCCTTCCGCCGCAGCACCCACAACGGCTTGGCGGACATCTTCGGCGGCCTGTCGCTGGTGATCTTCGGCATCACCGCCCTCACCGACATCGATCTTCTGCCCTTGGGAATCGTAGTGCTGTGGCCCTTCTGGGAAGTGGCCAAGCAGCGGCTGGTGGTGCCGCGCGTCGGCCTGGTGCGCTACTCCGCCCCGCGCGCCCAATGGTTGCGCAGCCGTCTCGGCATCCTCCTGGTCGCCAACGTGATCGTGCTGGTTTTCGGTGCCGGGGCCTATCTGGCCACGCGCGACAGCGGACCCTTGCACGACTTCATGCACAAGTACAAAGGGGTGCCCTTGGGTGTGGTCATCACCTTGATGTTGCTGGTGATCGGCTACTGCTTCGCCGCGCGCCGCGCCTATCTCTATGCCCTGGGGCTCATCGCGCTGGTGGTCGGCGGACACCTCGCCGCAGTCGACCTCGGCTGGGTCATCCTCGCGGGGGGAGCCTTCTTCACCGGTGGCGGACTGCTCATTCTGGGTCAATTCCTGCGCGCCAATCCCAAAGGCGGCGC